>NZ_CP050265.1:2137500-2437500 GCF_011765465.1 Erythrobacter sp. | reverse complement strand
CGCCTCAAAGCGTGCATCGCGCGAGGAGGAGAGAGAGGAGCCTCGCTGCGTTGCCCGGCCCAGATGCCGTTCGATTGCACGAAACACAAATGCGAAAATGAGCAATTATATTGCCATTATTGCAATCTATCGAACAGGCGCTTGATCGGAAACACCTTTCTCTTCGCAGATGCAAAACGGCCGCCGGACCATTGGTCCGACGGCCGTTCCGGCATCCGGTGGAGGGCGAAGGTCGCTCAGTTGGCGGCGACTTCGCGACCGCGGCGGGCCTGCGCGGCGGCGACGCGCTCGACTTCGGCGAGAGCGGCGGTGCGCGCTTCGGCGACGCACTTTTCATCGACCAGCGGGCCGACGACATAGGCCGGGCGCGAAGGCAGCGTGCAGGCGCGGCGCAGCTGGGCGTCGACGCGCTGTTCGAGCACGGCGCGATCATCGGCCTTGGCGAGGTCGAGATCGTCGAAGGAGATGCGCACGGTGACGGTTTCGTTCGTGCCCTGCGGCGCGGCGACGGCCGGGGTGGCAAGGGCGGCGAGAGCGATCAGGGGAAGAGCAAGACGCATGGTTAGAGTTCCTTGGTTGGAGAGGGTGGGATGCCGCTGGCCGGCATTCGGTTGCTGTTTGAAACTCTGGTGCACTGCACAAGAGTATTTCGCAAATGCGAAAAGTGCGAAAATGGTTCCAAACTTTGCAACCTGTCCGCGCTTTTTTGCGGGAACCTTCTGCGAGGCGCGCGAAAGCGGCGGATCGCGGCGGGTCGATGCTGGACAGGCGCGCGGGCGCGCGACTAATTGCGGACCATGCAGCCACACGCCGACCACTCGCCCCCGGATTCGATCCTCATCGTCGATTTCGGCAGCCAGGTGACCCAGCTCATCGCGCGCCGCGTGCGCGAGGCGGGGGTCTATTCCGAAATCGCGCCCTTCACCCAGGCGGAGGAAGCCTTCGAGCGCCTGAGCCCGAAGGGCATCATCCTGTCGGGCTCCCCGGCGAGCGTGCCCGACGAAGGCAGCCCGCGCGCCCCACAGGCATTCTTCGAGGCGGGCGTGCCGATCCTCGGCATCTGCTACGGCCAGCAGGTGATGACGAAACAGCTCGGCGGCGAGGTGCGGCCCGGGCACGAAACCGGCGAAGGCGGCGAATTCGGCCGCGCTTTCCTTACCGTGACCAAGGAATGCGCCCTGTTCGACGGGCTATGGGCCGAAGGCGAGCGCCACCAGGTCTGGATGAGCCACGGCGACAAGGTGACCGAGTTCGCCCCCGGCTTCGAGATCGTCGCCACCAGCGACGGCGCGCCCTTTGCCGTGATCGCGGACGAGGAACGCAAGTTCTACGGCACCCAGTTCCACCCGGAGGTTGTCCACACGCCCGATGGGGGCAGGCTCCTCGCCAATTTCGTGCGCCATGTCTGCGGCCTTGCGGGCGACTGGACCATGGCCGAATTCCGCAAGACCAAGATCGAGGAAATTCGGGCACAGGTGGGCGACGGCAAGGTCATCTGCGGGCTGTCGGGCGGCGTCGATTCGGCGGTCGCGGCGGTCCTCATCCACGAGGCGATCGGCGACCAATTGACCTGCGTCTTCGTCGACCACGGCCTCATGCGGATGAACGAGGCCGAACAGGTCGTCAGCCTGTTCCGCGATTCCTACAACATCCCGCTCGTTGCGGTGGATGCGGAGGAGACCTTCCTTGCGGGCCTTTCCGGTGTCACCGACCCCGAGGCCAAGCGCAAGTTCATCGGCAAGGCTTTCATCGACCTGTTCGAGGCCGAGGCGACAAAGATCGGCGGGGCGGATTTCCTCGCGCAGGGGACGCTCTACCCCGACGTGATCGAGAGCGTCAGCTTCACCGGCGGGCCGAGCGTCACGATCAAGAGCCACCACAATGTCGGCGGCCTGCCCGAACGCATGAACATGAAGCTGGTCGAGCCCTTGCGCGAACTCTTCAAGGACGAGGTCCGCGACCTGGGCCGCGAACTCGGCCTGCCCGAAGCCTTCGTCGGTCGCCATCCCTTCCCCGGCCCGGGCCTTGCCATCCGCATTCCGGGCGAAGTCACCAAGGAACGCTGCGACATATTGCGCAAGGCCGACGCGATCTATCTGGAGGAAATCCGCAATGCCGGGCTGTATGACGCGATCTGGCAGGCATTCGCTGTGCTGCTCCCGGTCAAGACCGTCGGCGTCATGGGCGATGGGCGAACCTATGACAGCGTGTGCGGGTTGCGCGCGGTGACGAGCACCGACGGGATGACGGCGGACGTCTATCCCTTCGACGCGGGCTTCCTGACGCAGGTCGCGACGCGTATCGTGAACGAGGTCAAGGGCATCAACCGCGTGGTCTACGACATAACCTCGAAACCGCCGGGCACTATCGAGTGGGAATGAGCGTTATGTCCGACGACAGTTCCAACGGGGGAGCCACAATGAACCGCATCATTCGCACCGCACCTGTCGCGCTCGCCGCGCCAATCAGCTTGGGCCTCACCGCCTGCGCCGGCGAACCCGAAGCGCCCGCGCCCGCCAATGCGGGCGAATGGCAAGTCGTGCCCGAAGCCTCGCGGCTGACCTATGTCTCGGTCAAGTCGGGCGAGGTGCTCGAGACGAATCGCTTCACCGGCCTGTCGGGCTCGGTCAGCGAGGACGGGACAGCGACGGTGACGATCGACCTCGCCAGCCTCGAAACCGGCGTCGACATCCGCAACCAGCGGATGCGCGACCTCTTCTTCGAGATTTCGGACTATCCGACCGCGACCGTCACTGCCGAGATCGACCCGGCCGCCTTCGCCGACCTCGCGATTGGCGAGACCATGGTGCAGCCGCTCGATGCGACGCTTTCGCTGAAAGGCGTAGAGGGCACAATCGACACCGAGGTCGACGTCACCCGCAGCGGGCCCGACCGCGTCGTCGCCATGTCGAGCGAGCCGGTGATCGTCTATGCCGACGCCTTCGGTCTCGGCGAAAATATCGAGCAGCTGCGCGAAATCGCCGGGCTCCCCTCAATCACTCCGGCCGTTCCGGTGACCTTTTCCCTGGTGTTCGAGCGCGCCAAATAGCCCCGCCGCCCGTTTGACGCGCATCAAGGCGCGCCTACGAATCGCGCGGCAAGGTCTCGCCCGTCTCCCGAAGGTGAGGAGGGCCGGACAATGCTCAAGATTGCACTTGTTCTGTTTCCCGTGATCGCGACGACCCTGATGGGCATCGCCGTGATTGCCGTGCTGACGATGGATATTCAGGCGGGGACGCAGCCGATCGCGCTCGCAGCTCTCGCTGCGCTCGTGCTGTCGGTTCCCGCGTCCTGGTTCATCGCGCGGCAGATTCCGGGCGTCGGCAAGACCTGACGCTCCGGTCGTGGCCGGGCGCTTGCGCGGGGGCGAGCGCTCGGCCATTCCTGCGCAGGCCATGGAGCTCGACCTCGGCCCCGACCCGCGCACCGAGCGCCTTCGCCGGATGCAGGCCGCTTTGATCGCGCGATTCGGGCGGATCGTCCGCCCGCCCGACAAGCGCCGCAGCCCCGAATGGGTGCTGGTCCACGGCGTGATCGGCGCGCAGACCAAGACCGCAGCATCGAACGCCTCCACCGACGGTCTGATCGCCGAATACGGCAGCTGGGAAGCGGTCGCCGCCGCGCCTGTCGCGGACCTCGAAGCGCGGCTCCACCGCCAGACCTTTCCGAGCATCGCCGCCGAAAGGCTCAAGGCGTGCCTCGGCGCGATCATCGCGGCGCGCGGCGCGGTGGACCTGCGCCACCTTTCCAATCTTCCGACCGACGAAGCGATGGCATGGCTCGAGACGCTCCCCGGCGTCGCGCGCAAGAACAGCGCAGGGGTGATGAACGCGAGCACCTTCGAGCGGCGCGCCATGGTCATCGACGGGCATCACCGCCGCATCATGCAGCGCACGGGCATCGTGCCCGCGAAGGCCGACACCGCGCGGACCTACGACACGCTGATGCCGCTGGTTCCGAGCGAATGGTCCGCCGCCGACATGGACGAGCATCACCTGCTCCTGAAGAAGCTCGGCCAGGCGGTCTGCCGCCCGCGCGCGCCCCGCTGCGGCGAGTGCCCCGTCAGCGGGGATTGCGACACGGCGGCGAGGGGTGCATGAGCGCAAGCCCCAAAGGGAGACGCATCGCATGAAATGGGAAGACCAGTTCGCCGAGGATTACGACCGCGAGGAAAGCGCCGCGCGCGGCAAGTCTCGCAGCGTCACGGTCGGCTGGACGGTGCGCTTCCCGCAAGGCTCGGACGCGATCTGGGCGCCGCCCAAGCCCTTCACCCGCAACGATCCCAAGCCCGCTTCGGCCAAGTCGGTGCAGGTCTGCCCAGCGGCGATCGATTTCGACCGGCGGCATTTCGTCATCCCCTGCCCGATCGACATCACGCTCCAGGTCATCCGCGCGCCGAACGGCCAGTTGCAGCTCGCCGACATGGACGGGGAGAAATCGGCGATGCGGCCGCAGGGGCGCAATTCTATGATGATGCTTCACCCGCAGTCCGAATGGCGGCATCCGGAGCGCCCTATCATCCAGGTCGTCGCGCCTTACGTCTTCGTCGCGGACGAGCCGTGCTACGTCGTCCAGACCGCGCCCTATCTCGACTGGTTTCCCACCCCGCGACCCGGCGTGATGATGGGCGGGCGGTTCCCGGTCCACATCTGGCCGCGCCCCTTGAGCTGGGGCTTCGAATGGCACGACGTGCAAAAGCCGCTGGTATTGAAGCGCGGCGAGCCGTGGTTCTACGTCCGTTTCGAGACGGAAAACCCGGCGGCGCACGTGCGGCTGGTCGAACAGGAAATGACCGAGGAATTGTCGACCTACATCGATTCGATCGTCGACGTGTCGAACTACGTCAACAAGACCTATTCGCTGTTCGGCGAAGCGCGCCGCATCCGGCCCGACAAGCTGGTCAAGCCCAAGGGCTGACGGGAACCCGCGCCCGGCTCGCCCGGTTCTCGCAGGCATGGGCAGCCTCGTCAGGATAATCGTCAAGGATTACGGCTGGATCCACCGCGGGCTGGGGCTGGCGGGGAACTTCGCCTTCGTCGTCGGCAGCGTGCTGTTCCTGCCGCGCTTCGAGCCGTGGAAGGTGACGGGCGTGTGGCTGTTCATCGGCGGATCGGCGCTGATGTTCGTCGGCGCTCTCGGCCAGTTCCTCGTCAACCGTTACGAGCGCAAGCATGATCGGCGATAGCGAGGTCGAGGAGGTCTACCGCCGCCTCGCCGAGGCCATGCCGGGACGGACCCGGAACGCGAAGGGCCCGAAGGGCCAGCCCGACGCGTTTCGCTCGTGCATCTCCTGCATACTCTCGGCGCAATCGCTCGACCGCAACACGGCGGCTGCGACCATGGCGCTGTTCGCGCTTGCGAGAAGGCCGGAGGCCATGCTGGCGCTGGACGACGAAGCGATCGCTAAGGCGATAAAGCCCTGCGGCCTCTACAACATGAAGACGAAGAACATCCGCAAGTTCTGCAAGGCGCTGATCGAGGAGCATGGCGGCGTCGTGCCCGACACGCGCGAGGGGCTGATGAGCCTGCCCGGCATCGGGCGCAAATGCGCCGACATCGTGATGAGCTTCACTTTCGGCGCCGACGTGATCGCGGTCGACACGCACGTCCACCGGGTGTCGGGCCGGATCGGGCTGACCGAGGCGAAGACCGCCGATAAGACCGCGCAGCAGCTTGAAGAGCGCAGCCCCGACTGGGCGATGCGCGACGGGCATTTCTGGCTCATCCAGTTCGGCAAGAAAGTGTGCCGCGCGCGCGTGCCCAAGTGCGACATCTGCGTCGTCAGCGACATTTGCGAGACGGGACCAATCGGACGGGAGACGGATAGCTAGCGGCGCAGCTTCCGGCGGCCCGGCGGCAGGACCCGGCGCTGGACGATGAGCCCGGCTGCGACCGACGCGGCGATAAGGAGGGCGGCCATTACCGGGTTCGCCGGGTCGTCCAGCCCGTGCGCGACCATCAGGCCGCCCGAAAGGGCCGAACCCGTCACCCCGCCGACCGCCGCGCCCAGCCAGCGCCTCGGCCCGAAGGCCCGTGCCAGCACGAGTCCGATCCCCGTCGCCAGCGGGGCGATGACGAGAAAGGCGAGTGGAATGGTCAGGAATAAGCCCGTGAAGCCTCCGGTAAAAAGGGCCATGGCAGCGGCCGCAGGCCCGAAGGTCGCGGCGAAAATCATCGCGATGGCGACGACGACGAAGATCATCGCGAGCAGCGCGCCGACCACGCCCGCGGCATAGAGATCGCCCACGTCGGGCCGCCAGGTCTCGTCCGGTTCCAATCCGCCTCTCCCGCTTCGGGCCACGCCTTTCGGACGCGCCGAGCCTAGCAGGCGGAACGAAAGTGGCAATCTGCGCGCGTGCATGAGGGCGGATGCGCGGACGCTACGGCAAGGGCGCGCTCCCGAAACGTGCTTGCATGGCGCGCCGATCTCCGCTTGTTTCGCGCGCGAAACAGCCATCCGAGAGGGAGACGAGCCATGAAGACCGCCATCACCGAAATGTTCGGCATCGAACATCCCATCATCCAGGGCGGGATGCATTATGTCGGGTTCGCCGAAATGGCGGCGGCGGTGTCCAATGCGGGCGGGCTCGGCATCATCACCGGGCTGACGCAGGGCACGCCCGAAAAGCTCGCCAACGAGATCGCGCGCTGCAAGGACATGACCGACAAGCCCTTCGGCGTGAACCTCACCATCCTGCCGACCCTGACCCCGCCCGACTATCCCGGGCTGGTCAAGGCGGTGATCGACGGCGGCGTGCCGGTGGTTGAGACGGCGGGACGCAACCCGATCGAACTGCTCGGCCCGCTGAAGGATGCGGGGATCAAGGTGATCCACAAGTGCACCAGCGTGCGCCACAGTCTCAAGGCGCAGGAGATCGGCTGCGACGCGGTGAGCGTCGATGGCTTCGAATGCGGCGGCCACCCGGGCGAGGACGACGTGCCGAACTTCATCCTCCTGCCGCGCGCGGCCGATGAACTGGAAATTCCCTTCGTCTCATCCGGCGGCATGGCCGACGGGCGCAGCCTGGTGGCCTCCCTCGCCATGGGCGCGCAGGGCATGAACATGGGAACGCGCTTCATCGCGACGAAGGAGGCGCCCGTGCACGAGAACGTGAAGCGCGCCATCGTCGAGGCGAGCGAACTCGACACCCGCCTCGTCATGCGCCCGCTGCGCAACACAGAGCGCGTGATGACGAACGAGGCGGTCGAGCGCCTGCTCGAAAAGGAAAAGGAACTCGGCGACGCGATCACGATCCAGGACATCCTGCCCGAAGTCGCCGGGGTCTACCCCGCGATCATGATGGAAGGCGAGATGGACAAGGGCGCGTGGAGCTGCGGCATGGTCGCCGGGCTCATCAACGACATCCCGACCTGCAAGGAGTTGATCGACCGCATCATGCGCGAAGCGGACGCAATCCTCGAGCGCATGAACGCGATGTCGAAAGCGACCGTCGCCGCCTGAGGTCAGGCGGCGGCGTCCTCCGCTTCGTCCGCGGCATCATCGACGCGGGTATAGGGCACGAAATCCTCGAAGAAGACCGCCCCGGTGAAGAAGCCGAGGATGCGGTCCGCCGTGGTCATCACGTCCATGCGGCACAGCTCGCTCGCCATGAATCGGCGAGAGACGAGCACGTCGCCTTCGCTGATGTCGTCGGGGTTCTTGGTGCGCTGGACGTAGATCGTGTCGCCCCGGCCATAGACATAGGCGGTCTTGTCGATCGTCACCATGCGCTGGTTCGGGACCACGCGGATGCAATTGACCGGCTCGCCCGCGACGCGGCCTTCGAGCATTTTCGCAAGGCGCTTTTCGCCCTTGGTCATTTCGGCGGTTTCAGCCTTGTCTCCTGCGCCTTCGTCCTGCGCGTGCGCGGCGATCGGCGCGGCAAGCGCCAGCACCGCGCCCGCAGCGAGCGAGGCGAGCGCGCCTTTCATGCTGCGGCGGGAAGGGGCGGCGGGGCAGGTCATGGCGGGGTTCTCCTGATTCATCATGCCGCGTCTATGCCACGACATGGCTGAACCGGTCCTGACCGCGCGGGGCTTACTCGTATTCGAGCGAGACGACGAATTCCCCGCGATAGACGCCGGTCGGCTGGTTCGCCCCGACCCTGAGCCGCCCGACTATGGTGAAGGCGAAGAAGCCGTCGGGATTGGCGATGCGGAAGCGGGTCGGACGGGTGCGGATGCGGATCGGCGGCACGCTGCCGATCGACAGGCGATCGAGCCGCATGGTTTCCGTCCCGCCCTCGCGGGTCAGGATGTAGTTGTTGCGGTCGACATTGATGAGCAGCGTCTGGTTGAACGTGCCGTAGCCCCAGAACCGCGCCGGGATCGGGTTGCCTCCCGCAGCCGTGACTCCGCCTGTCACCGACAGGTTCCCGGCGGTGTCCATCGTCACCGTGCCCGCCGTGTCGCTCGCGACGACCTGGCCGAAATCGAGGTCGGTGTCCTTGACGAAGGAAAGCGGAGTCAGGACGAGCGTGCGCGCATCGCTCGACCCGGCGGCGTCCTGCGCGCTGGCGGGCGCTGCGATCATCGCGGCGAGCACGGCGCACAGCGCCGCGAGCGCGCGGCGCGCGGAAACGGGAAAATCGATCATCTGGCCTCGCCCTGGTCCTGCGTGGTAAGGACCGAGTTAGGGCAAGCCCCTTAACATCGCGTTGAAGTGCCGTGAACTTTGCCCGGGCGACCGGCCTCTTCGCGCGAGTCGCGAGCAATCGGGCGGCGTTAGCCGCGCACGGCTGACGCGCGCATTCAGCGGTGGCCGGGGTCGCCGCCTTCGCTGATGTCCTTGAGCGCGGCCTGGTCCGCACCATCCGCGGGGCCGCCCTTCAGCACGAAGCGACGATCGCAATAGCCGCAATCGACATAGCCGTGTTCGTCGATTTCGAGATAGATGCGCGGGTGGCCGAGCGCGGCGGGGCGGTATCCGGCACCGCCGCGAATGCCGCTCGACCCGTCGCAGCTCACACGGCGCGTTTCGACCAGCAGGACTTCGGGAGGGGGCGTGTTCATGATGCGCGCCGCGATAATCGCGCGCGCGGCGCTTTTCAATCGCTCATTGCGCCCGAACGGCGCGGCAGGCGCCCCGCCTGCGCTGGAGGCTTGCCCGCCTGCGCGCGCTGACCTACGGCAGCGCCATGCCCGCAGAGCCCGCCATCCGCATCGAGAACCTCGTCAAGCGCTATGCTCCGCCCAAGGGCGTGAAAGGCGCGAAAAGCGCCGAGGAGGCCGAGGGCAAGCTCGCGCTCGGCGGGGTCAGTTTCGACGTGCCCGAAGGCTCGATTTTCGGCCTGCTGGGGCCGAACGGTGCGGGCAAGTCGACGCTGATCAACATTCTCGCGGGGCTGGTCAACAAGACTTCGGGACAGGCCGAAATCTGGGGCTTCGACATCGACGAACATCGCCGCAACGCCAGCCGGTCGATCGGAATCGTGCCGCAGGAGATCGTGTTCGATCCCTTTTTCACGCCGTTCGAGGTGCTGGAAAACCAGGGCGGCTTCTACGGCATTCCCAAGGCGCGCCGCCGCAGCATGGAACTGCTCGAGGCGGTCCGCCTCGCCGACAAGCGCAACGCTTATGCCCGCACGCTGTCCGGCGGCATGAAGCGGCGGCTGCTGGTGGCCAAGGCGATGGTGCACTCGCCGCCGATCCTCGTCCTCGACGAACCGACCGCCGGGGTCGATGTCGAACTGCGGCGGCAGTTGTGGGAGCTGGTCGTCGAGCTGAACCGCGAAGGCGTGACCGTCGTGCTGACGACGCACTACCTCGAGGAAGCCGAGGAATTGTGCGACCGCATCGCGATCATCAATCATGGGAAGTTGATCGCGAACAAGCCGACCCGCGAGCTCGTCGAGATGGCGCGCGAGAAGGTGGTCGCGGTGACGGTGGCGGGCGACCTTGCCGACGCGCCCTCGCACGAAGCTTTCGCCCGCGCCGAGCTGACCGGCGAACGTTCGGTCGAGATCACCTACGACAAGGACCGGCTCAGCGCAGGCCAGGTGCTCGCCATCCTGCAGGAGCAGGGCCTCAGGATCGAGGACGTGACCACCCGCGAGGCCGATCTCGAGGATGTCTTCGTCCAGCTGACCGGGGCGGGTTGAGAGCCCGCCGGGCGGGTCCGCAGGGGCCGGTCAGGTTTCCTCCGCCATGTCCTCACGCTCGCGCCATTGCTTGTGCGCGACGCGTTCGATCGGGGTGCGGCAATGGCGGCATTCCCCGAAATATTTACGCCTGTTCCATTTGACGTAGCGCCGCAGGGGTTCGTGACGGCCGAGCAGGCAGGCGATGGGCGAGAGGAATGACATGACGCGGCCCCGTTGCTGGAGTGTGTCCGAATTCCTGCCGGACACGCGGCCCGCAAAGGAGCCCCGGCAATGATCCGCCAACCTACCGGGCAGGCGAGGCCCGGGCACCTCTTGGCGAATACTCAGGAATGTCCAATAGGCGGCGCGCACAGGCCGCGCCGCGCGCGCCCCCTTGCTCCGCGCCCGTTTGCGCGCCAAAGCCGCGAGGATGAACGCGACGAAAGCAGGGGAGAGCGCCGCGAAGGGCAGCGACCACGACGTGCCCACGCACGACGTCATCGTCATCGGCTCGGGCGCGGCCGGGCTGACCGCGGCGCTCGAACTCGCCGTGTCGAAGCGCGTGCTGGTACTCGCCAAGGGATCGCTCACCGGCGGGTCGACCGCTTGGGCGCAGGGCGGAATCGCCGCGGTGCTCGACGCGGGCGACACTTTTGAAAACCACGTGCGCGATACCATGGTCGCGGGTGCGGGGCTCAATGACCGCGAGGCGGTGGAATTCGTGATCGAGCGCGCCCCTGCCTCGATCGATCGGCTATGCGAGCTCGGCGTGCCGTTCAACCGAGACGAGGACTCGCTCCACCTGACCCGCGAAGGCGGCCATTCGCATCGGCGGATCGTCCATGTCGACGATGCGACCGGTTGGGCGGTGCAGGACGCGCTCCTCACCGCCGCGCGGGCGAATCCCAACATCACGCTCCTGCCCGGGCGCACCTGCATCGACTTCATCACCGACCGTCACCGCGAGCACTATTCGGGCGCGGGCCATGTCTGGGGCGTCTATGCGCTCAACGAGGAGACGGGCCGGGTCGAGCGCCACGTCGCGCGCGCCACCGTGCTGGCGAGCGGCGGGGCGGGGCGCTGCTATCTCTTCTCGACCGCCCCGCGCGGCGCGACCGGCGACGGCATCGCGATGGCATGGCGGGCGGGCGCGCGCGTCTCCAACATGGAGATGATGCAGTTCCACCCGACCTGCCTCTACAACCTCGAGGTCAAGAACTTCCTCATCACCGAGGCCGTGCGCGGCGAGGGCGGGCGGCTTACAAATCCGCGCACCGGCAAGCGGTTCATGGCCTATTACGACCCGGAACGGATGGAGCTTGCGCCGCGCGATGTCGTGGCCCGCGCGATCGATGCTGAAATCAAGCGCTTCGGCCTCGACTACGTCCATCTCGACATCAGCCACGAGGACCCGGATTTCGTCCGCAGCCACTTCCCGACGATTTACGAGAAGCTTTCCGGCCTCGGCATCGACATGACGGCCGAGCCGATCCCGGTCGTCCCCGCGCAGCACTACACCTGCGGCGGGGTGGTGGTGGACCTCTACGCCCGCACCGACTTGCCCGGCCTGTGGGCGGCGGGCGAATGCACCGAGAGCGGGCTCCACGGCGCGAACCGGCTTGCGTCCAACAGCCTGCTCGAATGCTTCGTCTTCGGCGAGGCGGCGGCCAGCGACATCCTGACCATGTGGGACGAGCTCGACGACCCGCCCGCCATCCTGCCGTGGGACGAAAGCCGCGTGACCGATTCCGACGAAGAGGTCGTCATCAAGCAGAACTGGACCGAGATCCGCCGCTTCATGTGGAACTATGTCGGCATCGTGCGCACGACCAAGCGCCTCGAACGCGCCGCGCACCGGATCGAACTGCTCAAGCGCGAGGTCGAGGACTATTACGGAAGCTTCCGCGTCACGACCGACCTTATCGAGCTTCGCAACCTCCTGCAGGCGGCGGAACTGATCGTGAAGAGCGCGCTCCACCGCAAGGAGAGCCGGGGGCTGCACTACACGCTCGATTATCCGGAAACTGAGGAAGAGCCGCGCGATACGGTGCTGGTGCCGTGAAAACCATTTTCGTTATCCCCGCGGAGTCGCAGACGGCGCGCAGCGCCAATGCGGGAACCCAGGGCGTTAAAGCGCCGTGCAGGAAAGGAAGGATAAGCTTTCGATGATGCGCAAGGCTCTGCTTCCCCTCCTGCTCGCCAATATAGCCGCCCCCCTCGCCGCCCAAGACCCCGCGCCCCCATCCGAAAACGCCATCCTCGTCACCGCGCAGCGTTCCGGCGCGCCGATGTGGACGATCGACACCGACACCGGCGCGATCATCCTCGTGGGCGAAATCCGCGAAGTGCCCGAGGCGACGCCGTGGCGGCCCGACCGGCTGGAGGAGGCGGTGGGGGAATCGCAGAGGGTCATCCTTCGCTCGCGGCCCAAGTTCTCGCCGGGCGATTTCTTCCGCGTGATGTTCCGCGCCGGGCGCTTCCTCAAGCTGCCAGACAAGACCGTGGCGGGCGATTACCTCGACGAAGCCCAGCGCGCCCGGCTCGCCGCGCTCGAGGAAAAATACGACAAGGATTACGACCGCTCCTCCTTCCTCATCACCGCCTTCAACCTGCTCGCCCGCCAGCTCGATTTCGACGACGACACGCTGGACGATGCGACCGAGGTGGTCGAGGAAGCCGCCGAGGATGCCGACGTCGAAATCATCCGCCCGCCGCGCTTTCGCGGAGAGGACCTGCTCGACAGCCTGTCCGAAGCCGACCCGCGCACGCAGATCCCCTGCCTCGAAGCGGCCATGACCGCCGCCGAAGCGGGGCCGGCAATCATCGAGGCGCGGGGCAATGCGTGGCGGCGCTTCGACATCCCTGCGACGATGGAAAACCCGCTCGAAGTCGCGCTGGGTTCCTGCTGGCCCTGGGCCGACCCGGAACTGGGCGAGGAAATCCGCGGCATCTGGGTGGACGAAATCACGCAGGCGATGGGCGCAGACGGCGTCACCGTCGCGGTCGTGCCGCTGCGCGTGCTGGCGGAACCGGATGGCGTGCTCGATATGCTCGAGTCGGATGGCGCGGTCATCATGGGGCCCGACTGGCGCGGCCGATAGGGCGCAGCGCGCCGCCCCCTTCGTCGATACCGGTGCGTCACTTATCGTCGATCCGAGCCGCTTGGACGAAACAAATGCCCATTCGGTAAAGCCCGGCTTGATGGATTTGTGCGGTATGGCATTCTTGCATCTGACGCCATGACGTCCGGCAAGAAGGCGGACGCACGGCGTCGGATCGACCATTGCCGCCGACGCTTGCGGGTATGGGCTGATGCCCTGCTTGCTCGACGCTGACCGGCCGATCCTCCTGAACGATGATAGGAGGATGATCCAATGACCTACCGTACCACAAAATCGCTGCGTCCTGTCGCTGCATCCCTGCTCGCGCTCGGCCTTTCGCTGCCGCTCGCCGCGTCTCCGGCGCTTGCCGGCGAACAGGAGCAGATCAGGGTGACTACGCAGGGCGAGATGCAGCGCTGGCAGGACCGGGCGACGCGCCGGCTCGACAATGCGCTGCGCCAGGCGCCCGGGCGCAGCAGCGCCGTGCCGAAAAGCGGCATCGTGCAGATCGCCTTCCGGATGGGTGAGGACGGGCGGCCCGACGGGCTGACCGTCCATTCCAACACCGCCGACCGGACCGCGCTCAGGATGGCGAAATACGCGGTGAGGCGGCTGGGCGACCTGTCCGACGTGCCCGTGGGCAACGCGCACAGGGCGCAGTTCCTCGCGAACATCGTCTTCGCCACCGACCGCGTGGAGCACAAGCAGCTGATGCTCGCGCTCGCGCAATCCGAACGCGCCCGGCTTGCCGCCGGGGAGGCAGGGAGCGACCTGATCGTTCTCGGGGGTTAGCAGCCCCTTCCCCCTTGCTGCCGAACCCGGCGTGAGCGGCCGCCCCTTCCTTTTCCGTTGCACCCCGCATGGCAAAGGCAGGGGCGGTTTGGCCCGGCGGGGGCGCTTGCAGAAGCGCGGGCGCGCCGATAGGCACAGGGCACCAAGGCCCAGCAGACGGACCCGCCATGCCCGCGATCACGACGCCCAACACGAATATCGAGCTGTTCTACGAGGACCACGGCGACCCGGCCCATCCGCCGGTGCTGCTGGTGATGGGCCTCGGCGCGCAATTGACCCTGTGGCCCGACGAATTCGTCGAGGCGCTTGTCGCCCGCGGCTTTCGCGTGATCCGCTTCGACAACCGCGATATCGGGCACAGCCAGAAAATGGCGGGCGAGCGGCCGCCCAAGATCGTGTGGCAAGTGCTCTGGAAGAAGATCGGCTTCCCCCCGCGCGTGCCCTACACGCTGAACGACATGGCCGACGATGCGGTGGGCCTGATGGACGCGCTCGGCATCGAAGCCGCGCACGTGGTCGGCGCGTCGATGGGCGGGATGATCGCGCAGCTGATGGCGGTGAACCATGCCGAGCGGCTGCGGTCGCTGACCTCGATCTTCTCGACCACCGGCAATCCGAAGCTGCCCAAGGCGGAAAAGCACGCGATGGAGGCGCTGACCGCGCCGCTCCCTTCGCTCGAGGAGGAGGCGGTCGTCGCCCACGGGATGCGGGTGCAGCGCGCGATCGGCAGCCCGGCCTATCGCCCTTCGGACGAGAAACTGCGCGAAAGGGTGCTGAAGACGGTGCGCCGCAGCGTCTATCCCGACGGGCTGCCGCGCCAGCTCGCCGCGATCATCGACGACGGCGACCGGCGCGAACGGCTCGCCCGTGTGACCGCGCCGACACTGGTGATGCACGGCGAGGACGATCCGCTGGTCAAGGTCGAGGCGGGCGAGGACACGGCGATGGCGATACCCGGCGCGCGGCTGGTGACGATCCCCGGTTGGGGCCACGATCTGCCGGTGGAGCTGGTGGACCGCCTCGCCGACGAAATCGCCGCCCACGCCCGCGCCGAAATGCAATCGGCCTGAGCGGGGCGAGGCCGGTTCGGCGGCGCGGGTTTCGCCGGATAAGTCGCCCCCGCCGCTTGCCGGGGGCGCGGCCATCGGGAATCGTCTAGCGTATGGCGATTCTTTCCGACAAGTGGATCCGCACGCAGGCGCTCGAACATGGCATGATCGAGCCCTTCGTCGAGGCGCAGCGGCGCGAGGGCTGCATTTCCTACGGCCTCTCCTCCTACGGCTACGACGCGCGGGTGGCGCCTGAATTCAAGATCTTCACCAATGTCGATTCGGCGGTGGTCGATCCCAAGCAGTTCGACGCCAACAGCTTCGTCGACCGCGAGACCGATGTCTGCGTGATCCCGCCCAATTCCTTCGCGCTCGCCCGCACGGTCGAATATTTCCGCGTGCCGGAAGACGTGCTGGTGATCTGCCTCGGCAAGAGCACCTATGCGCGCTGCGGGATCATCGTGAACGTGACCCCGCTGGAGCCGGGCTGGGAGGGGCACGTGACGCTCGAATTTTCCAACACCACGCCGCTGCCCGCGCGCATCTACGCCAATGAAGGCGCGTGCCAGTTCCTGTTCCTCAAAGGCAATGAACGCTGCGAGACGAGCTACAAGGACCGCGCGGGAAAATACATGGGCCAGCGCGGGGTGACGCTGCCGCGGCTGTAGGTGGTCGGACGGCTTTTGTCCGCTTACGACCCGTTGCCGTCGTTGATCTAACTTAAAAGCGGAGATACGATGCGGTAGTCCACTGGAGAACGACAATGTTGAAAGCTTTGGCTGCTGTTGCTGTTTGCTTAGCAGTTCCCGCTAATGCGGAATTTTATCCGGCTCCTTCTGCCGTTAAAATGGTCGGTGAACAGAAAGTAACGGATTGCGAATTTCTAGGCTTAGCTTACGAGGCCGATAGCTTTAACTCAAAGAACATGGACAAAGCCGCAAGGAAGGCGTTGGATGAAGCATTGGTCAAGGCTTCGCAAGCCGGAGCGAATACGGTTGTTTTCAAAGGAATTTCCGCTTCTAACAAAGAATTAGTGGTAACTCTGATGGCTTACCGTTGCTAGGCAAACTTGGACTCATAACCCGCTGTCTAACCGTTTCAGGTCAGATCTCCACCCATATTCGGACGCTCTCCGTTTCCTACTCGTCCCGCGAGTGCCACCTTGCTCGCATGCTGCCCTCTCGCTTCCTACCCGCCTGGCAAGAAACGCCCGTGCTCCCTGTCCGTCACTTTTCCTTTTTCTTGCAAAACGCTCAGATTTTCAGTGCCTTCCGGCAAGGTTGGAAAGTTGACAGGGTGTCACCTTTGTCACCTTTGCCCGCCCCGCCGCCGTGCGCACACAGGCTGGCATTTCGCGTCTATTGAGCTAGGCAGGGAGGCGAAGTTCCGCGCGATGCGGGAATACGAGACAAAGGGGATTTGCCGTGGCTGACAAAGAGTTCGACATCATCGTCTATGGCGCGACCGGCTACACCGGGCGGCTCGTCGCTGAATACCTCGCGCATCACTACGGCGGCCGCGAGGACGGGCCGAAATGGGCGATGGCCGGGCGCAGCCTGTCCAAGCTCGAAGCCGTGCGCGACGAAATCGGCGCGCCGGCCGATACGCCGCTGGTCGTCGCCGATGCCGATGACCCTGCCTCGCTCAAGGCCATGTGCGAGCGCACCAAGGTCGTCCTCACCACGGTCGGCCCTTACCAGCTTTACGGCGACAAGCTGCTCGAAGCCTGCGTCGAGACCGCAACCGACTACGCCGACTTGTGCGGCGAGCCCGCATGGATGGCGGAGAAGATCGAGGCGTTCCATGAGCGCGCGAAGGAAACCGGCGCGCGGATCTGCTTTTCGAGCGGCTTCGATTCGATCCCCTTCGACCTCGGCGTGATGATGACGCAGGAGGCCGCCAAGGCCCGCTTCGGCGCGCCCGCCCCGCGCATCCGGGGCCGCGTGCGGGCGATGCAGGGCACCTTCTCCGGCGGCACGGCGGCGAGCCTCGGCGCGACCATGCAGGCGGCGATGAGGAAGCCGGCGATTCTCGGCGTCCTGCGCGATCCTTTCGCGCTCACCCCCGGCTTCGAAGGGCCGGACCAGCCTTCGGGCATGGTCCCGCGGCACGAGGACGACCTCGGCAAGTGGGCCGCGCCCTTCGTCATGGCGCCGATCAACACGAAGAACGTGCACCGGACCAATTTCCTGCTCGGCCACCCCTATGGCGAGGATTTCAAGTATGACGAAATGGTGCTGACCAGCCCCGGCGATGCGGGCAGGAAAATGGCCGAGGCCGCGCAGGAGATGATGAAGAACCCCTTCGGCTCGAAACCGCCCAAGCCGGGCGAGGGGCCGACGAAGGATGAGCGCGAGAACGGCTTTTACGACGTGCTGTTCGTCGCCGAGATGCCGGACGGGCAGACGCTCCATTACGGCGTGAAGGGCAAGTACGATCCGGGCTATGGCTCGACCAGCCGGATGCTGGCCGAGACGGGGATGGCTTTGCTTTCGTGCGAGGCCGAGGGCGGGATCGGGACGCCCGGTTCGTTCCTAGGCAAGGCGCTGGTCGACCGGCTGCAGGAGCACGCCGAAATTACCTTCGCCGCCGAGGACTGATCGGCCCGGGAACGGGCACGGCCGGGCAGGGATTGAAGGGGGGCACGGATAAAGGAGACGCGCGCATTTCACTCCCCTCGATCCAGGCGATGCTGATGATCTTCAGCGCGACGTCGATCCTGTCCTCGGCATGGCTGGTGCTGCACGCGCGCGACGTGGTGCTGGTGCTGCGGCAGGTTCTCCCGATCGATCCGGGCGAGGGCAAACGGCTGGCGAGTTTCCGGCTGGTCTGCGCGATGATGACGCTGTTCGGCTTTTCGGTGAGCGCCGAAACGCTGATCCTGCTGCGGGCCTCGCTCGGCTCGTGACGGTGCGCTTGGCCGAGGATTTCGGAACCGGGCGCGGATGAGGCCCATTGGTCCGTTGTAAGCACCTGAAATGCCAACGGAGGCGAAAATGCCGCTCATCTACCAGCAGGCCGGAATCTTCCTCATCGGAGTCATCACGCTCGCCAGCGGGGCATGGCTGCTGATCCATGCGCGCGACGTCGCCCGGCTGTTCCGGACCGAGCCCGACGTCGCGGTCGGCCCCGGAAAGAAACAGGCGAGCAAGGCCACCACATGGGCCATGCTCGCCGTGTTCAACGCGGGCTGGATCGTCGCCCTCGTGTTCTGGTCGCTGACAATCTAGGCCGTGGCCAGGACCGCCAGCGACATTACGGTCAGAAGGACAGGCGCACGCTCATCCTCAGGTTCCGCCCCGGCAGGGGGATGAAATCCTTGGTGAAGCTCGAATGGCGGCGGCCTTCGACGTCGAACAGGTTTTCGCCGGCGATCTGGACGACGACATTCGGGTTGTTCTCAAGCGGCCGCATCGAGAGATAGAGGTTCACGAAAGCGAAGTCGTCGGTCGCGGTTTCGAAGTCGGCGACTTCGTCCTGTTCGCCGAACCACTGCACCTCGCCGCGCAGGTCGAACCGGTCGAACTGCGCTTCGAGCGCGCCGAGCAGGCTGATCGGCGGGATGCGCGGCAGGTTCCCGTCGCCCTGCAGGTCGGCGGAGACGTAGGACGCGCGCAGATCGGTCAGAAGGGTGAAGTCCTCGGTCTCGACCACGGGCAGCGCGAGGTCCGCCTCGAAGCCGAAGAAGTTCGCGTCTTCCTGCAGGTAGACGAAGACCGGCAGGTCGTCCTCCTCCTCGCCGGTGGGGGAGAGGAAGATGAAGTCGTCGAAGCTCTGGTAATAGACAGACGCGCCGAAGGAGATGTCGCCGATGTCGCCGCGCAGGAAGGTCTCGAGCCCCCAGGCGCTTTCGACGTCGAGGTCGACGTTGCCGATCTCGAACGCCTGTGTCGCGATGTGCGGGCCGTTGGCGAAGAGTTCCTCGCCCGCCGGGGCACGCTCCGAGCGCGAACCGGTGAGGCCGAAGCGCACCCCGCCCTCGGTTTCGATCACCGCCGACAGGGCGCCGGAGAAAAGGTCGAAATTGCGCTCGACGCCCAGCGGCTCGGATTCGACATCGACGGTTTCGTAGCGGCCGGCAGCCTCGAGCTGGATTCCGCCGAGATCGAATTCCTGCACCGTGAAAAGCGCGAACTGGGTGGTGTCGTTGGGCTGGACGAAGGCTTCAGCACCGACCGCCTGGAAATCGCGCGAGGTGAATTGCGCGCCGATCACCCCGCCGCGGCTCTGGATCAGCTCGGCGCGGGCCTCGATCGTCTCGGTGTCGAAGACCGTGCCGATCTCCATCCCTTCAAGCTCGGTATGGGTGTAGTCGGAATAGCCCGCCCGCAGCTTCAGCCGCGAGAAGAAGCCGCTGCCAAGCGCGATGTCGCCGCGCAGGTCGACGCGCAGCTGTTCGAGGTCGATGCGAACGTCCTCGTCGCCGTGCTCGTGGCCTTCCTCGTCGTGATCGTCGTGATCGTCATGATCATCGTGATCGTCATGGCCGTGCTCTTCTTCGCCGTGGGCGTGCTCGGTCCCCGGACGCTTGATCACGCCGTAATTGGTGTCGAAATAGCCGACCGAGGCGCCGAAGCTGCTTTCACCGAAGATGAAGCCGATGCCCCCGTTGACGGTCCAGGTCTGCAGGTCGCTGTTCGGCACGAAAGCGCGCTGGTCGGTGGCCTCGCGCAGTTCCTCGGCTTCCTCGAATTCGCCCTCGGCCTCTTCCTCCGCGGCTTCGGCGAGCAGTTCGTTGCGCAGTCCCTCGGTCAGCTGGAAGCCGGGGATCTCGAGATCGTTGGTGTCGCGGAACGAGCCGTCGAAATGGACCACGACATTATCGGCCAGCGCCGCATCGATCGACGCGCCGCCGCTGCGCAGGTTGCTCACGGTGTCGGCGGCGAACAGCGCGTCGAGGTGGATCGGCTCTTCGGGCACTTCGATCGGTATGCGCCGGTCGATCACGTTGACGACGCCGCCGATCGCCTGGCTGCCGAACAGCAGCGCGCCGGGGCCGCGCAGGACCTCGATCCGGGTGACGGTGAGCGGGTCGATCGTGGTCGCGTGGTCGGCCGAGGTGTTGGCGGTGTCGGCCGTGCCCAGCCCGTCGATCAGCACGCGCACGCGCTCCCCGTCGAGGCCGCGCAGGATCGGGCGCGAGGCGCCGGGCGCAAAGCTGGTGGCGGTGACGCCCGGCACCTTGACCAGCACTTCGCCGAGTTGGCTGCTGAGATTGCGCTGCACCTCTTCGAGGCCGAGAATGTCCTGCCCGGCGATGAAGTCGAGTTCGCGGACACCCTCGGCGGTGACGAGGATGTCGCCGCGATCGTGGAGGTGTTCGCCGTCGTCCTTCTGCTTGCTTTCAGCCGGACGCGTCTCCTCGTCCTCGGCATCCTGGGCGAAAGCTGGGCTTGCAGCGAGCGCGAAGGAAAGGGCCGTTGCAACGGCAAGGCGGGAGGTGAACGATGTCATGGGGGAAATCCTTGGCACTGAATGAAGGCAATAGCTTTATGTGATAAAGTATCATCGCCATACAGTGCCAAATCGCAAGATCAAGCCTGGCCTTGAATCAATGCGACGAAGTGCGTGACCCGCGCGGCATTCCTGTCCGACCTGCTGCAAGAATGGCACGGTCCACGAGGTCTTCGACGGCCAAAGGAATCCGGGCAACGCAGCAAGGCAATGGAGCGGGCGAAGAGATTCGAACTCTCGACCCCAACCTTGGCAAGGTTGTGCTCTACCCCTGAGCTACGCCCGCTCACTGGCGCCGTGACAGGGGGCGCTGTCGCCACTTCCCTGCCGGGGAGGCGGCGCGATTAGCAGCGCCTCGCGACCCCTGCAAGCCCAAAAATGGCGCAATTATCGCTTGATCGCGCGTCCCCGAGGCTTCAGCGCAAATGCGCGCTTCACAAAGCCCCAAAACCTCCCACATTGTGGCATATTGTATTGAGTGCCGCAGACGACACCAGCCGAACGACAGGAGCACGCCCTTGGCCAGCATGGGTCTCAATCTCGATGAACAGAAGGCGGTCGACCGCTTCCGCAAGAACGTGGTCGAACCCTCGCAGACGAAGCTCGTCATCCTCGATTTCTGGGCCGAATGGTGCGGCCCGTGCAAGGCGCTCGCCCCGACGCTGGAAAAGGTCGCGGCCGATTATGCCGACAAGGGCGTGGTGCTTGCCAAGATCAATGTCGACGAAGAACAGTTCATCGCGAGCCAGTTCCAGGTCCGCTCGATCCCGACGGTCTATGCCATGTTCCAGGGCCAGCCGGTCGCCGACCTGACTTCGGCCCGCAGCGAATCGCAATTGAAGCAGGTGCTCGACCAGCTGCTCCAGCAATTGCCGGTGCAGGCGGGCGCGGAGGGCGCGAACGGCCAGCAGCAGGGGCCGTCGCCCGAGGAAATCGCGCAGTTCGTGCAGATGGGCGAGGACGCGCTGACCGGCGGCGACGCTCAGCGCGCGGCGGGCATCTTCGGCCAGGTTACCGAATTCGCTCCCGACAATGCAGCGGCCGCCTCGGGCCTCGTGCGGGCGCTGGTCATGCTCGACCAGGTCGACGAGGCGAAGCAGGTGTTCGAGGCGATGATGAACGATCCGCGCCTTGCGGGTGACCCCGCGATGGGCGCGGCCAAATCCGCGCTCGACCTTGCCGGGACGAAGGTCGACGAGGGCGAACTCGCCGACCTCAAGGCCAAGGCCGAGGCGAGCCCCGACGACATGGACGCGCAGCTCGCCTATGCCGAGGCGGCGTTTGCCGCGGGCCGCCGCGACGAGGCCGCCGACACGCTGCTTTCCATGGTCGAAAAGGACCGCGAATGGAACGAGGGTGCGGCGCGCGCGCAGCTGCTCAAGATGTTCGAGGCGATCGGCCTCGAGGACCCGTGGGTCGTCGCAACCCGCCGCCGCCTGTCGAAGATCCTGTTCGGATAAGGCGCATGACGACCCGCCTCTCGATCTTTCCCCTGCCCGGTGCGGTGCTCTTTCCGGGGCTGCAATTGCCGCTCCACATCTTCGAGCCGCGCTACCGCGCGCTGGTGGGCGATGCGCTGGTGCGCGACCGGCGGATCGCGATGATCCAGCCGCAGCGCCCGATCGAGGGCGCGCCGCTCTATACCGTCGGCTGCGTCGGGCGGATCGGCGAGATCGAGGCTATGGACGACGGGCGCTACAACCTCGTGCTCGAAGGCGAATCGCGCTTTCGCCTGATCCGCGAACTCGACGTGACGACCGCCTTCCGCCAGGTCGAGGCCGAGCTGATCGAGGACGACGAGGACGAAACGCTCACCCACGCCCAGCGCGGCGGGTTCGAGCGCGAGGCGCGGCACTTCGCCGACAGCCAGGGCTATTCGGTCGACTGGGATTCGGTCGAGCGTCTGGATGACCAGTCGCTGATCAACGGCGTCTCCCAGATCGCGCCGTTCGATCCCGCGTCGAAACAGGCGCTGCTGGAGGCGGAGAACCTGTCGGCCCGGTGCGAATTGCTGGTGCAGCTGATGCAGTTCTACGGCCGCCGCGACGGGGGCGAGGAGATCATGACGCTGCAATAGGGGAGGGCGCCGGGGGGTCTGCTTTCGGCGAATTGCGCTGCGGGCCGGTATGTCCGCAAGTGGGTGGTTAGCGGCCTCTAGCGAGAATACGCTTTCCTTCCCTCAAGGCATCTTCGACGGTCCCGAATATCCCAGAACGGGGCTGCGCCCAAATCTGCCAGTGTGGTTCCCAACGTGCGTTACATGGGAAGGACACGTAGTCCGGATTACATTCGTCACCAGCTTCATAACTGCGAACGCGCTCCTCGACGATCATGTAGTGGAAATCTGCTCGGTCGTAGATCGCTAGTCGAAGTTTTGCATCGGCGGAAAGTAACTCGCAGCATCTATATCGCGGTTCCATAGCAGCTATCTAACATCGAAAAGCAATGGCAGCTATGGGGTCGTCAGCGGACAGTCCGCACCCTCACCCCCCGAAGCTGCCCTTCACCCCGTCGATCACGTATTGCGCCGCCAGCGCCGCGAGCAGCACGCCTAGGAGGCGCGTGATGACCGCCTCGACCTTGTCGCCGAGCACGCGGATCATCGGTCCGGCCGCGACCAGCGCCGCCGCCGTGATCGCGAGCACCGCGCCCATCGCGGCGAAGACCTCGATCCGCTCGGACGCGCTTTCCGCCTCGTTCATCAGCAGCATGATCGCCGCGATCGCGCCCGGCCCCGCCAGCATCGGCATCGCCATGGGAAACACCGAAACATCCTCGATCTCCGGGGTCGCGGCGATCTTCTCGGCGCGTTCCTCGCGGCGCTGAGTGCGCTTTTCGAAGACCATGTCGAAGGCGATCCAGAACAGCATCAGCCCGCCTGCGATGCGGAAGCTGTCGAGCTCGATGTGGAGCGCGGAGAGCAGCGGCTCGCCGAAGAAGGCGAAGATGAGCAGGATGATCGCCGCGATGAAGGTCGCGCGCAGGGCCATGGCGCGCGCCTGTGCCGCGGTCGCCTGCTTGGTGAGCCCTGCATAGATCGGCGCGCAGCCGGGCGGGTCGATCACCACGAACAGGGTGACGAAAGCCGAGACGAAGAGTTCGGACAGGATCACGGGCGGGCCTCAGATGCGGGAAGGGCGGACGCGCGGCCCCTCATCATTCCTGCGGCGAAGATGCAAGGCTTTCCTCGATCGCGGTGACCCATTCGCCTTGGTAGAAATAGTCGACCGCGACCTGCTTCGTCCCGTCCGCGCCGTGTTCCCAGCGCCAGCGCAGCGTGCCGTCCGACGACAGGCGGGCATTGCCGTCCCCTTCGCCGATCGGGACGGCGGGCGGGGGCGGCACCTCGAGCCCGCGCGGCGGGCAGGAGGCGACGAGGCCGAGGATCGAATCCATCGCGGTGACGACGATATCGCCTTCCTCCGCCTTGGGCCGCGGAGGTGGCTGCGGGTCGTCGCGCCCGGCGACGTCGTAGGTCCATTTATAGCTGCCGTCGGGTTGCCGGGCCCAGGTGGTGACATAGCTTCCGACGAAGCCCTCGGGCTCGAGGAAGCGGCCCGCGCTCACCGCAAGAGCGCCGTCGCAGCTTATCACCACGGTGCGCGGCGCCCATTGCACGGGCTCCTCAGGGTCGGTCAATTCGCCCGCGAGCGCGTTGAAGGGGACGGGGCCGTTGCGCCCGTGCAGAAGCGCGGCAGGCGCGGCGTATTCGCCCATCGCGGTGAATTGCCCGCGCTCGCGCGCGGCGCGGGCATAGGCGACCTCGGTGGCGACGATGCTGCTCGGCTGGGCCTCGCCCGGAGCGCCGGTGAGCACGCGGTTGATCACCTCGGGCGGAGGCCCGCGCCGCTGCCCCCCCGAACAGCCCGCCAGCGCGAGCGCGGCGATGCCGAGGGCGAACGCGGCGGCGGCGCGGCTTCTCACAGCCCCTCCGGCGGGTCGAGAGAGGCATTGCGATGCGCGGCGACCAGCGTGTTCCTGAGCAGGACCGCAATCGTCATCGGCCCGACCCCGCCCGGGACCGGGGTGATCGCGCCCGCGACTGCGGCGGCTTCGTCATAGGCGACATCGCCGACGAGCCGGCCCTTCTCCTTGCCCGGTTCGGGCGGCAGGCGGTTGATGCCGACATCGATCACGCTCGCGCCCGGCTTGATCCAGTCGCCGCGGACCATCTCCGCCCGGCCCACCGCGGCAACCACGATGTCCGCCCGCCGCACGACCTCGGCGAGGTTCTTCGTCCGGCTGTGCGCGATGGTGACGGTGGCGTTTGCATCGACGAGGAGCTGCGCCATCGGCTTGCCCACGATGTTCGAGCGCCCGATCACGACCGCGTCCATCCCCGACAGGTCGCCGTGGAGGTCCTTGAGCAGCATGATGCAGCCCAAGGGCGTGCAGGGCACGAAGCCTTCCTGCCCGACCGAAAGCCGGCCTGCGCTGATGACGTGGAAGCCGTCGACATCCTTGTCCGGGTCTATGGTGGCGATCACCTTCTGCTCGTCGATCTGCGGCGGCAGGGGGAGCTGGACGAGCACGCCGTCCACCGCCGGGTCGGCGTTCAGCTGCTCGACCAGCGCGAGCAGGTCCGCCTCGGAAGTGTCGGCGGGCAGGCGGTGTTCGAAGCTTTCCATGTTCGCGGCGATGCACGCCTTGTGCTTCGAGCCGACATAGACCTGGCTCGCCGGGTCCTCGCCCACCAGCACCACGGCAAGCCCCGGCTTGCGCCCGGTCTTCTGTGCGAAGGCCAGCGCGTGCTCGCCCACCGTCTCGCGCAGGCGCGCGGCGAAAGCCTTGCCGTCGATGCGGGTCGCTTGCGTCATCGAATCAGTAGGCGCTTCGGATGAGGCCATCGAGGATGATGAGGAAAATCTGCAAGCCGAGGATCAGCACCAGGGGCGAGAAGTCGATCGTCCCCGTGTCCGGCATGATCCGCCGGATGGGGCGCAATATCGGATCGAGCAGGCTGTTGATCGAAGTGTAGAACGCCATCAGGAACTGGTTGGACGGGCTCACCACGTTGAAGGCGAAGAGCAGCCCGATCACGAACTGGATGATGATGAGCATGACCAGTACGCCAACGAGGACGTCGACGATCTGGTAGAGTGTGAACAATGCTTGCATGGACCTGCCTGTTATCGGTTTGAAGTGCGCGTTTCGCGCAGATGGTCGTCCCTTCGCGGCGTATTACACGAGCAATACAGCCTGCGCCAGACCCCCTACCTAGGGATTGCTCCCGGCGCGCACCAGCGTTCCCGCACCGCGCGCGGTGAAGAATTCGAGAAGCATCGCGTGCGGCACCCGCCCGTCGAGCACCACCGCCGCCTCGCAGCCCGATTCGACCGCCGCGACGCAGGTTTCGAGCTTGGGTACCATGCCGCCCTTTATGACCCCTTCCTCGCTGAGCCGCGCGATGTCGGCCGGGGTAAGGTCGGACAGGAGCTTGCCTTCCGCATCGAGCACGCCCGCAACGTCGGTCAGCAGGAACAGCCGCGCCGCCCCCAGCGCCGCCGCGATAGCGCCCGCCATCGTGTCCGCGTTGATGTTGTAGGTCGCCCCGTCCGCTCCCGGCGCGATGGGGGCGATCACCGGGATCATCCCTGCGGCGACCGCGGTGTCGATCACGCTGGTATCTACGCTTTCCGGCTCGCCCACGAAGCCGAGGTCGACCACGCTCTCGATCAGGCTTTCGGGATCCTTGGTGGTGCGCTCGACTTTCCTTGCGGTGACGAGCCCGCCGTCCTTGCCCGACAGGCCGATCGCTTTGCCGCCCGCCCCGGCGAGCCAGCCGACCAGTTCCTTGTTGATAGCCCCCGACAGGACCATTTCGGCGATCTTCGCGGTCGCCTCGTCGGTGACGCGCAGCCCGTCGATGAAGGTGCTTTCCACCCCCAGCCGCCGCAGCATCTCGCCGATCTGCGGGCCGCCGCCGTGGACCACGACCGGGTTGATGCCGACCGCCTTCAACAGCACGATGTCCTCGGCGAAGTCGCGCGCGGCCTCCGGCTCGCCCATCGCGTGCCCGCCGTATTTCACGACGAAGGTGCGCCCGGCATAGCGCTGGAAATAGGGCAGGGCCTCGATCAGCACCTCGGCCTTGGACAGGCCCCGGGCGAGGTCGCCCGCGTTTTCCCCGTTCGCGCTCATCATGCCGCCTTTCCGCTTGCCTTGCGAGCGCGCCGCTTAGCCGCTCGCGGGACGGATGCAAAGCGCGGATCGGCGCAGGCGAGTGGCGGGGCGCGGCGCGCTTTGCTAGCCCGTCCCGCGATGCCGCCTCGTTTTGGTTCACCGCTGCGCCGCAGGTCCGGACCGTCGCCCCGGATGCTGACGTGGTGGCTGCTGTGGCGCGTACCCGCCCTGCTCGGGATCGTCATGGCGGCATGGTGGTTCGGCGTTCGGCCGGTGCTCCAGGAACGCGGCTGGGTCGCGGTGGAAACGCGCTTCGCCCTGTGCGGCGAGGGCAGCGCGGGAGCGGGCGGCTGCGTCGTCGACGGGGACACGGTGGTGGTGTTCGAAAGCGTGGGCGAGCCGCGCCGCATCCGCCTCATGGGCTTCGACGCGCCCGAGCTCGACGGGGCTTGCGAGACGGAAAGGGCGCTCGCCCGCAAGGCGCGCGAGGCGCTGCATGAATGGCTGGGCGAGGGTCCGTTCGAATGGAACGGCGGCGCTGCGCCCCCGCGCGACCGCTATGGCCGAGAGCTGCGCCGGGCGCGGCGGGCGAGCGGAGAGGGCGAGGAGCCGGAAATGCTGGCCGAGGCGATGATCGCGCGGGGCCTTGCCGCGCGCGGCGGGCGCGACGCGCCGAAAGCCGACTGGTGCGAATGAAGTGTGCCTAGGTCCGTTCGACCTCGCGCGCGAGGGTATCGAAATCGGCGTGTCCCGTGACCGAGAGGACGCGCTCGGCCCACATCGCGTCGATCGCCTCGGCGATTGAATGCGGAAGCGCATCCGTGGTGCTGCCCTTGTCCTGCACCTTTGCCGAATCGCTCGCGGCGGGAACGCCCGCCTTCTCCTCCAGCACGCGGCAGATCATCCCGTCGTCGAAGCGGTCGCGGTGCGCGGCCATGAACGCGCGGCTCGTCCGCTCCAGCACCAGCGCCTCTTCCTCACCCGACAGCACGATCTCGCAGAACGCCGCCAGCCGCCGGACCGCCGCCGCCCTGTCCTGCACGACGGAGCGATAGGTCATCACCAGCGTATCGGGCTCGCCGAGCCGCGCGTGCCAGCTCAGGAGGTGGGTGAAATAGTCGCACCCCTGCGGCCCGCCGCCCAGCCAGAGCGGCATGAAGTCCTCCATCGCCACCGCGTCCCGCTCGAGGTGCCAGCCGTTGAGGAAGCGGTAGAAGGAGACGAAGGTCTCCTTCGGATCGCGCAGAGTGACGACATAGCGCTGGCCTGCGGGCAGGCGCTCGTATTCGCGGTGCGACTTGAACCCGCGCGGGAGCGCGCGCTGGGGCGCCGTCATGTCGAAATCGAGCAGCAGCGCGACATCGTCCCACGGCACGACGCGGCTGATGTCGTCGAAATCCATGTCCCCGCCTTGCGCCGCCATGCGCAGCTGGTGGAACATCTGCTGCATCAGTGTCGTGCCGCTCTTCGCCCAGCTGGTGATGAAGACGTCTCGCGGGCCGTCCTTGGCAGGCGCATAGGGGCGGTGACGGGGCCGCTCGCCCTGCATCGCGGCCTGCATGATCGCAGGGAATTCCTCGATGCTGCGCGCCCGGCCCGGCAATGCCGCGGTGGTCTCTTCCATGTCCTTCCCCTCGATTGCCGCGCCCTGTTCCGACCTATGCGCCCGGCACGGTCGCGCGACAAGCGGGTGATCGACGCGCGCCTAGTATTCGTCGGCCTCGGAGCCGATGTCGATGTCGGCTTCGTCGTCGGGGCCGGTCCGGTTGATGAGCGGCGGGCCTTCCTGCACGGGATCGTTGATCGCATCGGGCGACTGGCCCGGTTCGTGGTCCTCGACCGGCTCCGCGCCGACGATCTCGCCCTCGGCGTTTTCGTCGAGCGGTTCGGTATCCGCGGGCTCGGCGCCGCATCCGGCCAGCGCGAGCAGCGCGGCGAGCGCCAGCGACACGGTTTGCGGGCGGATGGGGTGGGTGGCGGCGTGGTGCATCGTCATCTCCTTCGATGACCTTACGCGCCCCGCCCCAGCCCGTTCCGATCGCGCCCTTGCCGGTTATGCAGCCCGCGCGCCTATTCGGCGCTGTCTTCCGGCTCTATCGCCCCGCCATCTTCGCCGACCTCTTCGGGCGGGACATTGGTCATTTCGGTCTTGGGCAGCTCGACCGGGACTTCGCCTTCCTTGGGCGTGCGGACCTGCAATTCCCCGCCCGAAAGATCCTCGGCATCGACCTCGTAAGCGGGCTCCTCCTCCGGCCCCCCGCAGGCCGCGAGAACAAGGGCGGGGGCGAAAGCGACGCTGACAAGCGCGCGGCGATTGGGTGTGGTCATGCGGGTTCTCCTTTCTCGTCACACCGAAGATAACGCAGGGCTGCCGGCGAGGGCAAAAGGAAAACCGCCGGGTCGCCGCGGGTCGGCGTCAGATAAATGGGGCGGCGCATCGCCTCGTGCGCCGCCCTCAGGTTCCGCTGCCGTGGGATCGGTCGGCAAGCGGCACCCCCGCTTCTCGTGGCGACGGGGGATCGGATTAGGCGTCGGCGATCAGGCGCGGGCGCGCTTGATCGCCCTTCGCGCCAGCAGCGCCGTGCCGACCAGCGCCATCGCGGCATGGCGGCGGCGGCGGTGCCTGCGGATGCGGCGGGCGAGGCCGCGCGGACCCGGCAAGAGCCCGGGCATCATCCTAGGCATGGGCCATCTTCCCCTCGGCCCGCTCGACCATCAGCGCGATCTCGTCGAGCAGCGCGAGCCGGCGGCGCTTCAGCTCCTCGGCGTAATCGTCGCTGGCCGGTTCGATCTCGCTCTCGATCCGGTGGATCGCCCGGTTCACCGCGTGATAGCGCGCAGCGAGGCTGTTGAAATGCGCATCGGCCAGTTTCAGCCGGTGGAGCGTTTCCACATCGTGCGGAAATTCGTCGACGAGTTCGTGCGGCGTGTGGGCGGACATCAGCTTCTCCCCATTGGTGGTGAGAAGCAGGCTATGCGGGGGGCGCACCCGCGTCCTTGACCTGAGTCAAAGGGACGCCGCCCGGTGACTGTCCGCCCTGCGACTCTTCGCGGGATTTGCGTTCACTCAATCTTGAGCCTTCCGCCGCGAGACTCTAGCAATGCCGGTCATGGGATCTTCGGGCAGGACTTCGCGGCGCGTGCGCTGGTTCGGGGCTTTGACCCTGGCGCTTGGCGGCGCGGCCTTCGCGGCGGTGTTCCTCGCGCCGGGTCCGGGCGGCACGGGTGCGGCCGGGGCGCAGGTCGCCGCCAGCCTGCCCGAGGCGGCGCGCGGCGGGGCCGAGCGCGCGGTCTTCCCCATCTGCTCCGGCTCGAACCGCGTCACCTGCGTCGTCGACGGCGACACGATCTGGTATCGCGGCACCAAGATCCGCATCGCCGACATCGACACGCCCGAGACCTTCCGCCCCTCGTGCGAGCGTGAGCGCATGATCGGCGAGCGCGCGACGCGGCGGCTGCAGGAACTCCTCAACGAAGGCGCCTTCACCCTCGCCCTGCCGCCGAGCGGGCGCGAGACCGACCGCTACGGCCGTGCCCTGCGCGTGGTCCTGCGCGGCGGCGAGAGCCTCGGCCAGCGGCTGGTGCGCGAGGGCCTCGCCATGCGCTGGGGCGGCCCCCGGCGGGAGTGGTGCTGAGGCGGCGTCGAGGCCCGATCGTGTTGGGCGTTGGTGCGCGTCGGTCATACGCTTTGCCGGAGGGCGGGGGTTCGCGCGCGGCGTTTTTCGAGGGCAGATGTTGGATCGGCGCGCGGCGGTTCCTACCGGCAGCGGTGTTGGATTTCGCGGCGCGGAGGGGCTGCAACGCCGGCCCGGCGCAGCGGAGCGTTAGCGCGATCTTGAGACATGGCGCGGCATCGTGCGGCGCATGGGAAAGGTCGTGCGTTTCGATACTGGCCGAAGGCGCAAGGCCCGCTCGTCCCGCTGGGCGAAGGTGGACGCTTACGCCGTGCCTGCCAAGCGGCGCGTGGGCTGGTTTCCGGTGCTGCTCGTCCTGCTTCCGGCGGCGGCGTTCACGGCGGTGTTCCTCGCGCCCACGTCCGGCGACGGCATCGCGGTCGAGGCATCCGCAGCACGGGCGGGCCCGGCCCCTTCCCCCTCCGACCGCGAGCGCGCGTTCTTCCCGATCTGTTCGGGACGCAAGCGCGTCACCTGCGTCGTCGACGGGGACACGATCTGGTACCGGGGTGAGAAAATCCGCGTGGCCGACATCGACACGCCCGAGGTGTTCAGCCCCGCCTGCGGACGCGAACGCGCGGCGGGCGAGCGCGCGACGCGGCGGCTGCAGGAACTGCTCAACGCAGGCGCGTTCTCGCTCGAGGCCGCCCCCGGAGCCGCAAGCCGCGACCGCTATGGCCGGGCCCTGCGCATCGTGACCCGCGGCGGCGAGAGCCTCGGGCAGCTTCTGGTGCGCGAAGGGCTGGCCGAACGCTGGGGCGGGGCGCGGGTGGCTTGGTGTTGAGGGGGGGATCCAGACGCCCCCTCGCCGTTTCGCCCCATTTCGTCATCCCCGCGAAAGCGGGGATCCCGCTTCTTTCTGACCGGCGGAAAGGAAGGAAGCGGGGCCCCGGGTCCCCGACCTGCGCTCCGGGCAGGCAAGCCCGGGGAGACGCGAAGGGCAAGGCGGCCCGCTCCCCCGCTTCCGCGTCATTCCCACGCCAGCGGGAACCCAGCGGCTCGGGAACGCGGCGCCACACTGGGTCCCCGCGTTCGCGGTGATGACACCCATGGCTTTCGGATAACAAGCGGTCGGTCACACAATTGAGAACGTGCTACACTCGCTTCAAGTCAATCGGTATGCCTTTCGCATCAATCTCTTTTGCGAGCAGGAGTTTTGCTTCATCAACATTCTCTTTAAAGGGAATGTAGAGAAGGCCTTGGATGTCGGAGGGCTTCTCCATTGCTTCTTGCCCCTTAAGCAATATCGCAACTCTTTCGCGTCCAAGGACGGATAACATCATGCCGAGCTCCAAGACTACGTTTTGTCTGGCGCGATAGGCCAACTCCTCTGGATGCTCAGACCTGTGGCCTTGGTCATCAGGGGTAGCAAGAACTACAGCAAAATTTGCTTCCTTTTGGACACTTTCGAGTTTTTCAATGATCGTTTGGCCGCCGCTTGTGAGTTGGTCGAGTATGAGAGGGTCGAGCCCCCAGCGGCGTAGCATCGCCTCCAATTGATCGCGGGCATCAGTGTCGTGCCCATAGACTACAAACACCTTCCGCGGATTGTGTGGCGTTGCTTTTGGAATTTTAGGAGCAGCCGAATGTTCAATGCCAAAGAGCCCCTTTATCTCTGACTGCCTCTTGCCTTGGACAACAACTTTCCCTGAATCATAGAGATTGATAACTTCGCCGCCCGAGCAGCGAAATTGTGTTCCTTTGTCATTTCCCATACGGGCTTCTGATGTGATGACTAACCCGTTGTTTTGGAGGGTGTCCCTAACATCTTCTAATTCCCAGCCCTGCATCGTACACCTAAAATGGTTCCTCGCAATCTAATGAAATGATTATATTAAGCACCAAACCCCCGAGGCGGTCCCTTTTTAATTTTGCTCTTCCGCACAAGTTCGTCACTCGCCCATCTTAGTTCATACTGCCAAGTATAGAAGTACTTCCCGGATTTTCGGATATCAGCTTCGTAATTATCCCAGACATACTTACAGACATCAGCAATGCGCGCCTTACCGCCATTCTGGCTCAATGCCTCAAGTATCGGCCCCTCCAATGAATCGCGCTTCACCCCCTACTCCGCAGCCTCAACCCCGAACAGCCCGGCTTCTTCCTCGCCCGCGCCGTCCTCGTTGACCGCCTTCGCCTTCTGGCGCTTGTCGAAGCTCGACCACACGTCGTTCCAGTTGCCGCGCGTCGCGCCCTTGGAATATTCGGTCGCGCGGGTTTCGAAGAAGTTGGCGTGCTCGACCCCGTTCAAGAGCGGCGCGAGCCACGGCAGGGGGTGGTCCTCGACCATGTAGATCGGCGGCAGGCCGAGCTGGTTCAGGCGCCAGTCCGCGATGTAGCGGATATACTTCTTGATCTCCTTCGGGCTCATCCCGTCGACCGGGCCCATCTCGAAGGCGAGGTCGATGAAGGCATCCTCCAGCCGCACGGTCTTCTGGCAGATGTCGATGATGTCCTCCTTCACCGCCTTGGTGAGGCAGCCGCGCTCCTCGCAGAAGGCGTGGAAGAGCTTGATGATGCCCTCGCAGTGGAGCGATTCGTCGCGCACCGACCAGCTGACGATCTGGCCCATGCCCTTCATCTTGTTGTGGCGCGGGAAGTTCATCAGCATGGCGAAGGACGCGAACAGCTGCAGCCCCTCGGTGAAGCCGCCGAACATGGCGAGCGTGCGGGCGATGTCCTCGTCCGTGTCGACGCCGAACTGGTGAAGGTAGTCGTGCTTGTCCTTCATCTCCTCGTATTCGAGGAAGGCGGCGTATTCGCTTTCGGGCATCCCGATCGTGTCGAGCAGGTGCGAATAGGCGGCGATGTGCACCGTCTCCATGTTGGAGAAGGCGGTGAGCATCATCTTGACCTCGGTCGGCTTGAACACGCGGCCGTAATTGTCGTGGTAGCAGTCCTGCACCTCGACGTCGGCCTGGGTGAAGAAGCGGAAGATTTGCGTCAGCAGGTTGCGCTCGTGCTCGGTGATCTTCTGCGCCCAGTCGCGGCAATCCTCGCCCAGAGGCACTTCCTCGGGCATCCAGTGGATCTGCTGCTGGCGTTTCCAGAAGTCGTAGGCCCACGGATATTCGAACGGCTTGTAGGTCTTGCGGGCTTCGAGCAACGACATTGGTGGTCTCCGTGGTTGGAAATTCAGCGCATCAATATGTGGTGGACAGCTAGTCAGTCGTGCGGGCTTCGAGCAACGACATCTTGTGGTCCCTTCGGTTTGAGTGCGTCTTCCTATGTAGGGAAACAAACAAAGGAATCGAAGGCAAGCGCGTATGATTCGGTGGGGATAAGCCGTGCATTTCCTGAGTCGAATCGAGTCGGGGGAAAGGGCTGCGACCCGTCCGATGCACGGCACGCATCACCGCGCATTGCACCTGTTGCAAGCGGGGCGCGCCGGTCAGCCTTCGCGGCGGAAGAGGTCGCGCTCGGCGCGCAGGACGCTGGTGGTGAAATAGCCGATGAGGGCGAAGGCGAGCATGGCGAAGAGCCAGCCGGGGAACCATGCGAACAGCCCCTCGAACAGGCCGCCCGCCCATGCCGCGACGAGCGCGGCGAGGATCGCGAGCGCCTGCCAGTGCGGCTGGGTGAGGTGGCGGGTGGTCGGCTCGGTCCCGTGCGCTTCGACGAATTCGCGGATTGCCTCAGCATCCCCGGGTAGCGGGCGGCCGAGGTGGATGTAGACGATCAAAACGATCGGGCCGAGCGCCCAGATGACAGAGAAAAGGCGCGGGTCGTCTATCGTGACGAAAGCTCCGCCGACCATACCGAGGAGCGCGAACCACGCCGTCGTCTCCCACAGCCGCGCGCGCTCGTCTGCGGTGACGGGGGCGATCTCGAATTCGGGCGGGTCGAAGCGGCCCGGCGCGAACCGTTCCGCCAGCGCGCGCCGGTCGCGCCAGGCGTGCCACGCGAGCCGCACGCCCGCGCCGACAATAGCGCCGAACAGCATCGCGCTCGCAAGTTCGCCATAGGTCCACTCGGCCACGCCGCTTCCCCCTTCGCTTGCGCGAGTTTCACAGCCCATGTCCCTCTTCGCAAGGGACTTTCTCGGAACGGGGCGGCTTCGCGGCGGGTTGGTCGGGTAACAGTCAAATCGACAGGAGAGACCCCATGGCGAAGTCTGAACCCATCACCGGCCCCTTTCCCGACGGCGACAGCCGCAACATCACGCTCACGCCCTCGACCCACCCGATGGAGCCCGAGCGCACCGGCCCGCGCGAACCCGGCTTGCGCGAGGAAGGCGCGCCCGACAGCGTGATGGGCGATCTCGCGCACAGCGAATACAAGCAGGATGCGCGGCCCAACCGCGACGAGGCGGGCGACAGGCCCGCCGCCGAAATGGGCTTTGGCTCTGTCGGCGGCGCGATCGATCCGGTCGCGCTGGGCGAGAGCGAGGACGATCCCGCTACCCGCGTGCGCACCGATGCCGCCCGCCCGCTTTCGGGCGAATAAACGGCGCCCGTTATCGGGCCAATAAACGGCGCCCGCTTTCGGGCGAATAAAGGGCCATTGCCTATCAGATTGAGCGCCGCAGCGGGCCTTGCCCGGCTGCGGCGCTTTTGCGTCCAGCCTCAGGCGCCCGGCGCGATGAGAGTCAGCGCAGCCCACGCCTTGGGGTGGGCGAGGCTCGCGCCCCCGGCATCGTCGGACGTGTCGGCGAGCATCCGGCGGCGCGCCTCGCGCATTGCCTCGGCCCGGCCCAGCCCCTCCTCGCGCCGCAGCGTCACCGCGGTCGAGGTGAGCCGGGGCGTCGCCCGGTCGCTCACCGGGAAATGCGACACCAGCAGCGAGCGCGCGCCCGCATAGAGGAACCCGCGCGCCAGCCCCGACAGGCCCTGCGCGCCGCTCCCGGACCCGGCGGCGGTGTTGCAGGCCGACAGGATCAGCCAGTCCGCCGCGATCTTCAGCGCCGCCGCCTCGCTCGCGGTCAGCAGGCCGTCATTGCCCGGCTCGAGTGCGTCCTGCGACGCGCCCGGCGGCGGGGTCAGCGCGAGCGCGGGCTCGGCAAGACCATCGCCCGCATCGCCCGCGATCAGGCCATGGGTCGCGAACACCACCAGTTCCGCCCCGCCGAGCCTGCCCTCTTCGCTCAGCGCGGTGACATTGGCCTCGGTCGCGGCAAGCTGGGTCAGCACGCTGTCCTCGCCCGCCCCCAGCACGGCGGCGAGCGTGCGGATTTCGAGCGCGGTCCCCGGCAGGCGCTCAAGGCCCGCGAGCGCTTCGAGATCGGCGACCGGCCCGCGGAAATAGCCCTTGCTCGCCCCCGGCGCGCGCACCGCGGCGAGCAGGCCGCGCTCGCGCAGGTCGTCGGGCAGGGTCACCGGCGGATCGGGCTCGCCATCGAAGGCCGGGTCGCCGATGCCGAGGAACGGGGCCGGCGCGCGCCCCCAGCCGCGCGGTGTCTCCATCCGCGCGAGCGCGATCGAGGCGACCGACGGCGCGATGGCAAGCGCGCGCTCCATGCCGAGCCAGCGCGTCGCGCGCAGGGCGGCGGGGTCGGCGTCGCTGTCCTCGCCCCCCGGCGGCGGGGCGGTGACGAGCGCCTCGAACGAGACCGAGACAAGCTCGCCCTGCGGCACGATGGTCCAGCGCCTCGCGGGTTCGAGCACGGCGGCGATGCGCGGGTCGGCGAACAGCGCTTGGTAGAGTCGGTGCGCATCTGCGCGCGAATAGCGCACTTCGGGCGGAAGGAAGCCGGGCTGGTCGGTGTAGCCGCTGCCCGGTTCGGCAAGACCCCGGTGGAGCTTGCGCGTCAGGTCGGCGAGCTCGCCCGGCGCGAGCGCGATTCGCGCGGCGGCGGCCTCGTCGCGGGTCAGCGCGATCACCGCTCCGCCGAAGCCTGCGTCCTGCGACTCGCTATCGCCCGGCACCAGCAGGACCAGCGCCTCGCCTTCGCCGAGCACGGCGCGGATCGCATCGAGTTCGGCCGGGGCGGGCCGGGCGAGGTCGAAGAAGGCGGGAAAGCCCTCGCGCAATTCGCCTTCGATGCGGGCGAAATCGGCGAGCGCGGCCTGTCGCTCCTCGTAAAGCGCGCTGCGGTCCCCGGCGCTCGATTCCGCGCCTGCGTTCTCGAGCGCCAGCAGCCGCGCGTCGATCGCGTCGAGCCTGCCCTGCGCCGCGCGCCAGTCATCGACCGCTTCCCCCGCTCCCGCCGCGCGGGCCAGCGCGCTCGCCGCGCGGGTCGAGAGCGCGATCGAGGCCGCGCTCGTATCGGCGCGCTGGGCGGCGGCGAACATCTCGGCGAGCGCATCCGCGTCCTCCGCCCCGCTCGCGAGCAGGGCCTGCACCGCGAGCCGCGCGGCGCGGCGCTGCCCCCGCGCGGCGGCGAGGAAGGCGCTTTCGCCCGCGCCGGGGGCGAGGCGGGCGAGTTGGCTCGCGCGGATGTCGAGCGCGGTGCGGGCAAAGCCGAGCGCCCTGGCCGGGTCGTCCTGCCCTATGAAATGGCGCGCCAGCCCGAGCGCGGCGTCGCCTTCGGCGATCCGCGCCGGGTCGGAGCGCGCCTTGGCCAGTTCGAGCATTTCGGTGAACAGGCGCTCGGCCTCGGCGCTGCGCCCCTGCATCGAGAGGTTGCGCGCCAGCGCGAGCCCCGCCCACACGCGGTTCGCGCTGAACGCGCCTTCGAGCAGGTCGCCCGCGGCATAGGAGTAGGCCTCGCGCCGGAAGGCTTCGGCCTCGGCCCAGCGGTCCTGCCCTTCGATCGAGAGCGCCAGCAGGCGGGCGATTTCGGGCGCGCCGAGCCGCTGCGCCCCGTCCGCGAGCCGCGCCGCTTCGCGCAGGACGTCCACGGCCTCGGCAAAGTCGCCCGCCGCCTCCAGCGCCTCCCCGCGCGCGATGCCATATTGCGCCAGCACCGCGTCCTCGATGGCTTGCGCCGCGCGCGCCTCTTCCCACACCATGGCGCTCGTTTCGAGCGCTTCGCTGGTGCGCCCGGCCTCGATCAGCGCGGTGATCCAGTCCCGCACTTCGGAGCCGTAGTCCGCCTCCCACGCCTGCGCCTCGCGGGCGATTTCCCAGTTGCGCCGGAACAGCGGCAGGGCGAGGTCGCGTCGCCCGCGCAGGACCAGCACGGTGGCGAGGTTGCGCGCGCTCATCGTGGTGGCGATGGCATCGGGCGGATAGTTTTCGAGCGCGATTTCATAGGCCGTGCGCCACGCCGCCTCGGCCTCGCCCAGCCTCCCCGCGCCGAGGCAATCCGCGCCCAGCGCGGTCGCGATATTGGCGACGATGAAAGGCCGCTCGCGCCGGTCTTCCTCGTCCAGCAGGCCAAGCGCGGCGCGGCGCAGGCGGATCGCGAAATCGCCCGAAAAGTCTCCGCGCACGGTGACGATCGAGGCGATCTGGTCGGCGATTTCGTGGTCGGCGTCCGGCTCCACGGCATAGCTGAGCGGGACGAGGTAGGGCTTGGCCGCCGCGACATCGCCGGCGAGCACCAGCGCGACCGCGCGCCATTCGAGCGCGGCGGCCTCCTCGCCGCCGGGGCTTTGCGCTGGGATGCCTCCGATAAGCTCGATCGCCTTGCGCGAGGCGACGTCGAGGCAGGCGAGATCGCCCGTCAGCGAGCAGTATTTCGCCTGCGCATTGGCGACGGGAAGGAAGGCGCGCTCCCCGCCCACCGCGAGCGGGGCGAGGGTTTCGTAGGCGTAACGCGCAAAGGCGGCGGCGCGGGCCAGCTCGCCTTCGCGTTCGAGCGTGAAGAGCCGGGTCGTTATGCCGCCGAGCGCGCGCTCGCGTTCGAAGGGGTCGGGTTCGTTCGCGATGGCGAGCAGCGCCTCGCGCGCGGCCATGTCGATGCCGAGGAGAAGCGCGCGCTCGGCCTGTTCCGCGTGGCTGCGCTCCCGCTCGTCCGCGGCCGCAGCCCCCGCCCCGGCCGGAACCGCGCAGGCAAGCGCGAGCGCGAGCGCCGCTGCAAGTCCGTGAAATGCCCCCCGCAGGATCGGTTCAGTCCTTTCCTCGGCGCGAACCGAAGAAGCTCCCCCCGCCGAGCACGGTGATGCCGAGGAAGAAGCCGAAATCGTACCATCCGCCTGTGTTGGGCACGGCGTAGACGGCGATGTCGTCCGAAAAGAGCGAGCCGATCCATGCCCAGGGGAAGATGAAGCCGTGCCACAGCCCCCACCAGAAGCCGGGCGTACCCGCCGCCTTGCTCACGCCCGCATCGACCTGGTTCGCGCAAGCCGAGACGAGCAGCGCGAGCGCGACCGCGGCAAGCAGGCGGGGCGTACGCGGCGTGCTCTCCCGCGTCATGGTCACAGGTAGGCGAGCATGATGAACAGGCAGGCCGGCAGGAACATCCCCGCCATGCCGACATGGATCATCGCCGCATTGCGCAGGTGGCCCTCGCGGTTCTTGCGCAGCTCGAGCCACGCGCGCACGAGGAAAACGATCGAGACGACAGCACCGAAAACACCCGCCCAGAACGGCAGACCCATGGCATTCTTCCCCTTTCCAGCGCCGCGAAGTCGTTGCGGCAAAGGGTTTATGTCACAGCGAAAAGGGCTTGGCGAGTGCGCGCGGTGCGTGCGGTCTTGCAGGGCGCGCGCGGTTCACAGGCAGGAGCGGCGCGCATAGCCGCGGTGGCGGGGATCGGCGAAAGCGCGGCTCGCCTCCTCCCAGCGTTCCTCGGCGAGCAGGGCGAAGATGCGATCGGGCAGGGGGGTCTGGAATTCGAGCCCGACGCGGCTGCCCTGCCGCCACGCGACCTCGGCCATGTGCGGGCCCGTCCCGGCGATGAAGAGGCGGACATATTCGCCGAGCGCCATCGCGCCGCGCGAATCCTCCACCCGGCAGCCGCCGCTGGAAAGGTCCTCCAGCCGGATGTCCCACTGCATCCCGCGCGCCGAGCGGCAGGAGCCGGTGGCGCTGGTGGGGACTCGCTGGGAACGGCGGGCGTGCATGACGCAGGATGGTATCAGGGAAAGGTAAACAAAGACCCGATGGGCCATTAGGCCATGCATGGCGCGATCATTCCCTTCCGGCCTCTCCCGGCCCGCCTCGCGCCTTTTGGATCCGGTAACGGATGGAGAGCCCGACGATCCACGCCGGGGCGCTCCACAGCAGGACAAACAGCAGTTTCTCGGCGAGCCCGCCCTGGAGCAGATCGGTGCACGCATACTGGGCGATCAGGCCCGTGAATGACACTCCCCGGACGCTGGGAATATCGCAAGTGTCCGGCCATTCGACCGAGACGCTCTGCAGGAAATAGGCGATCGCATAGGAAACGAGGACCACTGCGAGCCACGGATTGATCGGCTCGCTGTAGTCCCCGCCATACCGTGCCATGCACGGCGCCTTATTGGCAGCTCAGGCATTCCTCGTAGTCGGTCTGCTCCGCGCCGCCGGCGGCGTTGAGTTCGAACTTGGTCGCCTCGGGCGTATTGTCGGCCTCGACCCCGCCGGCGAAGCCTGCGCGCTGCACCGATTTCGAGCGGAGGTAGTAGAGCGACTTGATGCCCTTCTCCCACGCCTGGAAGTGCAGCATCATGAGATCCCACTTGTCGACATCGGCCGGGATGAACAGGTTCAGCGACTGCGCCTGGTCGATATAGGGCGCGCGGTCGGCGGCGAATTCGAGCAGCCAGCGCTGGTCGATCTCGAAGCTCGTCTTGAACGCGGCCTTTTCCTCCGCGGTGAGGAAATCGAGATGCTGGACCGACCCGCCGCGTTCGAGGATCGAGTTCCAGACATTGGTCGAATTCTTCGCCTTCTTGTCGAGCAGCTTTTCGAGGTACGGGTTCTTCACGATGAAGGAGCCCGACAGCGTCTTGTGGGTGTAGATGTTCGCCGGGATCGGCTCGATGCAGGCGCTCGTCCCGCCGCAGATGATCGAGATCGACGCGGTCGGCGCGATCGCCATCTTGCAGGAAAACCGCTCCATCGCGCCCATTTCGGCGGCGTCGGGGCAGGGCCCGCGTTCCTGCGCGAGCAGCATCGAGGCTTCGGACGCCTTGGCCTGAATGTGCTGGAACATCTTGAGGTTGTGCGCCTTGGCCATGGCGCTTTCGAAGCCGAGCCCCTTCGACTGGAGGAAGGAGTGGAAGCCCATCACGCCGAGCCCGACCGAGCGCTCGCGGCTCGCCGAATAGCGCGCGCGCTCCATCTCGTCGGGCGCGCGGTCGATATAGTCCTGCAGGACGTTGTCGAGGAAGCGCATGACGTCCTCGATGAACATCTTGTCCGAGTTCCACTCGTCCCACTTTTCAAGGTTCAGTGAGGACAGGCAGCACACCGCCGTGCGGTCCTTGCCGAGGTGGTCGATGCCGGTCGGCAGGGTGATTTCCGAGCACAGGTTCGAGGTCGAAACCTTGAGGCCCAATTCGCGATGATGCTTGGGCATCATGCGGTTCACGGTGTCGGAAAAGACGATGTAGGGCTCGCCCGTCGCAAGGCGCGTTTCGACCAGTTTCTGGAACAGCGAGCGCGCATCGACTTCGCCCCTCACGCTGCCGTCCTTGGGGCTCTTGAGTTCGAAGCGATCGCCCGCGCGCACCGCCTCCATGAACTCGTCGGTGACGAGCACGCCGTGGTGGAGGTTCAGCGCCTTGCGGTTGAAGTCGCCCGAAGGTTTACGGATCTCGAGAAATTCCTCGATTTCCGGGTGCGAGATGTCGAGATAGCACGCCGCCGACCCGCGCCGCAGCGAGCCCTGGCTGATCGCGAGCGTGAGGCTGTCCATCACTCGCACGAAGGGGATGATGCCGCTGGTCTTGCCGTTCAAACCGACCGGCTCGCCGATGCCGCGGACATTGCCCCAATAGGTGCCGATGCCGCCGCCCTTGGAGGCGAGCCAGACGTTTTCGTTCCACGTGCCGACGATCCCGTCGAGGCTGTCCTCGACCGAATTGAGGTAGCACGAAATCGGAAGGCCCCGGTTCGTGCCGCCGTTCGACAGCACCGGCGTTGCCGGCATGAACCACAGGTTCGAGATGTAGTCGTAGAGCCGCTGCGCGTGATCCTGATCATCGGCATAGGCATCGGCGACGCGCGCGAACAGGTCCTGGTAGCTTTCGCCGGGCAGGAGATAGCGGTCGGTCAGGGTTTCCTTGCCGAAAGCGGTGAGGTTGGCATCGCGCGCCGGATCGACCTTGATGTCGAAGCGGCGCGGGTTGACGCTCTTGCTGTCGGGTTTGGCGGCGGTCTTCATCGCCTCGGCCATGGCGCCCGCCATCGCCTCGCCCGCCTTTTCGGCGATCAGCTCTTCGCTGCCGACGTCTTCTTTCTTCATGCTTACCGCCTTCTCGTCTGCCTGCGCGCTGCCTGCGGCGGCGGTGTCCTCGATCGTATCGCTCATGTTCTCGCCCGGCACGCTGTCGCTCGTCTTGAAATCCATAATCACACCCGCTTGTCCCCTGTTCGGAGCATCCCCGCAAGAGGGAAATGTTCCGAGTCTGTTCCCTTCGGCCCCATCGACAGCCTGCCCACAGGATGCCCCCTTGCGGGTCCACAGGTCTGTCCACCGGAACGTCTTGCATCGCCTCTCGGAAAGCTCTTCGCCGCGGCGACTCCTTGCCCCTCTCCGCCCCTGCGGAGCGGCGGGCTGTCACCATGGCTTGGGGGTCCCCTGCGAAGCGAACCACTAGATACTGAATCAGGTGCGAATCCGCGTCAACGCCCGATTAACCCTTAACCGGCCTGCCCGGCGTCCGATCGCCCGCCGAAACCCCGTGCGACGCGTGGACCAAGCTTGAGTCGCGGATTGCGCAAGGGGCAAAATGAATCTGTGAAGAAAAATTTGGTGATTGAATCATGTGAATCAACGCCTGAATCTTTCGCATTCGCGGCGGCAATTTTGTTGCGCTTTCGGGGCGGCCGGGAGGGCCGGGAAGCGCTTAAACGCCTCCCGTCCGGCCCTCCCGGCCTCGCCGCGAAAACGCGCCGTCAGAAACGCCCCGTCAGCCGCGCCCAGACGCCGCGCCCCGGCCCCGGCAGGCGCTCGAACAGCGGCACGTCGGAGGCTCCGAACCGGCTGCGTCCGGCAAGGTGCGGCTGGTAGAATTCGTCGAACAGGTTCTCCACGCCCGCTTCGATGGCGAGTCCTTCGGCAAGGCCGTAGCGTGCGAACAGGCCGACGACGGCGAAGGACCGGCTCGGCTCCTCGCCGTTGAAGGCCGACACCTTGTCCTGCTCGGCGGCGGCGAACAGCTCGGCCCCGAAGGAGAACCCGTCGCCCCGATAGGCCGCCGCGACGCGCAGGTTGGCGGGCGGGATGCGGTAGAGGTTGTCGGCGGCATCGCGGCGCTTGCCCCTGACGAAGCTCGCCGTGCCGCTCACCTCGATGCGTTTCACCGGGCGCAGCGCGAAGTCGAGATCGACCCCGTAAAGCTCGGCATCGACATTGCCGAAGCGCAAGGGGGTGGGATCGCCGTTCATCGCCGCGATCATTTCCACCGGGCTGTCGATCACGCCGATCGTGTCGTCGAAGGGCACGCCCTGGATGAAATCGTCGACCCGGCGATAAAAGGCGGTGGGGCGCAGCGACAGCACTCCGGTTTCAAGGTCGAAGCCCACTTCCGCGATCCACGCGGTCTCGGGCGCGAGATCGAGATTGCCGACATAGATATTGCCGTCGGCAAGGCCGAAGCTCGCCTCGGTCGGGAGCCAGCCGAACCGCTCGAGCAGGCTCGCGACGCGCTCCTTGCGGGCAAGCGTCACGCGCGGCGTGACGTCGCCGAGCGGCATCCATGCGCGCAGCACGGCGTCGAACGTCGTCTGGCGCGTGTCGCGATCCGCCGCGCCGAACGCGCCTGCGAGCATCCGCGGGCCCATCGGGACGGCGTCGCCGACGCGGGGGATGGCGGCGCTCTGGGCGGTGCTGTCGACCCGCGCGCCCAGCTCGAATTCCGCGCGCCCGACCCCGCCGCGCCACTGGGCGAAGGCGCCGACGCGCTCGGCCTGCACATTGGGCTGCGATTCGAGGAAGAAGGCCGGGTTGAAGGGGTTGGTGATGGTCACGAACTTGTCGGTCAGTTCGGTGTCGGCACCGATCTCGACGTGGTTGTTGGCCTTGCCGAAACGCAGGGCGAATTCGGCGGTCGTGGTGTCGGCATCCGCGAAGGTCGCGCGCGCGCGGGGCGGGGGCGCGACCGGATCGCGGGTGGTCTGGTTGTCCATCAGGTGACGGATCGCGACATGGCCCAGCCTCAGCGTGAGGTGCACGTCCTCGGCGATTTCCCCGCGAAACCCGCCCTGCACGAAGTCGGTGTCGAAGAACACGATGTCGAGGAAGAAGGGCGGGTTGCCGGTCGGGTCGGTCTCGCTCCTGCGATATTCGAGGAACAGCTCGCCCGCCCCGGTGCGGAAACCGGCGTGCGCGCCGTAAAGGTTCCGCTCGAACGAGGTGCCGACCGCGGTGCCGCCGGGGAATTCATAGTCGCCCCCCTCCTCGCGGCTGGCGATCACGCCGAAGCGCCAGTCCTCGTTTGACAGGCCCGCCATGCCGCCGATGGCGTAGCTGTCGTCGACGCTGCGATACTGGCTGGTGAAGCGCAGGTCGGGTGACCAGTCGGCGCTGTCGGTGAAATCCGTCTCGAACAATTGCGCGTTGACCGCACCGGCGAGCGAGGGCCCCTGCGAGACCGGCGCGACGCCGCGCGCGACGTCGATCCGCTCGACGAGGACCGAGGGCGCGTAGTGGAAGGGCGGGTCCATCGCGTTGGGGCCGCCGGTCGCGAAGCGCTGGCCGTTGACGCGGCCGAGCACGCGCTGCCCGGCGAGGCCGCGATAGGACAGCTGGCCCGACAGCGCGCCGTTGCCGAAGAACGCGCCGCCCGGCACGCGCGCCGCGATCGCGGTGGCATCGGCGGGAAGCGCGATCTGCTCGGGCATGGCGAGGCTGTCCTGGCCGACGCGCCTTGCGCGGTCGGGCCGCACGGCGCTGACCACGATGCGGTCGGTCAGGATCGGGTCTGCCTGCTGCGTGTCGGTTTCGTCGGGGTCGGAAGTGTCCTGCGCGATAGCCGCCTCGAAGGGCGCGAAGGCAAGGCAGGAAAGCGAAGCGAGCAGGATCGCCCTGCTCATGGAGGTGAATGCCATGATGGATATGTCCGTGATATGCGTGAGCCGCCGCGCACCGGCGTTTGCGGCCAGTGCACGGTTCTGAAAGCGTCGGGTGTCAGACGTTCAGCGGCGGCCCTCGCAGGGGCGGACGCAGTCTCGGCAGGCGGGCCTCGACCCGCTCGCGATAGGCGATGAGCCGGGGCGCCGCGACAATCGCGACCGGCCCTTCCCAGCCCCGCACGTCATTGGCGAGCCCCGGGGCGGAAAACCCGGCAAAGGCGCAGTCGCCGCCCGACTGGCTCGACGAGGAGGGGCCGCCCGACGGCTCGTCGTGGTGGCCCATGGCCGCATGGGCCGCGCGCCGTTCCTCGTCCTCGATCTGCGCGACCATCCGCGCGAGCGGGTGGGCATCGGGGCAGGCGGTGATCTCGAACCCGTGCGCCGCGGAAGGCGCGACCATATAGCCGCGCGGAACCAGCGCGCCGGCCAGCAGCACCAGCGCCATGACCGCGAAGGTCACGAGCTGATTCATCGGGGCCTGGCGCGATGTTCCGGGCATGGGCCTGCGGCGATAGGCGGTAAGGAGGCTCATGTCACGGCTTTCGCGCGCCCGCCGCCGCGCTTCAGTCGATCACCTCGGCGTCGAGCTCGGGGTTCATCCGCGTCACGTGGTTGAGCCATTTCTTCGGCCGGCGCAGCATATCGTCGGGGTAATCGACCTTCAGCCCGAGGATCTCCGCCATGCGCCCGACGAAGTGGATGCAGTTGCGCTTTTCAAGGTCGTAATACTTGCCCGGCGCGTTCTGCCATGCGTTCACCTCGGCGATGATGCGGCGATATTGCCGGTCGGTGATGGTCAGGGTGAAATGGCGGTTGGTGTTGCGGATGTTCTTTTCCGTTTCAGCCAGCACCATGTGTTCGACCGGGCCGGTGAGGATCGCGGGCGTCACCTTGCGCGCGGAAAAGCCGTAATTCTCGTTCACCGCCTCGCCGGTCGCCTCGAGCGTGCCTTCGAGCACGATGAAGGTGTGCGGATAGCGCCCCCACAGCACCGACCCGTCGAAGCTGTGGAAGTGGATGCGCACCTCGGCCATCGCCGCGCTGCTCCACGCGAACAGGAACAGCGCGAGAAGATGGACCGCGAGGCGGGGCAGGCGCAGGAGCTTGGCAGGCATGGGGAGCGGCATACCGCCCCCCCGATGCCCGTGGCAAGCACGTGTTATGCCTGCAGCAGGCTGGTCCTATGCCTGCAGCAGGCTGGCATTCCCGCCCGCCGCGGTCGTGTCGATGCAGACCGCGCGCTCGACCGCGAAGCGGGCGAGGTAATGCGGCCCGCCCGCTTTCGGCCCGGTCCCCGACAGGCCCTCGCCGCCGAACGGCTGGCTTTCGACGACCGCGCCGATCTGGTTGCGGTTGACGTAGAAATTGCCGACCCGCGCGCGCGCCTCGACGAAGCGGCGGGTGGCGGCGATGCGGCTGTGAAGGCCGAGCGTGAGGCCATATCCGGTCGCGTTGATGTCGGCGATGACCTGTCCGAGATCCTCCGCCCTGAACCGCGCGACGTGCAGCACGGGGCCGAAATTCTCGCGCGTCAACTCGTGGATCGAATCGACCTCGATGATGGTCGGCGCGACGAAACAGCCCTTGCCCGTCTCGTTCGGCATGGCGCAGCGCATGACGTGCCGCCCGCTCGCCTCGCTGCGGGCGACGTGGCGTTCGAGCGCGGCCTGCGCGTCGGGATCGATGACGGGTCCGACATCGGTCGAAAGCCGGGCAGGATCGCCGACGTTGAGCGCCTCGAACCCGCCGCGGATCATCTCAAGCATCTCGTCGGCGACGTCTTCCTGCAGGTAGAGGACGCGCAGCGCCGAGCAGCGCTGGCCCGCGCTCTGGAAAGCGCTCGCCACCACGTCGCGCACCACCTGTTCGGGCAGCGCCGAGGAATCGACGATCATCGCGTTCTGCCCGCCGGTCTCGGCGATGAAAGTCGCGATCGGGCCTTCGCGCCCGGCGAGCGTGCGGTTGATCGCGCGCGCCGTCTCGGTCGAGCCGGTGAAGGCGACACCCGCCAGCCGCGGGTCGGCGGTGATGAGCTGGCCGACCTCGCCCGCGCCGGGAAGCAGCTGGAAGGCTTCGGGCGGGATGCCCGCCTCGTGGCACAGCTTCACCGCGAGCGCGGCGATGAGCGGGGTCTGTTCTGCGGGCTTCGCGATCACGGCATTGCCCGCGGCGAGCGCGGCCGACGCCATGCCGGTGAAGATCGCGAGCGGGAAGTTCCAGGGGGAAATCGTCGCGAACACGCCGCGCCCGTGGAGCGAAAGGCGATTCTCCTCGCCGGTCGGCCCGGGCAGGATGACGGGTTCGGCGAACTGGCGTCGCGCCTCGGCCGCGTAATAGCGCAGGAAATCGACCGCCTCGCGCACCTCGAGCACGCCGTCGAGCAGGGTCTTGCCCGCCTCGCGCGTGGCGAGGCTGAGGAATTCGGCGGTGTGCGCCTCGAACAGGTCGGCGGCTTCCTCGAGCAGGAGCGCGCGCTTTTCGCCGCCGAGCGAATCCCAGCCCGGCTGGATCGCGCTCGCGCGGGCGAAGGCGTCCTCGACCTCCTGCGGGGTCGCATCGCGGCGCTTGCCGACGACCTTGCTGAGATCGTGCGGCATGGTGATCGGCGCGATCTCGCCCGCTTCGGGGCCGGGGAAGGTCGGGCCGGCATACCATTCCTCGTCCGCCAGCCTGTCGATTTCGGCCTGCAGCGGCCCGAGCACCAGCGGGTCCGACAAATCGACGCCTGCGGAATTGAGCCGGCCGCCTTCCGCCGCGCCGAAAATGTCCCTGGGCAGCGGGATCGCCGGGTTGCGGCGCGGTTTCATCGCGGCGAGTTCGGCGACGGGGTCGCCCACCAGTTCCTCCGCCGGGATCTCGGCATCGCCCATGCGGTTGACGAAGCTGGTGTTCGCGCCGTTTTCGAGCAGGCGGCGCACGAGATAGGCGAGCAGTTCCTTGTGCCCGCCCACGGGTGCGTAGATGCGCACGGGGGTGCGGTCATTGCCCTCGATTTCGTGGAGCGCCTCGAACACTTCCTCGCCCATGCCGTGCAGGCGTTGGAACTCGAAGGAACGTCCGGCACTCAACTCCTTCACCACCGCCACGGTGTAGGCGTTGTGCGTGGCGAAGGCGGGGAAGATCACATCGTCGTGCTCGAACAGGCGCGCGGCGCAGGCGAGGTAGGACACGTCGGTCGCGATCTTGCGGGTGAAGACCGGATAGTCGTCATAGCCGCCGACCTGGCTGATCTTGATCTCGCTGTCCCAATAGGCGCCCTTGACCAGCCGCACGAACAGCTTGCGCCCATGCCGCCGGGCGAGCTTGGCGATCCAGTCGCACAGCGGCACGCCCCGCTTCTGGTATGCCTGGATGGCGAGGCCGAAGCCTTCCCAGCGGCTGCCGTCGGCGCGGGCGAAGATTTCATCGTCGCTGACGAGCGCCTCGATGATGTCGAGCGAGACTTCGAGCCTTTCGGCTTCCTCCGCGTCGATGGTGAAGTGGATGTTCGCATCGCGCGCCTTGATCGCCAGCTGCTTGACGATGGGCGTGATCTCGGCGCGGGCCTGTTCCTTGTGGAAATGGGTGTACTTGGGGTGGAGCGCCGACAGCTTCACCGAAATGCCGGGCGAGGTTCCGATCCGGCCCGAGGCCTCGCGCGTCAGGCGCTCGATCGCCTTTTCATAGGCCACGCGGTAACGTTCCGCGTCGGCATAGGTCATCGCCGCTTCGCCGAGCATATCGAAACTGTGGGTGATGCCCTTCGCACGGTCGGGCGCGGCGCGCTTCAATGCCTCCTCGATGGTGCGGCCGAAGACGAACTGCCCGCCGAGAATCCGCATCGCCTGCAAGGTCGCGCGGCGGATGACGGGTTCGCCCAGCCGGTTCATCGCGTTCTTGAGCGTGCGGCCCATGCCCTTCTGGTGTTCCTCGGGCCGCTCCAGCACCTCGCCCGTCAGCATCAGCGAGAACGTCGCCGCATTGACGAAGGTCGACGAGCTTTCGCCCAGGTGCTCGCCCCATTCGATCTCGGCGATCTTGTCGCGGATGAGCGCGTCGGCGGTGCGCGCATCGGGCACGCGCAGCAGCGCTTCGGCCAGGCACATCAGCGCGATGCCTTCCTCGGTGTCGAGCCCGTATTGCTGGAGGAAGGCGTCGATCCCGCTCGCGGTCTGGGCGCGCGCGCCTTCGATCAGGCGCGTGGCGAGCGCCGCCGCCTCGGGTGCGACCTTGCGCGCGGGCGCTGCCTGTTCGAGCCTTTCGGCGATGCAAGCCTCTTCCTCGAAGCGATAGGCGCGCTGCAGGTCGCCGCGGTCGAGCCTGTGGGTCGCGGGCTGCGGGATGTCGGGCGTGGTCAATTCGTGGTGCTTTCCTGTCTTGAGCCGTGGATTCGGCGAAACGTGCCTAAAATCGCATAGGGGCCGGGGCACTAGCAAGCTTTGTGGATGGGAAGCGTTTGAGCGCGATCAAGGTTTCCCGCGCCGGAACGGGCGATGCGTGCGCTTCGTTCAGGTGCTGCCCGTCCAAAAGGCAGGATTGACAAAGCGGACCTGTCGGGCGAATTTGTCCGGACAAATTCTCGAGGTGATGAAATGGCCAGCGATCTTCCCCCTCCCTATACCGCGCTCACCCGGCACGAGATGATGCCGCGCACCACCCACGACGAGGCGGCGCGGTTCAATTTCCTCACCCATTTCAATCGCTACCTCTCAGGCACGATCGGGGCGGGGAACCGGCTCGCCTACGAAAAGCGCGTGTTGCCCGCCTTCCGCGCCGAGCACGGGCGCGATCCCGAGCACCGCTATGAAATCCGCGACGCGATGAACAAGGACCCCTGGCACCGGATGTGGTCGGCGCTGAAGCGCAATTCGATGGAGATGCGCCAGCACACCGGGCGGCAAGTGGTGCTCCGCCAATTGGACGAGCTCGATGCCATGGCGCGCCAGTATAACGAGCATTCGGGGATGCTCGAACTCAATCCTGCCGTCGAGCAGCCCGAATACCAGACCGCGGTCGACATCCACTGCCAGCCCGGCGGCTATCACGGGGGCGAGCGCGAGGGCGACGTCACCGTCGGCGCGAATTACGATGTCGGCCTGTTCGCGACGACCGGCGGCGCGCTGGGCGGGCTCAACGACGGCGGCGGGCAGGCCGTGGTCGAATGGGTCAAGTCCGAACGCCCCGACTGGAAGCCGCGCCGCATCCTCGATATCGGCTGCACCATCGGCCACAACGCCGTGCCGATCGCGCAGGCATTCCCGGACGCCGAGGTCATCGCGATCGACACCGCGGCCGCTTCCCTGCGCTACGGCGCGGCGCGCGCGGCGGCGATGGGGGTGAAGAACATCCGCTTCGTCCAAGCATCGGGGGAGGACCTCTCGCGCTGGGCCGACGGGTCTTTCGACTGGGTCCAGACGACCATGTTCCTGCACGAGCTTTCGGCCAAGGCCATGCCGCGCATCCTTGCCGAAGCGAACCGCGTGCTCGCGCCCGGCGGGCTCATCCTGCATATCGAGCAGCCGCAATATTCGGACGAAATGCCGCTGTTCGAACAGTTCATGCGCGACTGGGACGCCTTCAACAACAACGAGCCGTTCTGGTCGGCGATGCACGGGCAGGACCTGAAGGACGTGATGGCGAAGGCCGGCTTCCCGCGCGATTCGCAGTTCACCGCCGGGGTTCGCGCGGTGGTCGATCCGGAGATCTTCCCGCCCTCGCCCGACGACGGCGAGGAAGATTTCGGCCGCGCCGCGATCTGGAACGCCTATGGCGCGTGGAAGCCGCAAGCGCAGGAGCAGGCCGCGTGAGCGGCGAGGGCGAAGGCTTCGACTGGGTCGAGGCGTCGGGGCGCAAGGCCAAGGGCAGGCGGCCCGAATATTTCGACGATCCCGCGCTCGACCGGCTTTATTCGACCGTCTTCGCGCTTGCCGCCGAAGTCTCCGCCCTGCGCGAACGGCAGGACACGGTGGAGCGCCTGCTCGATGCCAAGGGCACGATCAGCCGCGAGGACATCGAGACCTACGAGCCCGACCGCGCCGCTGCCGACGAGCGCGGGCTCGCGACGCGGGCCTATGTCGCGCGGATCATGCGCGGCTTCCAGCAGGAGGTCGAGGCGATGGAAGCCTCCGACCCGCCGATCATGGACATCGTGGAGAAGCTCTCGCGCGAATAGTCCTCCGCGGCCCGGCCGCTTTTTCATCGTTCACCTGGGGAGGGGGACATGGAATTCCTGTATCTCAACGAGCTGTCCATCCTCAGATGGATCCACATCCTCGCCATGGTCTACTGGCTGGGCGGGGAATGGGGCGTCTTCCAGACGAGCTACCACGTCACCAATCCCGCGCTCTCGCTGGAGGAGCGGCGGCGGCACATGGAAACCGCCTACCGCATCGACATCCTCGCGCGCACAGGGATAGTCCTGCTGCTCCCGCTGGGGCTGCACATGGGCAAGATCTACGGCTTCGTGCCGCTGCTTGACGGGGCGGGGGTGTGGCTCATGTGGCTGTTCTTCGCCGTGTGGCTGGCGATGACCTGGACCGCCTTCATCAAGCGCGAGACCGATCTCGGCATCGCCGTCACGCGGGCCGAGGAACTGCTGCGCTATCCGCTGATCGCCGCGCTGTTCGTGCTGGCCTTCATGGCCTTCGCCGGGACCGGGCCGATCCATTCCGGTGAGGGCAACAACTGGTATCCCGCGAAGATGGCGCTCTACGCCTTCGCGCTCGTCATCGGCCTGTTCCTGCGACTCGTCATGCGCCGCTGGACCGAGCGGTTCCGGGTGCTCGCCGCTGGGCCGGACGCCGCGCAGGAGGCGGCGCTCGCGAGGGAGATCGGCCTCGCGCGGTGGTCGGCCTATGTCTACTGGATCACCATCGCCTCGGTGTGCTTCCTCGGCGCCGTGAAGCCCTTCTGAAAGGAGACACGCAATGCCCGCCTACATGATCGTCACCGCCTCGATCCGCGACCGCGAGGCGTTCGTTTCGGACTACGGCGCGCGCGCGGCGGAGCTGATCGGCCGGTTCGGCGGCGAATACCTGCTCCGCGGGCCCGGAGCCGAATGCCTCGAAGGCGATTTCGGGGAGGGCGCGAGCATGGTCATTTCCAAATGGCCCGACCGCGAGGCGGCCAAGCGCTTCTGGAATAGCCCCGAATATGCCGAGGCGAAGAAGCTGCGCGAGGGGCTGGCCGACGTGCAGGTGCTGCTGATCGACGGGCCGGACATCTCGGCATGAGCGCGCGGCCCTCGCTTCCCGCCCGCCTGCACCGGGCCTTCACTCAGCATCCCGCCTCGGTCGGGGAAAGCTATGGCGAACACTGCGCGAGCGCGCTGCGCTTCGGCCTTGCCATGATCGCGGCGGGGCTGGCGTGCATCCTCCACGCCTTCGTGCCGTTCCTGTTCGTGCGCACGGGCAGCCGGCAGGTCGTCCGCCTCCACGAAAGCATGGTGACGCACCGCTCGCGCCTGCCCGAACCGATCGATTTCGTGATCTGACGCTCAGTCGAGGATCTGGTTGAGTTCGATCAGGATGCCATCGGGGTCGAAGAAATTGCACCCCATCACCCGGATCTCCGCGCCCCCGTCGCGGCCGGGATAGACCTGCAGGCGCGGCTCGGCGGTGAAGGTGACGCCGGGAACTTTCTTCGCCGCCGCGCAGCGTCCTTCGACATCGTCGGTGTTGAGCACCAGCACGACATCGCCCGGCCCCATGCGTTTCGGGTAATCGTCGGCGGGAATCGGCGGGCTGGTCCACTCCATCAGCCCGATCCAGCCGACCCACGGATCGTTCGCGTTGAGGAGGACGAGCCGCGCGGTCGCCCCCGGCTCGCCCGCCGGAAGCGCGACGCCGCTGGTGGTGACGGTGGTGTCGTAATTGACTTCAAGCCCGATCACGTCGCGGTAGAGCCGGAGCGATTTTTCCATGTCGCGCACGATGATCGTCGCGCGGCGCACGTCGGTCGGCAGGCGCTCGGCGGGCGCGTCCACGCCCGCCGCGCGCGGCGCGCTTGCGGCGGGAGGGGCTTCGTTGCCGATATTGATCGCGCATCCCGCCAGCAGGGCCGCGGCCGCAGCCGGTGTCATCCATCTCATGCGCTCTCTCCCACCGCACCGCCGCCGATAAGCGCGGCGATCCTGTCCTCGTCATAGCCGAGCCCGGCCAGAACGCTGCGCGCGTCGCGCCCGGGCTTGGGCAGTTCCTGCGGCGCCCCGATCCGCTGCCCGCCCATTTCGAGCGGGATGGTCGGCAGGCGCACCTGCGTCCCGTTATCGAGCGTCACGTCCTCCAATCCGCCCTCGGCGAGGTGCGGATCGTCGAACATATCCTCCGGCTTGCCGATCGGCGCGAAGGGCAGGCCCGATCCGTCGAGCTTGGCGATCACCTCTTCGCGCGTCATGGTGGCGACGAGTTCGCGGATAACGGGAAGGATGCGATCGCGCGCTTCGACGCGGGCGTTGTTCTCGCGCAAGCTTTCGTCCGCCCACAACTCGTCGAGGCCGAAGAGCTTGCAGAACTTCTCCCACAGCGCGTCCGTCACCACCCCGATGAAGACGGGTTCGTCCTTGGTTTGGAACACGTCGTAGATCGCCCAGGCGGACACGCGCGCGGGCATGGGGGCGGCGGGCGTGCCGGTGACGGCGTATTGCGCCATATGCTGCCCGACGAGGTAGATGGTGGTCTCGAACAGGCTGGCGGTGACCTTCTGCCCGCGCCCGGTGCGGTGGCGTTCCTCGAGCGCTGCAAGGATGCCGATGACGCCGAACATCCCGCCGGTCACGTCGATCACGCTCGCGCCTGCCCTCAGCGGCTTGCCCGGAGGGCCGGTCATGTAGGCGAGCCCGCCCATCATCTGCGCGACCTCGTCCAAGGCGGTGCGCTGTTCGTAGGGGCCGGGCAGGAAGCCCTTTTCCGAGCAGTAGATCAGGCGCTCATTGGCCTCGGCGCAGCTTTCGTAATCGAGCCCCAGCCTATCGAGCGCGCCGGGGCGGAAATTCTCCACCAGCACGTCCGCTCCCGCCACGAGGTCCTTCGCCACCGCGATGCCGTCGGCGCTCTTGAGGTCGAGGCAGATCGAGGACTTGCCGCGATTGTACATCGGGAAATAGCCCGCCCCCGAGCCCTTCAGCCGCCGCGTGCGGTCGCCGCCGATCGGCTCGATCCGCACGATCTCCGCCCCGAGCCCTGCGAGGATATGCCCCACGGTCGGGCCCATCACCATGTGGGTGAATTCGACGACCTTGATGCCCTGAAGCGGCGTCGGCGCGCTCATGCCGCGGCCCTTTCCTTGTAATCGAGCATCGGCCCCGCATCCGGCGTGAAGCCGTAGAGCGGCTCGCCGGGAAGCGCCTCGGCGACGATTTTGCGCACTTCGAGCAGTTTCTCGAGGTCGATCCCGGTCTTCAGCCCCATGGAATTGAGCATGAGGACGAGGTCCTCGGTCACGAGGTTCCCGCTCGCACCCGGCGCGAAGGGACAGCCGCCGAGGCCGCCCAGGGAGGCGTCGAAGGTGGTGATCCCTTCCTCCAGCCCCGCGACGACATTGGCGAGGCCAAGCCCGCGCGTGTTGTGGAGGTGGAGCGTGGTGAGCCTGTCCGCGCCGACCGCCGCCTTGACCTTGCGGGTGAGCCTGCGGACCTGCGCCGGGTCGGCATAGCCGGTCGTGTCGGACAGCGAGAGCTCCTCGGCGCCCGCCTCGACCGCCTTTTCCGCAAGGCGCACGACCTGGTCCTCGCTGACCGCGCCTTCCATCGTGCAGCCGAAGGCGGTGGAGAGGCCGACCGCGAAATGGATCGAGTGTTCGCGCGCAATGGCGGAGGCCGCTGCGATCTCTTCGAGCATGGCGGGATGGTCCTTGCGCACGTTCTTGATCGAGTGCGTCTCGCTCATCGAGAAGGGGATGCTCATGGCGTGGACCCCGGCTTCGGCCGCGCGGCTCGCGCCCTTGGCATTGGGGACGAGCGCGACGACGGTCAGCCCCTCGATTTCCCGCGCGAAGGCGACCAGTTCGGCGGTGTCGGCCATCTGCGGCAGGAGTTTCGGCGGCACGAAGCTGCCGACCTCGATTTCCTTCACGCCCGCCGCCGCTTCGGCTGCGATCCAGCGCTTCTTCGCTTCCAGCGGCATCACCCGGTCGATCGACTGCAGCCCGTCGCGCGGGCCGACTTCGGATACGAGGATTTCGGTCATTCGGTGTTCTCCAAGTATACCCAGGGGCGCTTTTCGCGGTCGACCTCGGTCCAGCCTTCTATCGCATCGCGCTGCGTCAGCGTCAGGTCGATCGCGTCGAGCCCTTCGGCCAGCATCCGCTTGGCCTCGGGGTCGATGTCGAAGCCGTGCGCCTCACCCCGGCAGCGGACCTCCTGCGCTTCGAGGTCGATCTCGACCACCTCTCCCGCGATCTCCTCCAGCACCTCGCGCGGCAGGGTGACGGGGAGGATGAAATTGCGGATGCAGTTGCCGCGGAAGATCGGCGCGAAGCTTTCCGCGATCACAGCGCGAAAACCGTATTCGGCAAGGGCCCAGACCGCGTGTTCGCGGCTCGACCCGCAGCCGAAATTGGACCCCGCGACGAGGATCTGCGCGTTGCAGTATTCCGGGCGGTTGAGCACGAAATCCGGATTCGGCGTCCGGGCGTCCGCATCGCTGTAGCGCCACGGGGCGAACAGGCCCTCGGCAAGCCCCGTGCGACCGGTCGAGCGCATTTCCCGGCTCGGAATGACCGCGTCGGTGTCCACGTTGTCCGCGAGCCTTTCGACATGGAGCGGCGCGGCGATCCCGGCGAGCGGCTGGGGGAAGGCGGTCATGCCGGCTCCTCCACGCGCATATATTCGCGCGGGTCCGCGATCACCCCTGCGATGGCGCTCGCCGCGACGGTTTCGGGCGACGCGATGTGGGTGCGGATGCCGGGGCCCTGGCGCCCCTCGAAATTGCGATTGGTGCTGGAGATGACGCGCGAGCCTTGGGGAAAGCCCTCGCCGCCCGCGTAGAAGCACAGCGAACAGCCGCTCATGCGCCATTCGAAGCCCGCCGCTTCGAACACTTTGTCGAGCCCCTCGGCCTCGGCGGCGCGCTTGACCGAAAGCGAGCCGGGCACGACCAGCGCCTTCCTGATGCCGGGGGCGATGCGGCGACCCTTCAGGATCGCGGCGGCGCGGCGCAGGTCGGACAGGCGCGCATTGGTGCAGCTGCCGATGAAGGCGGCGTCCACTGGTGTCCCGGCGAGAGCCGCCCCCGCTTCGAGCCCGATATAGTCGTGCGCCCGCGCCGGGCCTTGCGGGACGGTTCCGGTGACGGGGATGGTGTGTTCGGGACTCGTCCCCCAGCTCACCATCGGGACGATCTGTGAGGCGTCGATGACGATCTCGCGGTCGAATGTCGCGTCCTCGTCGGTCCGGAGCGTGCGCCAATAGGGATCCTCGAAGCTGTCCGGCGCATAGGGCCTGCCCGCGAGGTAGGCGAAGGTCGTCTCGTCCGGCGCGATCAGCCCGGTCATGGCGCTGAATTCGGTCGCCATGTTGGCGAGGGTCATGCGCGCTTCCATGTCGAGCGCGCGCACCGCCTCCCCGGCGAACTCCACCACGTGCCCCGCGCCCCCGCCCGCGCCGTGCGCGGCGATGAGGGTGAGGATCATGTCCTTCGCGGTCACGCCCGCTGGGAGCGCGCCCTCGAAGGTCACGCGCATCGTCTTCGGCTTTTCGAGCCGCAGCGTCCCCGTCACCATTGCGTGTTCGGCCTCGGACGAGCCGATCCCCCAGGCGAGCGCGCCGAAGGCTCCTTGCGTGCAGGTGTGGCTGTCGGGCGCGACGAGGGTGAGGCCGGGCAGGACGATGCCCTGTTCGGGCGAGATCACGTGGACGATGCCCTGCGCCGGGTCGTTGACGTCGAACAGGGTGATGCCCGCCTCGGCGCAGGCGGCGCGGGTCTCGGTGATGAAGCCCTCGCCGCCCGGCATCAATGTCCCGTCCCCGCGCCCGGGCCGCGTGTCGACGATATGGTCCATCACGGCGAAGACCCGCGCGGGATCGCGCACTTCCCGCCCCATCTCGGCCATGCGGGCGAGCGCGGCGGCGCCGGTGCGTTCGTGAAGGAACACCCGGTCGATCGCGACCAGCGCCGCGCCGCCCGCCGTCTCGGCGACGAAATGCGCGTCCCAGATCTTGCCGAACAGCGTGCGTCCCATCTCGTGTCTTACGCGCCGTGTTTCGCCTTCATTTCCGCGTCGATGGCCTTCCAGTCCTTCGTCACGAAATGCTCCTGGATCGCGGTGCGCGTCTCCAGCTTGCCGTCGCGGATCCAGTGCCACGTGCGGCAGCGGTTCTTGCCGTCGTCGGAAATCTGGATCTGCTCGTAAAGGTAGAGCGAGGGATCGCCCGTGCGCTGCCAGTAGAGCATGATCGTGCGGTTCTTGTCGTCGAGCGGCACTTCGGCGGCCCAGCCCTGGATCAGTTCATTGTCCCACCAGATGCGCCCGTCGCGATAGGTCGCGGGGAAATCGCGCACCTCGGTCCTGCCGTCGGGCCATGTGTAGTAATTCGTCTGGTGATAGGGGATCTCGTCGTCGCCGGTCATCCGGCAGAGCAGGCGGCTGGCGTGCTCGTCGACCTTCTCGTTGTCGGCGTTGAAATAGGTGTAGGTGCCGTCCCACACGCCTTCGTGGCGGGCGAGAAGCGGCATTTCCTTGGCCATGTCGATCATGCTGTCTCTCCTTGGATCTGGGCGAGGGTGTCGTGCCAGCGGCGCGCGGCGGCGCCTGCCCGGATGCGGGCGAGGGCGCGGGCGTGGACCGCCGGGGTGGCGATGGCTTCCGGCGTGAGCGGGACCGCGTGGGCGGCGTTCGCCTCGTACCACGGGGCGAAGAATGCCTCGGCGCGCGCGACCTGCCATGCGCGCTGGAGGTAGAGGCCGAAGCGGTCGGGGGCCATGTCGGGGTAGAGCCGGTCGGCATCGCCCGCAGGTGGGGCGGGCCAGTCGATGTCGCTCACCCCGAGCGCCTCGGCAGAGGCTTCGACCGCGCGTTTCATGTCGTCGAAATCGTCGGACTGGCCGTGGCCGGGGACGTCGATGGCGATCTCGCCCTTGGAGGGGTCGGCCAGTTCCTCCGCCGGGCGGTGCAGGCGCAGTCGCCCGCCCTTCGCGCCCTTCCAATGGATCAGCCCGCCTTCGAGTTCAAGCCAGCCTTCGTGCCCGTCCTCCGGCAAAGCGCCGCAGGGCGCGGTGTCCGCGTGCTCCTTGAGGAAGGCTAGGCTCAGGTCCTGGTGCTCCTTCGGGGTCGCGACCTTCTGCGCGCTCCAGCTTGCGGGCATCGCGCCGAGCCGGTCGATATGCGCCTGCAGCGGGTCGCCGTCATAGGCGCTGATGAGGCAGGGCGGCACGACGGCGTCCGGGGCCGGGATGTCGCGCGGGGCGCGCAGCACCGCGCCGTAGCCCGCGCGGTAATGCTCGCCCGCGTCGAGCATTTCGGAGACCGTCCGGGCGACGTGCTCCACATCGGCGTGGGCGATGGACATCCGCGCTTCCTCGCGCGTGTCGAACCACGGGAAGACCCAGCTCTGTTCGAGGATGCGGCTCCAGATCCACGCGAGGTGCTCGCCATAGGGCTGCGGCACGAATTCGGGCAGGTAGCTCTCGCCGAAGATGCGCATCTCCTCCGGCGTCCAGATCGCATAGCCGCCGACCGCAAGACAGCGGAAAGCCTGCGGCCTGCGTTTGATCGCGGTCACAAGGATGATGCCGCCCGAATGAAAGCCGTAGGCGGCGCATGGCGCGATGCCGAGCGCGTCGGCGAATTCGAGGATCGCGTCGGCGAAGTCGTTTATTTCAGGCTCGCCCGGCAGCGGGTCGGACTGCCCGAAGCCCGGCGTGTCGGGGGCGATGCAGGTGAAATGCGCGGCCCAATCCCGCATCAGCTCGGTGTATTCGGACGAGGAGCGCGGGCTCTGGTGCACCATCAGCAGCGCCGGGCCTTGCCCGCAGCGGCGGTAATGCACCTTGCGCGCCGGTTTCCCGCCCTGCGCGGGAATGGTGAGGACGTGGCGGGTGATCTGGCGGGTGATCTGACTGGGCAAGGAATCCCTCTCGCTTCTCGCGCGCTCAAGTTGTCCGGACAAATTTCACTCGACATGGCCTTACGCGGCTTTATTGTGCGCTGTCAAAGCGTAAAAACCGCCTGTCGGACAGGCATAAGGCGTGGCTCGTTCGCGTGTCGGACACGCGCCTATCGCGCCGCCGAAGCACTGGCCGCAAAAGGGGAGCAGCATGACGGATCTCGTGGGCACGAAGATGGTCGAGGACGGCCGCACCGCGCGGGCGATCTTCGAGGAAGTGATGGCCAATCCGGCGCGCAAGAAGTTCGGCTTCGGCGAGAAACTGGCCATCGTGAACGTCGACGTGCAGCAAGCCTATACCCGCACCGACCTGTTCAAGACCGCTTACGAAACCGACCCCCGGCAGATCGAATACATCAACCGCATCTCGGCCCTCGCGCGGGAAAAGGGGATGCCGGTGATCTGGAGCCGGGTCGCCTACAAGGCGGACGCGGGCGATGCGGGCGTGTGGGGCACGCGCACCGACACCGAGGACAGCTTGCAGAACATCAAGTATGAATCCGAGCGCCACCAGTTCGACCCGCGCTGCGACATCGACGCGGACGACCTCCAGTATACGAAGCGTATGCCGAGCGCCTTCTTCGAGACGCCGCTTGCGAGCTATCTCGTCTGGCACAAGGTCGACACGGTCGTGGTGACGGGCGGCTCGACCAGCGGCTGCGTGCGGGCGACGGCGGTGGACGCGCTTTCCCACGGCTATCGCACCATCGTTCCCGTAGAGACCTGCGCGGACAAGCACGAGAGCTATCACTTCGCCAATCTCACCGACCTCCAGCTCAAATACGCCGATGTCGAGCCGGTGCAGGCGGTGATCGACTGGCTGGAGGCGCGCTGATGCAGGAAGGCGCGCCGGATCCGGGGCTTTACGATTACCACCCTTACGAGGGGCGGGCGAAGATCGAGTGGCCGGGCGGAAAGACCTGCGCCGTGTGGGTCGCGCCCAATCTCGAATATTACGAGATCGACCCGCCGATCCATCCCAAGCGCACCCCGTGGCCGCACCCCGCGCCCAGCGTCGTGGGCTATTCCCACCGCGATCATTCCAACCGCGTGAGCCACTGGCGCATGGCCGAGGTGATGACCCGCCACGGCTTTCCCGGATCGGTCAGCCTCTCGGTCGCGCTGTGCCAGCACCATCCCGAGGTCGTCGCGGACGCGGCGGCGCGTGGCTGGGAGTTCTTCAGCCACGGCATCTACAACACGCGCTATTCCTACGACATGACCGAGGCGCAGGAGCGCGCGATCATCGAGGACTCCATCGACACGGTCCAGAAGGCGACCGGCCAGCGCATCCGCGGCTGGCTCGCGCCCGCGCTGACGCACACGCCGCGCACCCTGGACCTGCTTGCCGAATACGGCTTCGACTACACCTGCGACCTCTATCACGACGACCAGGTGCAGGAGGTGAAGGTTGCCTCAGGCAAGCTCGCCTCGATCCCCTACAGCCTCGAGGTGAACGACCATTACGGCTTCTTCGTCTACAACATGAGCGGGCGCGAATATGCCGAGACGCTGGTAAAGCAGTACGAACGACTTGCGAGCGAGGGCGAGAAATCGGGCACGGTGATGTGCATTCCCCTGCACGCCTATCTCATCGGCCAGCCCCACCGGATCGGCCCGTTCGAGGAGGCGCTGGAGCATATCGCCAAGGACGGTCGCGCATGGCTCGCAACGGCAGGCGAAATCGTGGACGCGTGGAGGGCACAAGTCGCATGAGCACGCTTCCCGACAGCTACACGCAATATCCCAAGCGCCGCGAGGGCTACGACCACGACCTTTACGAATGGTCGAACCTGCATGAACGCCCGGCGGTCACTTGGCCGAAAGGCTCGGTCGCGGTGTGGCTCTGCGTCAGCCTCGAGTGGTTTCCGATCGTCCCGGGCGGCCCTTTCAAGGCGCCCGGCCACATGGTCACGCCCTATCCCGACTATCGCCACTACACCGCGCGCGACTACGGCAACCGTGTCGGCGCGTGGCGGATGCTCGAAGCCTTCGAGAAAGCGGGGGTCAAGGCCAGCTTCGCGACCAACGCCGCGATTGCCGAGCGTTACCCCGAGCTGATCGCAGCGGTGCAGGCGGGCGGGCACGAGATCATCGCCCATTCGACCGACATGAACGGCACCATCGACGCCTCGCTCGGCGAAGAGGCCGAGCGCGCGCTGATCGGGGACGCCATGGCGCGGCTGGAGACAGCGACAGGCGCGCGGCCGAAGGGCTGGCTTTCCATCGCGCGCCAGCAGAGCTTTGCGACGCTCGATATTCTCAAGGCCGAGGGGCTGACCTATTGCTGCGACTGGGTGAACGACGAGATGCCCTATCGTTTCTCCAATGGCCTGGTCGACCTGCCGCTCAATCACGAACTCAGCGACCGCCAGATCGTCACCGTCCAGCAGAAGAGCGCCGACAGCTGGGGCGAGAGCCTGCGCGACGCCTTCGACTGGCTTGCGCGCGAGGCGAAGGAAAAGGGCGGCGGGCGGATGCTGCCGGTGCATCTCACCCCCTACATCATGGGCCTGCCCTATCGCATCCACGCGCTCGAGGCCCTGCTCGCCGACCTCGCGGGGCGCGAGGAGACATGGTTCGCGCGCGGCGAGGATATCGTCGCCTGTTGGGAGAGCCAGCAATGAAGGCCCGCAACCCGCGCACCGGCGAGGAGGACTACGACTTCCTCGAAAGCTCGCGTGAGGAAATCGCCGCGACCGCCGCGCGGCTGCGCGAGGCGCAGGCCGAGTGGGAGGCAATCGGCCCCGCCGGGCGGACGGTCGTACTCACCCGCTTCGCCGACGCAATCGACGCCCACGCCGCCGAGATCGCGGGCGCGCTCGCGGTCGATACGGGGCGCGGCACCGTCTCCATGATCGAGGTGCAGGGCTGCGCGGGGAACATCCGCCGCTGGGCGCAGCGCGGGCCGGAACTCTTCGACCGGCTCGACGTCGAGGCGCATCCTTCCGCCGTGCCGGGCGTCGAGATCGTCACCAACTACTCCGCCTTCCCCCTGTTCGGCGCGATCGCCCCTTGGAACTTCCCGGTGATCCTCTCCCATATCGACGCGGTCCCGGCGCTGATGGCGGGCTGCGCGGCGATGGTGAAGCCGTCCGAAGTCACGCCGCGCTTCGTCGAGCCGATGCGCGCCGTGCTGGCCGAGGTTCCCGAACTGCCGCTGGCCTATGTCATGGGCGGGCCCGAGGTCGGGCAGGCGCTGATCGAGGAGGTGGACTATGTCTGCTTCACCGGCTCCACCGCCACGGGCCGCAAGGTCGCCGAAGCCGCCGCGCGCGCACTGATCCCGGCCAATCTCGAACTCGGCGGCAAAGATCCGATGATTGTCACCGCCAATGCCGACCCCGACTGGGCGGCGGGGGTGGCGCTGCGCTCGAGCGTGGTCGCCACCGGGCAGGCGTGCCAGTCGATCGAGCGGGTCTATGTCGCGCGCGAAATCGCCGAGCCTTTCGTCAAGGCACTGGTCGCCGCCGCCGAGCGGGTCGAACTGACATATCCGGACCCGCACACAGGCCATCTCGGCCCCTTCATCTTTCCCGCGCAGGCCGAGAAAGTGCAGGCGCATATCGACGATGCGCGCTCGCACGGCGCGCGGGTATTGACCGGCGGCGAGGTCGAGGTGCTGGGCGGCGGGAAATACCTGCGCCCCACCGTGCTCGCCGACGTCACCCCGCAGATGAAGGTCATGCGCGAGGAGACCTTCGGCCCCGTGATCCCGGTCACGGTCTATGACGACATCGAGGGCGCGATCGCGCAAGCGAACGACACCGAATACGGGCTTTCTGCCGCCGTGCTTGCGGGCTCGCTCGACGAGGCGACGGCGATTGGCGTCAGGCTCGATGCGGGGGCAATCAGCTTGCAGGACGGGGCGATGACGAGCTTCGTCGGCGATGCCACCAACCAGTCGCGCGGCTGCTCGGGCCTCGGCCCGTCGCGCATGGGCGATTCGGGAATGCTCCGCTTCCTGCGCGAGCGGGCGCTGATCCGCCAGATGGGCGATCCCCTTCCCATCGATGCCTATGCCGAGCGGGGCGCTTCCTGATGGGCAACCGCGCCGAGCTCGAAGCGGCGATGCCCGCCATGCTGCTCCACGAAGGGTGGTGGGACGGCTGGTATCGCCATTACGACGCCGACGGCGCGCTGATCGACGCGCACCGGGTGAAGACGCATTGCGAATTCCCCGACGCGGGCGAGTGGCATTACATCCAGCACAACTGGCTGACATGGGAAAACGGGCGCAGCGCCACCTACGAATTCGGCGGAAAGCTGGAGGGCGAGCGGCTGCATTGGGCGACCGACCGTTTCTCCGGCCACGGCTGGCAAACGGCGGAGGACACGCTGATGCTCAAGCTCGACCGGATCGACGTGCCGGGCGCCCATTATGTCGAGATGATCAACATCGCTCCCGATCGGCAGAGCCGCGCACGGACGTGGCAGTGGTTCAAAGACGGTGTCCCTTGGAAACGCACCCTGTGCGACGAGGAAAGGATTCCCGCCCCATGATCGCCGCCGCCTTCGCTCTCATCCTGCAACCGGCAGGCGTGGAGGCGGGCGCGGCGCCGCCCCCGCCGCAATCGACCTGCGACGCGCCCGTCTACATGGTGGTCGAGGGCCGGACCTTCGACCGCGACCGGATGCTCGCCTATGGCCGCGCCATCGCCGAAAGCCGGCTCTACGAGGAACTGGGCGGCTATTACGTGACCGTCCCGCGCCCGCTCGAAGTGTTCGAGGGGGAGGTTCCGGCGGACTACGTCAACCTCACCGTGCGTTTCCCCTGCATCGAAAACGCGCGCGCGTTCTGGAACAGCCGCGTCTACCGCGAGGAGATCCTGCCGATCCGCCAGAACCCTCCGGCGGGCGATTACACCGTCACCATTTATGCCGAGGCGCCGCTGCGCGAGGATATGGTAGGAAAGGTGGGCGACAACCGGTTCACCGCCGATTTCTCGGGCGTCGAGGTCGAACAGGTGGACGAGCCCGTGGTCGGGCCGCAAGCGAAAGGAGACAGCGAATGAGCGTCGAACTCCAGCACCCCATGAAGCCGCAATCGACCCCGGACGAGATCGCGCGCGGGCGCTTCGTTTCGGGCATCCGCAGCCTGATCCTGAACGACCTCGCCGCCGACATGGGCGCGGCCTACGAAAAGCGCGCCGCCCCGGCCTTTCGCAAGGCACACGGGCGCGATCCCGAAACCAGCCGCGAGGCGCACGAGGCTTTGCGCGGCGATCCCGCCTTCAACATCTATTCCGCGATGCGCGTGCAGGCGCAGAAGATGGTCTGGGCGAGCATCGCGGACAGCGTCGAGCGCGAGGCCGAACGGCTCGCCGAGGAAGCGCGCAGCGCCGAAGGGCCGGGCTCGCTCACGCTCGATCCCGCGCTCGAGGTTCCAAAGAACGTCCACGCGATCGACGTCCACCTGATGCCGGGAAGCTACGTGCGGGGCGAGGACAGCCTCGAGGCGGGCGCGGTCTACGACCGGGGGCTCGCCGTGTTCTCGATGGGGCTGATGGGGGCGAACCTCGACGACATCGGCCTGTCGATGAGCCAGTATATCCGCCAGCGCTTTCCCGATTTCGCGCCCTCGCGCATCCTCGATACCGGATGCACGGTGGGCCACAACACGCTGCCGTGGAAACTGGCCTACCCGGATGCCGAGGTTGTCGCCATCGACGCGGCGCCCGGCCCGCTTCGCTACGCCTCGGCGCGGGCGAAGATGCAGGGGCAGGAGGTTCACTTCAAACAGATGTGCGCCGACGACCTCGCTTTCGAGGACGAAAGTTTCGACGTCGTGTGGTCGTCGATGTTCCTGCACGAATTGTCGAAGAAAGCCCGCGCCAAGTGCTTCGAGGAAGCTTTCCGCGTGCTCAAACCCGGGGGGCTGATGGTACACATGGAACTGCCGCCGAACGAGCAGATGGGCGCGTTCGAGGGGTTCTATCTCGACTGGGACAGCTATTACAACAACGAGCCTTACTACAAGGGCTACCGCGACGAGGTGCCGCGAGAGCTGTGCTCCCGCGCAGGGTTCGCCGGGGAGGATTTCTTCGAATTCGTCGTGCCGTCCGTCGGCATTTACGGCGAACAGGCCGTGACCGACGCGGCGAAGGGCGACCGGGCGGAGGGCGTCGGCCAGCAGACCACCGGGCGCCTTGCCGAAGGGGTGATGTGGTACGGCTTCGGAGCATGGAAGAAGTGAGGGGCAAGAAATGACCGAACAGCTCCGCCCCGAGGACGCGCCGCCCAGCCTCTATGACGAGCACGGCAACCCGCGCTTCTTCGCCGATCCGGCGATGGACCGCTTCGTCGCGGTGGTGATGAACCTCGCGCAGGAGGTCTGGGTGCAGGAGGAACGCCTGCTCGCGCTCGAAGAGGCGAAAACGGGCGAGACGGTCGACAGGGACGCGAAGGCGAAGGAATTCATCGACCGTGTCTTCGCACCGATCCGGGGAGCGTGACGATGAAAGCCTGGGAAATCGGACCCAGAAACGGTGGGGGCGGCGGCGTCGAGAGCCTGCGCATGGTGGAGCGCGACGCGCCGCAGCCGAGGCCGGGCGAAGTGCTGGTTCGCGTGACCGCTGCCGGGCTCAACTACCGCGACCTGATGATCCTGCGCGGGCACTACGGCAACGACCTGCCCGAAACGCGCATTCCGCTGACCGACGGGGTGGGCGTGGTCGAGGCGCTCGGCGAAGGGGTGAGCGGGTTCGCGGCGGGCGACCGGGTGGTCGCGGCGAATTTCGTCGACTGGGATCCGCAAGGCCCCTTCGGCTTCCACATTTTCGGGCGCGATGTCGGCGTGACCATGGACGGCTGGCTGGCGGAAAGGATCGTCCTCCCGGCCAAGGCGATGGTGAAGCTGCCCGATGCCGTTTCCGACCGCACGGCCGCCACGCTCGCCGTGGTCGCGGGGACGGTGTGGCACGCGATGATCGCCTTCGGAAACGCAGGCAGCGCCGACCTGTCGGGCAAGCTCGTGCTGGCGCAGGGCACTGGCGGGGTCGCGGTCTATGCGCTGCAATTGGCGAAGGCGCTGGGGGCCGAATTCGCGATCACCTCCTCGAGCGACGACAAGCTCGCCCGAGCGCGCGATCTGGGCGCGGACTTTACGGTGAACTACCGCGAGCGGCCCGACTGGGGCACGGCGCTGATGGAAGCGACCGGCGGGCGCGGGGCCGACATCGTGGTCGACACGCTCGGCTTCGGCGAATTCGCGCAGACATTGGAGGCGACCGGTGTCGAGGGCCGCATCGGGACGCTCGGCGCGCTCTCGGGCTCGCCGCAGGATACAGCCGATTTCGCGCAAGGGCCGGTGCTGGGCAAGAACATCACGATCAAGGGCATCACCAGCGGCCATCGCGGGATGTTCGAAGAGGCGCTCGCCGCCATGGCCGCGCACGGCGTCGAAACGCTGGTCGATGCCGAGTTCGGATTCGAGGACGCTCCGGACGCTTACCGCCACCTCGAAGCCGGGGCGCACATGGGCAAGGTCATGGTCCGGGTCGCGGATTAACGCTCCAGCTCGACCAGTTCGTAGCGGTTCATCATGTAGCCGTCGATCGAGCCGTAGACGAGCACGTTGTCCTCGTCCGCGGTCACCCACATATCGTAGTCGGGATGGGTCTTGCCCCCCATGCCTTCGGGCGCGTCGTCGATGAAGCGGAAATGGCGGCAGGCGAAGGTCCCCGCCGCGACGGTCTTTTCCTCCTCACCGACATATTCGAGGGTGATGAAAACCTCGGAAATCTGCGGCGGAGTCGCGCCGCGATGGTCGGGCGAGGGGAGGAAGACGCGAAGCTTGCGCTTGTGCGGGCCCTTGGCGACATCCATGATCTTCGTCAGGAACCCATCGCCCACCACCGGGTGCGTGCCGAAGCCGTCGAAGGTGCCCACGTCCTCGCGCAATTCCGAGTTGCGCCCGATCGAGGGCCCGTAGCTCTCGCAGGAGATCGTGCCCGCCTCGGCATCGTGCCGCATCCAGCCCGAGCCGAGAAATTCATCGCCCAGCGTGAGATGCACGAGCAGGTTCTGCGGCACCATGTTGGGCCCGATATGATAGGTGATGTTGCGCAGCACCGTCGGGTCCGGTTCCTCGATCTCGCACTGCGCGCTCATGATGATCGAGCCGTCGGAATGGTGCGAGAAGTTGAACCACTCGCGCCCGCGCTCACGGCCCTGCCATTCGGGCTTGGTCGAGGTGTAGCTGATCTTCCCGCGAACGTTCCTGTGCTTCATCAGATCACTCCTGCCTTCATCAGCCGCTCGATCACCTCTTCCTGCGCGCGGGCGAAATAGTCGCGCTCCGGAATCGCCGCCTTGCCGCCTTCCATCATCCCGTCCGGCCCCTGGAAAGGCCCTGCCGCGGCTTCATAGGCGGCGGCGAAGAGCGCGGGGCGCTGGCGGGCGAGGGTGTTGGTCATCGCGGGCGTGCGGCGCGCTTCGCGTAAAGCACCGAGGTCGATGGGGGCGAAGGCGGTGAAAGTCTCCCCGTCGCCCGATTGCGCCACCACGCGGCCCTTCCAGTCGACCACCTGGCTGTTCCCCTCCGCGCTCGACAGCGGCATCGCCGTGCCGGAGATTCCCGCCGTGTTGGCGCTGACGACGAAGGCGAGGTTCTCGAAAGCGCGCGCCTGCTTGGCGATGTCCTTGTTGGTCGCGAGCGGGGAGCCGATCTCGGAGGAGGAATGGCAGAACACCTCCGCCCCGCGCAGGGCGAGCGCGCGGGCGATTTCGGGATAGAGGATTTCCTCGCTGGCGATCGCGGCAAGGTTGCCGATCTCGGTTCGCGCGACCGGGAAGACACCCTCCAATCCATACTTGTCGAGATAGGCCTCCCACACGTCGTGCGGGGAAGGCGCGAACATCGAGAGCAGGCGGCGATAGCGCAGCACCACTTCGCCACTGGGCGCGACGATGAAGCAGGTCTGGAAATAGAAGTCCGGGAAAGCCTCGTCGGTCTCGTAGGTGTTGCCCGCAAGGAAGACGCCCAGCCGCTCGGCCACGCCGCCAAGCGCCTCGTATTCCGGGCCGCCTGCCGCGAAACCGACCTTGGCGGCGAAATCGGGGATCGAAATGCGTCCCGGATAGGAGGTGAAGAGGTATTCAGGGAGCACGACCAGCTTCACCGGCTTGCCCGCATAGCCCGCGATGAAGATCGCGCTCGTCCTGATCTGGCCTTCGATCTCGGCGATGTGATCGAGGATCGCCGCGCGCGCTTCTTCCGCGCCCAATCGTTCCAGCGAACGCGCGGTCAATTGCATCGCGACGGCGGAGTAGGTGCCGGTTTCTGTCACGTCCTGTCCTTCTGCTGCTCCGAACGGCAGGCTTGCCGCGACCCCTGCGCAAAGCCCTGCGGCAAGGGCCCGCCTGCGGTCGAGGTCGAATGCCATCTATAGCCCGAGCGAGCCCGGATTCATCAGGCCCTTCGGGTCCACCTTGGCCTTGAGCGCCTCGAGGATCGCCCAGCCTTCGGGCGAATGACTTGCCTTCAGCGGATAGGTGCGCGCGACCTGCAGGTGGATTGCGCCCAGATCGCGGAAGATCGCGATGACGTCGGCCTTGAGCTTGTCCACCAGCGCGTTCGCCTCCGGGTTATCCGGGGCGGGCGAGAGCTTCGCCATGTGGTCCGGCTCGATCGCGTGGTGGTGGAGCGGGTTGTGCTCCCCCGGCCAGAAGAACACCGGTTCGATCAGGCACGATCCGCGCCCGGTCGCCGCGATCAGCGCGCCGGTTTCGACCTTCAAGCGCTCCATCTCGCCCGCGTTTTCGGCCCAGAGGGCCTGCAGGCGCTCCCATGCCTCGACCAGTTTCGAGTGCGGCAGGAAGCCGTGCACCGGGACCCAGCGCTCGCCCTCGGGTCCGAGCATCGAATTGGGCGGCGGGAAGGGATTGGCGCGCAGGATCTTGGGGATCGAGTTCTCGACCGCCTCGCCGCCGTGTTCGCGCACGATTTCGCCGATGCGCTTCATGTCGGCATCGACGCCCGCCTGATGGCGGCCTTCGGCGATGCAGTGGAGGCTGAAGGGGACGCCGTCGAGGAAGGAGCGCCCCGCGAGCGCGACCTTCGCGCCTTCCTTCAGCGCCTTGAAGACCCCGCCCGATTTCGCCTGCGACCTCATCATGTTGCCGAGCTGCTTGGCGTCCTTGGTGAGCGTGTCGCGCTTCATCCGCTGGGCCTGCAGGAAGGGGTCGAAGGCGAAGCTTTCGGATGCGAGTTCGGCGCGCGCGATGTCGCTCATCGCGCCGAGCAGGCCGTCATGCGCGGCGAAACTGAACGAGCCGTAGGCGAACGCGCGCGCCTCGCGCACCAGTTTCAGCGTCACCCGAGCCTTCACCCCGAAGGCCCCGCAATCGGCGGCGAAGAGGCTGGTCAAATCGGGGCCGTAGGGGCGGAAGAAATCGGAGCCGGTCGAAAGCACCGTCCCGTCGGCCAGCACCACGTCGAAGCTTACCGCGCTGTCCACCGCCGTGCCCCGCGCCGCGCCCCAGAAGACGCCGTTCTGGCTCATCCCCCCGCCGACGCTCGCGCGGATGCCCGACAGCGTGCCCCACGCCATGACCCTGAGGCCCTTCGGCGCGAGCGTGCGGTGGAGCTTGTCCCAGCTGATCCCGGCCTCGACCGTCACGGTCATGTCGGTCTCGTTGATCTCGATCACCCGGTCGAGCGCGGCGGTATCGACCAGCAGGAACGGACCCCCGGTATAGAGATAGCCGCCCGTGTAGCTCATGCCGCCCCCGCGCGGGACGATCGCGATGCCCGCCGCCGTCGCCGCGCCGATCCCGGCAGCGAGCTGTTCGACGCTGTCGGGGCGGAACACGGCAAGCGGCTCGGCGCCCTTCGAGAGCACGTCATGGCTGTAGAGCGCGAGGCTGTCCGCGTCGGTCAGCAGCGGCGCATCGCCGACCGCCTTGCGGACGGGCGCGAGCGGGTTGTCGCCAAGTGATTTCGGGGCGAGGGTGGCCATCAGGCGGGCTCCATTGCGGCTTCTACGGGTTCGTCGGCTTCGGGAAAGTCCTGCGGATAGCGCCCGAGCAGCAGGAGGAGCGCGCCGCCCGCGATGAACATCCCGATCGAGATCTCGAGGATCGGGTCGTAGCTGCCCGTGCGGTCATAGACCTGCGCGTAGATCACCGGCGAGGCTGCGCTGAACAGGCCGAAGGGCATATAGAGCATCCCGTAGATCTTGCCGTAATTCGCCATGCCGAAATAGCGGCCCGTGAGATAGGCGATGAGGTCGCTTTCCGCCCCGGCCGCAAAGCCGAGCAGGAAGCCCGCCATCGCCGCAGCGGGGAAGGCGAGGCTGTCGCCGAGCAGCAGCCAGGCCGAAATCGCGGGCAGGCACAAAAGCGGGAAGGCGACGAAGCCCTGCCAGAACCGGTCGAGCAAAGCGCCGGTCGCAAGCCTGCCGACGAGGATTCCGATGCCGAGAATGCCCATGACCGTGGCGGCGGTCTGCGCCTCGACCCCGCGCAGGCGCAGCATGGTCGGCATATTGATGAAGGCCCCGCCGAAGGCCGCCGCGATCAGCCCGATCGACACCCAGATCACCCAGAAGCGGTAATCGGTCAGCGCCGAGCCCAGCGTCACGCCGGTGAGCCTGCCGGTCGCGCTCTCGATCGCGCGCGGGCGTTCCTCGGGGCGCGGCTCGCGGAACAGGAAGAAGGCGATGACGAGCGCGGCGGCGGGAAACAGAGCGACGGCAGCGAACATCGCGCGCCAGCCGTAGTTCTCGATCACGAAGACCGCGAATTTCGGCACGATCATCGCCGCGATGCTGGTTCCCATGAGCAGGATGCCGAGCGCGAGGCCGCGATGTTTGAAGAACCACAGGTTGATCGCGCGGCTCCACGTCACCGGGGTCGAACCGATCCCGACGAGGCCGACGACGACCCAGAAGCCATAATAGATGTAGAGCGTTTCCGGCTCGTTCGCGGTGGGCGTAAGCGAGATCGCGGCAAAGGCGAGCCCGAAAGCGGCGAGCGACCACAGCGCCACGGGGCGCACGCCGAAACGGTCGGCCATCCAGCCGAAGACGGGCGCAAGGAAGCTCGCGATCACGCCGAACAGGGTGATGGGGACGAGAACCTCGGTCTGGCTCCATCCAAATTCGGCCTGCAGCGGCTCGGCGGTGAAGCCGATCACGTTGTAGGGAATGGGCGAAGCGCCGCACATCACCCCGATCACGCCGGCGAGAAGGACCGTCCAGCCTTTCGAGAATTCGCCGCTTTCGCGCGTATCGGGCAGGGGGCTGGAATTCACTCGGGTTTCTCCTCGGCGGTTCCCCGCCATATCACGTTCGGCAGCAGGGCGTCGTCCCAGCCTTGCGGCCAATCGCGCGCTGCTCGCACAATGACCAGCCCCTTGTCCGGCATGGCATAGACGCGCTGCCCTCCGTGGCCGTGGAGGAGGACGACGCGCGGGGGCGCGAACGCCTCGCTCTGCCACGGGACGAGCGGGACGCGCGGCGGGCGTTCGCCGCCGACCTGCTGGTTGCCCACCCACACCTGGTAGCCGTAGCCGCGATAGGCCGGGGAGGGTTCGAGCATTGCCTCGATCCAGTCTTCCGGCACGACCTGCGCGCCTTCGTAGCGTCCGCCGTCGACGAACAGCTGGCCGATGCGCAGCCAGTCCACCGGGCGCGACAGGATGCAGCAGCTGGTGATGACCATCCCGCCTTCGCGGTCCAGCGGCATGGCGGCATCGGCAAGGCCAAGCGGCTGCCACAACCGCTCCGAAAGCAGCGCCTCGTAGTCCCGCCCGCTCGCGCGTTCGAGCACGATGCCGAGCAGCTGGTTGACGTTGTTGTTGTAGTCGAAGCTCTCGCCCGGCGCGCCGACCGGCTCGAGCGAAAGCGGCAGCTTCGTGTAGTCGCTGCCGAGGCTGTGGCGCACCACCGGGTTGTCGGGCGTGACCTTGTAGCCGTAGCCAGCATCGCCCTGTTCGAGCCCCGAGGCCATGTGCAGCATCTGGCGCAGCGTGATCGCGCCGCGCGGCTCGCCCTTCCATTCGCTCACGTAATCCGAAACCGGATCGCCAACCGAGCCCACCTCGCCGCGCTCGATCGCGATCCCCATGAGCAGCGCGAGCACGGTCTTCGACATGGACTGCGGATTGAAGCGCGTGTCGCGGCCCGTGCCCTGCCAGTAGCGCTCGAACACCAGTTTCCCGTCGCGGGCGACCAGCAGCGCGGTCGAATTCTGCGCCTCGGCCCAGCTTGCCGCTGCTTCGAGCGCGGTCGGGGCGATGCCGGCTACGGCGGGCGTGGTGGCGACGACCGGCGTGGGTGCGCCTTCGACCTCAGCGACGGGATCGTACCAGTCGACCGGAATGGTGAGCGGCTCATAGCCGCCCGCCAGCAGGCTTTCCCAGCGCCGCTCGAACAGCGGGTCGTCCTGCGCGGCGAGCGGGGCGGCGATGATCGCCAGCGACAGGAGGGCAAGGCTAGGGCGCATCGTAGAACTCGGTGAGGTTGCCGTCGGGATCGCGGACAGCGGCGATGGCGACCGTGCCGATGCCGGGTATCGTCACCGCGTCGCTTTCGTAGGTCGGCTCCAGCCCGCGCGCGGCGAGGCTTTCGAGATAGGCGCCCAAATCGCGCACCGGGTAGCGCAGCGAGATTATGCCGAGATTGGGCGGCGAGGCGTGTTCGGAAAAATCGCGGCCCTCGAAGCCCTCGAATTCCATAACCTCGACCCGGCCCGTCTCGCCCGGAAGGACCGGCTGCGCCACCGCCGCGCGGCGCACGAGGCTGGTGGCGAGATTGGCGGGAACCGAGAAATTGTTCGAGCGCGGCTCGGGATCGGTAAACGGCGCGTCGAACAATACGCCGAAGCCCAGTGTGTCGCGGTAGAAGGCGAGCGCTTTCGGCTGGTCCTTCACCATTCGCATCGCGTTGAACGCGCGGCTGAGCGCTCCGACCGGGAAGGCGTCGAAGGGCGGGGCCTTGCGCTCGTAGAGTGCGTAATTGACGCCGTGGGGGCCGCGGATGACGACGTTGACGAGGTCGGAGCCGCCGAAAGTGAAGGCGTAGGGCTGGCTTTCCGCCCACCACCCGCGCGCGATCGCCGCGTCGAAGGCGGCGCGCGCGTCTTCGGTGCGCAGCATGATAGAGAAGATCCCGCCCGTGTCCCATGGCCGCGCGGCGAGGCGGATTACTCGCTGCTCCGCCCCGTCGAAACGGACATAGCGGACGCAGCCTGCGTCGACCTCTGGCGCGCAGATTTTCAGGAAGGCGCCGGTGACGCTCTCCGGCAGGTTCCAGTAGGCGATTTCGGAAGGGTCGAGCGCGCCGCTCGCGACTTCGCGCCAGCCGCCGTGATCGACCAGCCAGCCCGCGCTCTCTTCGAGGTCGGTGACGCTGACGACGGCCTCGGTCCACGGTTCGACGCCGTCATCGGCGGCGCTTTGGGCGGCAAGAGGAAATGCGGCGGCGACGGCCAGAACCGCCGCCGCCGCCAATCGATCAAGCATCAGAAATCGTACCTGGCCCTGACCATCCAGGTGCGCGGCGGGTTGAGATAGGCGAAGTTGGCAAGCGAGCTTTCGACCGCTTCCTCATCGAAGCAGTTGCGGCATTCCGCCACCAGCGACCATCCGTCCACGCTGCGCAGCGTCAGCGTGCCGTTGACGATCCAGCGCGCCGGGCTGAACGAACCCGTCGCCGGGTCGATCGGATCGCCGAGCCGCAGGGTGTTGGTCGGGTAGACCGTGCCGGAAAGCCCGGTGACGTCCTGTTCGAACAGGGTCACTTCGCTGGTGCCCACTTCGCTGTCGCTGCGCCAGTTGGCGTTGATCGCCGGGGTCAGCGTGAAATCGGTGCCGAGGCCGATCTCGTAGCTGCCGCCGATCGACACCGTCCAGTCGGGGGTTCGCACGGGCGTCGCGATCGAGCCGTCGGGCGCGACGATGCCGACCCCGCAGGCGGGCGCTTCGTCCGCTCCGCCGCCGACATTGGGCAGGAGCCCGGCCGCGAGCTGGGCAAGGCAGTCCTGCTGCTGCGCGGCGACCGACTGGATCCCGAATTCGTCGAGCGCGGGGGCGTTGGGATCGATGTTGTATTCATCGTCCTGGTACCCGATCGCGGCGAACAGGTTGAGCCCTTCGACCGGGACCGTGGTGATCTCGACCTCGACGCCCTTGTTTTCGTAATCGGCGAAGTTGCGGGTGATGAAGGTCAGCGAACCGTCCGGCGCGACGAAGGCCGACGGGGTCTGCAGGTCCGACACGTCGAGCCAGAAGCCGGTCACGTTGAACCGGATCAGGCGGTCGAACAATTCGGTCTTCGCGCCCGCTTCATAGCTCCACGCGGTTTCCGGGCCGAACGGGAAAAGTAGGTTCGGATTGGTCCCGCGCGCGTTCCAGCCGCCCGACTTGAAGCCGCGCGTGGCGCTGGCGAAGAGGAGGATCTCGTCGCTCGGCGCGTAATTGATCGCAAAGCGCGGGGTCCACAGGTCGACCGACTGCTCGGTCGGGATCGGCGTGCCGTTGGCCGCGACGAGGTTTGCGTCCTCGATGCAGGGCGTCGGGCCGAACTGGTTCGCCGCAAGGCACAGGTTCGTGCCCCCCACCCGCGGACGGTTGTCGCGGATCGAGAAGGTCTTGGTCTCGTCGGTGTAGCGGACCCCCGCCGTCAGCGTGAGCTGGTCGGTGATGTTGAGGTCGGCCTGCAGGTAGCCCGCCCATGCCTCGGCCGTGTTGTCCAGCGTGCGGTCCGCCAGCAGGAACGGGAACCCGTCCGGCGGCGGGGCGAAAGGCAGCGTGAAGATGTCGGCGAAATCGGTCGTGTTTTCCTCGTGGAAGTAGAACACGCCGCCCACGACATCGAGCAGGCCGTCGGCGATCGAGCCGGTGAATTTCACTTCCTGCGTGAACTGGGTGTGCGAGCCGTCATTGACGATGCTGAAGCCGCCATAGGTCCAGCCCACCACCGGCGGGACGGGATTGGCTGCGGTCGGCAAGGCGCGACCATCGGCGAAGTCGAGCGCGAACTGCTGCGAGAGGTCGACGAAGCCGGTGATGAAATTGACTGTCCAGTCGGGCGAGAGTTCGACTTCGAGATTGGACGAGATGAAATCCATCACCGCCTTGTTGCCGAGGCCCTGGTTGACCTTGTCCCCGGCCACGAGCGGGCCGAAGGCGGGGCTGATGAAATTGCCGTCCCGGGTCAGCCCGGTCGCGGTGAAGCGCCCGTCGCAATTGGTCGGATTGGTCGGATCGCAGTCGAAATTGAGCAGGTTCACCGCCTCGGACTCGGTGTGGATGTACGAACCCGTCCAGCGCACGCTGTCCGAAAGTTCGCCGCGCATACCGAGGCGCACGCCCCAGCTGTCGCTTTCATTGGTGCGCTCGCCTGTGAGGTTGTTGATCGCCCAGCCGTCGTCGTCCTGCCAGTAGCCCGACACCTTGACCGCGAAGGTGTCGGCGAGCGGCAGGTCGATCGAGGCCCGCCCCATCTTCATGTCGTAGGAGCCGTAGCCGATCTCGGCATAGCCCGCGATCTCGTCGCCCGGTTCGGACAGGAAGACGTTGATCGCGCCGCCGGTCGTGTTGCGCCCGAACAGCGTGCCCTGCGGCCCGCGCAGGACCTCGATCCGCTCGACGTCGAACAGCGACAGGTTGTTGGCATTCTGGCGCGAGAGATAGATGTCGTCGACATAGGTGCCGATCGGCGGGTCGAAGGTCGCGATGCTTTCCGAGTTGCCGATGCCGCGCAGATAATAGGAGTTCGCGGTGCCCAGCCCGGTGTTGTTGAGGCCGACGAGGTTCGGAACGAACTGCGCCACGTCGAGCGCGGTGAAGGCGCCGCGGGTCTGCAGTTCCTGCTGGTCGAAGGCCGAGATCGCGATCGGCACGTCCTGCACGCTTTCCTCGCGGCGCTGGGCTGTGACGATGATCGAGGACACGCCGCGCTGGGTTTCCTCCTCGGCGACATCCTGTTCGGCGTCCTGGGCGTGGGCGATGGTCGGGAACGCGGCCAGGGCAAGACCCGAGGTCATGCCGAGCAGCGCCAGTCTTTTGGCGTAAAGCGAAGTCATGGGAGTTGGTCCTCCGTCTGCAAAGGGTGATGCCGGCCTCCCGCCGGTCTGTCGTTCCCATCCTGCGGGCGAAAGTTGTCCGGACAAACTCTTGCTTGTCAAGCGCGGAAGTGCAAATTGTCCGGACAAATTGTCCGAATCTGTCAACGTCCGTGCCGTTTGGGCAACAGTTTTGCTTTGCCACGGGTTTCGAGGGGGTCCGAATGTCCGAATACGCCTATCCGGTGCTGGTCTATGTCCACCTGCTGCTGTTCGTGCTGTGGCTCGGTGCGGATGTCGGGGTGTTCGTGCTCGGCCAGCATTTCAGGAAGCGCGAGAAGTGGTCGCTCGACCAGAGGATCGCGCTGCTCACCCTGCTGGTCGAGATCGACATGGTCCCGCGCAGCGCCTGGGCGCTGATGGTCCCGCTGTCGCTTTCCGTGGTGGACACGGGCGGCTGGTGGGACGTGCCGACATGGCTGCTGGTCGGCGCGTGGCTGGTCGGCCTTTTCTGGCTCGCGCTGGTGTGGGATTCGCATTTCCACGACCAGACCCCGCGCGCGGCGCGCAATCGCCGGATCGAAGGCTGGCTGCGCTGGCTGATCGGCGGCTTCTACCTCTGGCTCGGCGGGCAGAGCCTGTGGCTGGACGCGCCGCTCGGCCCCGACTGGCTGGCGTGGAAGGCGCTGATGTTCGGGCTCATCTTCGTTGCCGCGATCATGATCGACGTGACGTTCAAGCCGGTCGGCGCGCAGCTTGCCGCGGTGCTGCAGGAAGGGTCGAGCGATGCGACCGAAATCCCGCTGCGCCGGACGATGGATCGCACCCGGATCTGGGTCTGGACGGTCTATCTCCTGCTGCTCGTCACGGCCTTTCTCGGCAACGTCAAACCGTTGCCGTGATTCCTCACCCCGGCCTCATTCCGCCGCGCTGGGCAAATTTGTCTGGACAAATTTTCGCCGCTCGGCAGGATTGACGGCAGGGACGGTTGATTTTCGCGCCGGAGGGGTCCGGCGCCGTTACGGGAGGGTAACCATGAAGAAGCTTGTCACCTCGGCTCTGCTGGCCGCGACCATGCTCACGCCGAGCGCGCTCGCAGCGCAGGAGATCGACGAGAGCGAAGAGGAAATGCAGGAACTGGCAGGCGCCGGCCAGACCATCATCGTCACGGCGCGCAAGCGCGAGGAATCGCTCCAGACGGTTCCGACCAGCGTCGCGGTCGCCACCTCCGAGACGATCCAGCGCCTCAACCTCAACAACCTCACCGACATCGCCAACACGACGCCGGGCCTCATCTTCGATGAAAGCTTCGGGCGCAACGGCAACCGCCCGGTGATCCGCGGCCAGGCCAACATCCTCGGCGAAAGCGGCGTCGCCTTCTTCATCGACGGCATCTATTACACCGGCTCCCTCGCCGACTACGACGTCGACACGATCGAGCGGATCGAGGTGGTCAAGGGGCCGCAGAGCGCGCTCTATGGACGCAACACCTATTCGGGCGCGATCAACATCATCTCGAAGATGCCCGGCGACACCTGGGAAGGCCGAGTCACCGCCGACATCGCCGAACACGACCGCTACGAACTGACCGCGGGCATTCGCGGGCCGATCAGCGAAGGCCTGTCCTTCGGCGTCAACGGGCGCTTCTACGATTTCGGCGGCGAGTTCACCAACCAGTTCGACGGAACGAAGATCGGCCAGCAGTCCTCCTGGTCGGCCTCCGGCGTGCTCGCGTGGGACAATGGCGGGCCGTTCACCGCGGCGCTGCGCGGCTATTACAACCGCACCGACGACGGCCAGCCCGCGATCTTCCACCAGGACGCGAACCAGAACAACTGCCTGTTCGACAACGGCTCGCTCTATGGCGGGCGCGGGCGCTATTTCTGCGGCGTGATCGATCCCGCGCAGGTGAGCTCGGACTATCCCGTCCAATTCGCCGACCGCGACATGGTCGGGATCGAGGCGGACACCTACAACGTCTCGCTGCGCATGGAATACGAGCTGTCGGACGCGCTCACGCTGGTCTCGCTGACCGGCTTCAACGACCGTGCCGAAACCCAGCTGACCGACGGCGATTACAGCCCGAACAGTTTCCAGACCGCGGTCTTCGCGCGTTTCCCGGCGGGCGCCCCGATCGGCTTCGGCCCGGCGGGGCCGATCTTCCCGTTCGGCTTCGTCGGCTCGACCATCGACTTCTCCTTCGCCAACCTGCGCGAGACGCAGGACTGGTCGCAGGAGCTGAAGCTGCTCTATGAAAGCGACACCTTCGATATCATCGTCGGCGGCTACTACTTCGACCAGAGCGACGACAATTTTGCGATCCGCGAGGTTCCCGCCAATGCCGGGGCGCTTGCCGGGGCGAGCTTCGGGGCGCGGCTCGCGCAGGAGCAGGCGCGCTGCGCGGCGAACCCGATCTGCGGGACGACCTTCCCGCTGTTTTCGCCCTCGACCCCGAACGACCGCAGCGAGAACCTGCTCGATATCGAGAACATCGCCATTTACGGCGCGGTCAACTGGCACATCACCGACACGCTCAACCTCGGGATCGAGGGGCGCTATGCCGAGGAGAAGATCAGCCAGACCGTCTTCAATTTCGCCGAGGGCGATCCGCGCCCCGCGCCGGTCAATGCCGATGCGACCTTCAAGGCGTTCACCCCGCGCGTGACGCTCGACTGGCAGTTCACGCCCGACAATATGCTCTACGCAATCTATGCCGAGGGGCAGAAGCCGGGTGGGTTCAACGGCGCGCTGGCGATCACCGCGAACGCGCTCGACCCCAATCTCGACATCGAGACTTTCGCCGAGGAGGAAAACAAGAGCTTCGAGCTGGGGCTCAAGAACACCTTCTTCGACGGTTCGGTGATCTTCAACATCGCGGCCTATTACACCGAGATCGACGGCTACCAGCTGACCCAGAACGTGTCGGTCCCGCCGAACCAGATCAGCGTCGTCACCAATGCGGGCGAGGCGGAGATCTGGGGTGTCGAGGCCGAGCTGGTCGGCGAACTCTCGCGCGGGCTGACGCTGACGGCAAACTACGCGCTCGCCGACACCGAGTTCACCAGCGGGGTGGACGAGAACCAGGGCGTGCTCAACGACGTCGCCGATGACGGGCTGGTCAATTGCTCGACCGGGGACCAGTTCCCCGACATTTCGGGCTGCCAGAGCCTGTTCGGATCGATCGCCGGGCAGTCGATCCCGCGCGCGCCGCGCCACCGCGCGTTCGCCGACCTCAATTACCGCTCCTCGACCGGGATCGGCGGCGGAGATTGGGACTTCTTCGCGGGCGGCAACATCACCTACACCTCGTCGAGCTTCGCGCAGGTCCACAACCTCGCGCGGACGGGCGATGCGACCGAGGTCGATGCGCGCATGGGGATCGAGAACGACCAGTTCCGGATCATGCTCTACGTCAACAACCTGTTCGACGAGGACGCGATCCAGCAGATCATCCGCTATGCCGATGCCAACAACGACCTGAGGCGGAGCTTCATCGGCGGGCTTCGTCCCGGCCGCCGCGTCGGGGTGGTGCTTTCGGCCGGCTTCTGATCCCCGATCAACGAAAAAGGGGCGGGAAGCAGCGCGCTTCCCGCCCCCTTTTTCATGGCCTTGCTGCGGGCGATCAGTGGCCTTCGCCGCCGCCCTTCGCCTCGCCCCCGGCGGCGCGCTTCGCGTCGGTGAGCTTCTTGAACTTGGTCCAGGTCGTCTCGTTGGGGCGCATATCGTCCTTGGGCGGGGCGCTTTCGTAGATCGGGTAGTTTTCGCGGATCTCGTCCTTGAGAACGTCGGGCAGCTGCTCGAATCCGCCCGGCAGTTTCCGCCCCATCGCGTTGAACACCATCTGCCCGGGGCGCCCGCCCATATTCATCCACGGCGCCCAGGGCGAAATGCGCACCCAGCTGATCATCGGGTAGGCGGTCGGGGTGGAGCCGTCGAACAGCTCGTCCTTCATCGCGGCGAAGTCGAAGATCTCCATCGCGTGATACATATTGCCGACGAATTGCTGGTAATCGCCCGCGAGCGGGTTGGGATAGAACAGTGGCGCTTCGAACGGCATGAAGACATAGTCGCCCGCGACCCGCATCGAGGACAGGCGGAAGGGCGATCCGTCCGCGCCATAGGCGAAATTGGGCCGGCCGTTCACGGGGTCATTGTGGATCTGCATCACCTCGACCGTCTCGCCGGTATAGGGATTTTCCCATTCATCGACGACCTCGCCGGTTTCGGGGTCCAGCATCAGCATGATCTCGCGGCTGATGAGCCGCCAGCCCTTGCCGCGCTCCGGGTCCTCGATCTCGACGCAGCGGCGGATGTTCATGCCCTCGCCCTTGAACAGCAGCTTGTCGCGCACGCCGGGCGCGCGGCCGTAGATATTGCCCGACCAGTGGAACACCGCCGGCTCGTCCGCCGAAACGCCGCATTGCAGGCGCTTCGAAATCTCGAGCGCGTCCTCGGGTTTTTCGGGGTCGAGCATCTGCGCCGAGGCCGGCGTGGCAAGGGCGAAACCGCCCGCCAGCATCGTAGCTGCAACCAAAAGCGTCTTCATGGATTTCATGGCTTTCCTCCCGCGCCGAGTATCCGCTCAATGGACAGTCCGGCGCGTATGTCCGGACAAATCCGCAATTCGTCCTTGACTTTAGATTTGTCCGGACAAATTGTGAAGCGTGATTTTTCGCCCGCTACGCGGGCTGTAGACGGGATACCCTCTTTCGCCATGTTCGTCGCCGCCAGCCTTCTTTTCGTGCCCGGTTCAAGGCCCGACCGTTTCGCCAAGGCAAAGGCGGGCGGGGCGGACCTGACCGTGATCGATCTCGAGGACGCGGTCGCGGCCGAGGACAAGGCAAGCGCGCGCGGCGCGGCGCTGGCGCAGGTGGAGGAAGCGCCGGACGGCTGGGCGGTGCGGATCAACGGCGTGGCGACCGCGTTCGGCGTGCGCGACCTTGCCGCTCTCAGCGAGTGCGAATGCCTGCCCGAAACCTTGCTCGTTCCCATGGTCGAAAGCGCCGCCGAACTGGGCGTGATCGCGGGCGTTCTGGGGGAGGATTGCCCCGACCTCGTCCCACTGATCGAAACGCCGCGCGGTCTGCGCCACGCGCTGGAGATCGCTTCGCATCCCAAGGTCGCGGCTGTCATGTTCGGCGGGGGCGATTTCTCGGGCGAACTGGGCGTGGATCTCGCGTGGGAGCCGCTCCTCGCCGCGCGCCAGCAGGTGATCCTCGCCTGCGCCGAGGCGAGGAAGCCCGCGATCGACGTGCCCTACATCGCGCTCGACGACGAGGCGGGGCTGGCCGATGAATGCAATCGCGCGCGGCGGCTGGGCTTTACCGCGAAGGCCGCGATTCATCCGCGGCAGGTCGCGGCTATCAACGGTGCCTTCGCCCCCAGCGCCGCCGAAGTCGCCGAGGCGCGCGAGGCGCTCGATGCCTACGAGGCCGGCGGCGGGCGCGCGATCCGGTTCAAGGGGCGGATGCTGGAAGCGCCCTTCATCAAGAAATACCGCGCGGTGCTGGCGCGGCATGAGGAGCAGACGAATGCGTGACAGTTACATCGAGGTATCGCCGGGCCGCTTCCGCGAGGTCCAGGGGCGCTATTTCGACGATTTCGTGGTCGGCCATGTCTACGAGCACCGCCCCGGGCGCACGATCACGGATGCCGACAACGTGTGGTTCACCCTGCTCACCATGAACACCCACCCGGCGCATTTCGACTACGAGCTATCGAAGGACACCGAATTCGGCAAGCCGCTCGTGGTGAGCCCGCTGACCATCGCGATCATGACCGGCATGAGCGTGTCGGATACCAGCGGCAAGGCGATCGCCAATCTCGGCTGGGACGAGGTGCGCATGACCAAGCCGCTGTTCGTCGGCGACACGATCTACTGCGAAAGCGAGGTGCTCGAAAAGCGCGAGAGCAAGAGCCGCCCGCAGCAGGGCATCGTCACGTTCAAGACCACCGCGATGAACCAGCACGGCGATGTCGTCGCGCATTACAAGCGCTCCGTGCTGGTGTGGAAGCGCGGCTTCGGCAATCTCGACGACTGACCCTTCAAACCCCGCAAGGAAATTCCCATGGCCACTGCCGCACAGCTCGACGACCAGGTCCGCACGATCGACCCCGAGGAAGAACGCGCCTTCATGGACGCGATCGACCGCTGGATGGAGCGCGAGGTCATCCCGGTCATCCAGCACCACGATCACAACGACATCTGGCCCGCCGAACTGGTCGAACAGATGGCCGAGATGGGCCTGTTCGGGGCGACGATCGGGCAGGAATACGGTGGGCTCGGCCTGCCGGCGACGACCTATGCCAAGATCGTGATGAAAATCTCGAGCCACTGGATGGCGATCACCGGCATCTTCAATTCGCACCTCATCATGGCCGCCGCGGTCGAGCGTTTCGGCACGGCGCAGCAGAAGGCGAAGTGGCTGCCGAAATTCGCCAGCGGCGAGATCCGCGGCGGGCTTGCCCTGACCGAGCCCAATGCCGGGACCGACCTGCAGGCGATCCGCACCGTGGCGCGGCGCGAGGGCGACGAATACGTGCTCAACGGGACCAAGACCTGGATCTCGAACGCCTTGAACGGGTCGTGCTTCGCCCTGCTCGCCAAGACCGATCCGAAGGCCGAGCCGCGCTACAAGGGCATGAGCCTGTTCATCGCCGACAAGCGGGACGGGCTGACCACCGGCAAGAAATTCGACAAGCTGGGCTACAAGTCGATCGACAGCGCCGAACTCGTCATGGAGGACTACCGTATCCCCGCCGACCAGCTGATCGGGGGCGAGGAAGGGCAGGGCTTCTTCCAGGCGACCGGCGGCCTCGAACTTGGCCGCATCAACGTCGCCGCACGCGGGGTGGGGCTCGCCGAAGGTTCGCTCAGGCTCGCGACCGAATACGCCCAGCAGCGCGAGACCATGGGCAAGCCCATCGCGCAGCACCAGGCGATCCAGCTGAAGCTCGGCGAAATGGTCACGCGCGCGCGCGCCGCGCGGCTGCTGACGCTCGATGCCTCGGAAGCCTATGACAAGGGCGAACGCTGCGACAAGGAAGCGGGCATCGCCAAGTATTTCGCCTCCGAAGCCGCGGTCGAGAACAGCCAGGAGGCGATGCGCATCTTCGGCGGCTATTCCTATTCCAAGGAATACGACATCGAACGCTTTTACCGCGATTCCATGCTGATGTGCATCGGCGAGGGGACGAACGAGATGCAGCGCATCATCATCGCCAAGCAGCACCTCAGGGAAAACCAGATCTGAGCGGGGCGAGCGCGGTGCACTGTCCCCCGGATCGCCTGCCCCTCAAGGGCTTTCGCGTCATCAGCGCCGAGCAATACGGCGCCGGACCATACGGCACGATGTTCCTCGCCCAGATGGGAGCCGAGGTCATCAAGATCGAACCGCCCGGCAAGCCCGGCCCCGACGGCAAGCGGCGCGGCGGCGGCGACACGGCGCGCGCCGTGGGCCCGCATTACCTGAGGCCCGGTGAAAGCACCTATTTCCAGAGCTTCAACCTCAACAAGCGTTCGCTCACGCTCGACATGAGGACGGACGAGGGCCAGGCGATCCTGCGGCAGCTCGCCGCCGAAAGCCACGTCGTCGCCAACAATATGCGCGGAGACCTGCCCGCGCGGCTGGGGCTCGACTATGCCGCATTGAAGGACGTGAACCCGGCGATCGTCTGTGCGCACCTGTCTGCCTACGGCCGCGACAACGAGCGCGCGAAATGGCCGGGCTATGATTACCTGATGCAGGCGGAGGCGGGATACTGCGCCGTCACCGGCGAACCGGGCGGCGAGCCGCAGCGCATGGGCCTGTCGATGGTCGATTTCATGACCGGCACGATCTTCTGCATCGGGCTGCTCGGCGCGCTGGTCGATGCGCAGCGCAGTGGCATCGGGCGCGATGTCGACACCGACCTGCTCGCAGCCGCTGTCCACCAGACGAGCTATCCCGCGCTGTGGTACATGAACCATGGCGACGAAACCCAGCGCACGCCGCGCAGCGCCCATCCCACGGCGACGCCCAGCCAGATGTTCAAGGCCGCCGATGGCTGGATGTTCGTGATGTGCCAGCTGCCCAAGTTCTGGGACATCCTCGTCACCCGCATGGGGCGCGAAGATCTCAAGGACGACCCGCGCTTCGCCGACAATGCCGACCGGCTGGCGAACCGCGAGACGCTGACTGCCATCCTCGACGAGGAATTCGCGAAACAGCCGATGGCGCACTGGCAGGAACTGCTCGCGGGCCACGTGCCGGTCGCGCCGGTCTATACGCTGGGCGACGCGCTCGACAATCCGTGGCTGCGCAAGGTGGGTATGCGCGAGGAAATCCCGCACCCCGACAAGGCCGACCTCCAGATCCTTGCAAGCCCGCTCAAGTTCGACGGCCAGCGCCCGCCCAATCGCGCCGCACCGCTGCTGGGCGCGGACAATGATTCCATCCTCGCCGATCTCGGCTATGACCCCGACGCGATTGCGGACCTGCGCGCCCGCGGCGTGGTCTGAGAACGGACGAGGGGAGAGAATGGGAAAGCTTTCAGGGATAAAGGTCGTCGATCTCACGCAGTTCCTGCCGGGACCGATGATGACGGTGATGATGGCCGATCACGGGGCCGAGGTGATCAAGGTCGAACCCGCTGCGGGGGATCCGGCGCGCGATCAGGCCCCCTTCGACACCTATGGCGGCGAGGAGCACTCGGTCTGGTTTGCCAATCTCAATCGCGGCAAGAAGAGCGTCGTGCTCGACCTCAAGAGCGAGGACGGCAAGGCGACGCTGCGCGACCTGATCGCCGGGGCCGATGTCTTCGTCGAGGGCTTCCGCCCCGGCGTGATGAAGCGGCTCGGCTTCGACTACGAGGCGGTAAAGGCGATCAATCCGGCCATCGTCTATTGCTCTATCTCCGCCTTCGGGCAGGAAGGCGCGCTCGCCCACCATCCCGCGCACGACATGGCGGTGCAGGCGCTCGCCGGCTTCCTCAGCGTCAATGACGGGCCGGACGGCACGCCCGTGGTGCCCGGCGCGCCGAGCGCCGACCTCGCCGCCGGGCTGACGGCGCTTTCGGGCGTGCTCATGGCGCTCATCGGGCGCGAGCGGTCCGGCGAGGGTGCCTATCTCGATTGCGCGATGTTCGACAGCCTGCTGCCGTGGTGCGCGCATACGGCGGGCAGCGCGATCGCGGGAGGCGAGAGCCCGAAATCCGCTTCGCAGCGCAGCCTCGGCGGGGCGGGCTTCTACCAAGTCTACAAGACCGCCGATGATCGCCACGTCGTCCTCGGCGGGCGCGAGATCAAGTTCGCGAAGAACCTGCTCACCGCCCTCGGGCGCGAGGATCTCCTGCCGCTCGCCGAAGCCCCGGCGGGCGAGCAGGGCGAGCTGATCGCCTTCCTGCGCGAAACCTTTGCCGCAAAGACCCGCGCCGAATGGGTCGAATGGTTCGCGGACAAGGACGTCGCCTTCTCCCCCGTGCTCGATTTCCGCGAAGCCTTCGACGAGCCTCACGTGGCCGAGCGCGGCCTTATCGTCGAGGCGACAGGCGGGGGGCGCCACATCGCGCCGCCGATCCGGTTCGCCGGGGAGGACTGGAAGCCCGCGCCCGTCCCGGCGAAAGGCGGGCAGCCGGGATGAGAAGTGCGCTACCCCTCGACGTCGATATGCATCGCGTAGGCGAAGCGGTCGCCGGGGTGGTGGCTCACCGAGATTTCGAACAGGCGACCGTCGGGGTCGTAATAGCAGCGCAGGATGCGCAGGACCGGGCTCGCCTCGTCGATTGCGAGCGCCTCGGCCGTGGCGGCGTCGGCGGGGATCGCCTGGATGTCCTGCGTGACCTTGCCGATGCGCACACCCGCGATCCGTTCGATCTGGCTGAACAGCGTGCCCGCCGCAAGGTCGAGCTCGCGCGGGGCTTCTCCGAGATATTCGTGGAAATAGGCGTCGGTGACGGCGATGGGGAGCGAATCCTCCGCCTGCCGCCGCGTGCCGCGAAAGCACATCCATTCGCCCGTCACCGGTTCGCCGATCTGTTCCGCCACTTCGGGGGGAAGCGCGCCGCATTCGACCTCTTCATAGGTCACTTCGCTGCCGCGCGCATATTGCAGCAGCTCGCCCACGTTGGAAAGCGGCTGGTGCAGCGCCCCGCCGCGCGCGGCCGCCGGTTGGACCGTCGTGCCCGAACCGCGGCGACGCTGGATCAGCCCCTCGGCCTCGAGCCGGCGCAGAGCCTCGCGCACGGTGAAACGGCTGACGTCGTAGCGGGCACAGAGCGCCGTTTCGGTCGGGAACTGCTTGCCGCCCGCAAATTCGCCCGCGAGGATCGCCTCGCGCAGTTCGCCAGCAAGCTGCAGGTAGCGCGGCGTTCGCTGGCCCTTCTTGTCCCTGGCAGTGGTCGCCAATTCTCGCTCCATCGACCCTTTGTCCGGCAGGCGGCGGCGCGATGAGCGAGCCGCTGCTGGCCTTGCTTGCCGCGAGCTTAGCGCGGCCTCCCGCTAAAAGCGAGCGAGAGCGCGCTCGGTTCCACCTGCTGGACTGGCTCGCCTGCGTCGCGGGGGCGCGCCAGGAGGAGGCGGGGGCGCTGGGCGCGTCGATTTCCTCGCGCGGGTGGGAGCGGGCGACCTATCTCGGCAATGTGCTCGAGATGGATGACGTGCACCGCACGAGCCTGCTCCATCCCGGCCCGGTCGTGTGGCCCGCCGCGCTGAGCCTTTCGGCCGCCGACATGGACACCCGGCTCGATGCGGCGGTGCGCGGCTACGAGGCGATGATCGCGATTGGCGCGGCCTTCGATGCGCACCACTACGCGCATTGGCATCCCACGGCGACGATGGGCGTGTTCGGAGCCTGCGCCGCCTTCGGTTCGCTGCTCGGTTTCGCGCCGGTCGAATACGCCAATGCGCTGGGCAATGCGGGATCGGTCGCGGGCGGCCTGTGGCATATGCGGCACGACGACGTCCTGACGAAGCAGTGGCACATCTTTCACGCGGTCAGCACGGGGCGCAACGCGGCGCTGCACGTTCATTACGGGGCGACGGGGCCGCAGCGCCTGCTCGAGGGGCCGCAGGGGCTCTTCGCCGCGATGACGAAGGAGCCGGGCGAGTTGGCCCGCAACGGTGACGGCTGGCTGATCGACACGGTCAGCTTCAAGCCCTTCGCCGCCTGCCGCCACGCGCACCCGGCGATCGACGCGGCGATGGAATTGCGCCGCGCGGGCAAATTGGAGCCGCCCTTCTCCGTCGAAACCTTCCGCGACGCTCTGACCTTCTGCGACCGGCCCGATCCGACGACCGAGCTTGAGGCGAAATTCTCGCTCCAGCACGCCGTGGCCGTGGTCGCGGATGGGCGCGAGGCGGAGCCGGAGGATTTCACCAAGGAAGCCATTGCCGCGCTTGCGGGCCTGCGCGCGCAGGTGACGGTCGCGGAAGGGGCCGAGTTCACCGCCCGTTACCCGGCGCATTTCGGGGCGCGCGTGAACGGGTGCGAACTGGTCGATACGCTGGGAGACCCGGAGCGCCCGGTGAGCGAGGAGCGGATCGTCGCCAAGATGCACAGCCTCGCGCGCTGGGGTGGGTTGCCGAAAGCCGAGGCGGAGCGCGCGGTGCGGCTCGCGCTCGAAGGCGACGACGCGGCGGAAATCGACACCATGCTCGAGGAGTGGATACGGTGAGCGCTACGGCTGACCTCCTCGATTTCGCGCGCGCGGCCCATGTGCTGCCCGAAAGCGTCCGCGCCGATGCCGAGCGCCTGCTGGCCGACACGCTTGCCGTCGGCGCGGCGGGGGCGATGGCTCCCGGGGCAGAGGCGATCCGCGAGGCGGCCGAGGCGATGGGAGCGGGCGGCGATGCGCGCCTGATCGGCTCGCCCGGCCGCCTGCCCGCACCCGCCGCGGCCTTCGTCAACGGATACCGCGTGCACTGCCTCGAATGGGACGCGGTGCACGAACCCGCCGTCGTCCATGCGCTGTCCACCGTGGTTGCAGCGCTCGGAGCGGCGATCGACCGGGGCGGGGGATGCGCGGCGGACGAGGCGCTCGCCGCGCTCGCCGTCGGGGTGGATGTCGCCTCCGGCCTCGGCCTTGCCGCGACAAGCGGCCTCAGCTTCTTCCGCCCCGCCACGGCGGGGGTGATCGGTGCGGCGCTGGCCGTCGCGCGGATCGACGGCGTGCCGATGGACGACACTCTCGGCCTTGCCTATTCGAGCGCGGCAGGCACGATGCAGCCCCATGTCGAGGGGCTGGCGACGCTCCCCTTCCAGATCGCCAATGCCGCGCGCGCGGCGGTCACGGCGAGCGACCTTGCGAAAGCCGGCTTTCCCGGCCCGAAGGACCCGCTGGAGGGCGAATTCGGCTATTTCCGCCTGTTCGACGAGGGCGACCTTGCGACCTACACGCGCGACCTCGGCAGGGTCTGGCGCATATCCGAAGTCAGCGTGAAGCCCTTCCCGTCGGGCCGGGCAAGCCACGCCGCGCTCGGCAAGCTGCAGGAACTGGCGCTGGATCCCGGCGCGGTCGAGCGGATCGAACTCGCCTGCCCGCCGCTCATCCGCCGCCTCGTCGCGCGGCCCTATTCCCCCGATATGACGCCCGCCTATGCGCGGCTCTGCCTGCAATGGCTGGGCGCGCTGATGCTGGCGGACGGGGTGATCGACCCGCGCCGCTTCACGCCGGAGCACATGGCGGACGAGCGGCTCGGCGCTCTTGCGCGCCGCATCGCGCTGGTTCCGGACGGTAATGAGGATCCGAACGCGCTCTTCCCGCAGCGCCTCACCGTGACCCTCACCGATGGTCGCAGCGAAACCCACGCCATCGCGCATACGCTCGGCAGCCCGGGCAATCCGCTCACCGGGGCGCAGGCTAAGGCGAAGGCCGACCTCGCCCGCGACCTCGCGCCCGCCGACGCCGACCCGCGCATTTTCGATGATCCCCTTGGCTATTTCACGGGACAAGCATGACCTATCCGACCTTCTTCGAAGCGCTCGACCACGAGCAGCTCCTCAGGGACTATCCCATCGGCGACGCCTTCACCGCGCGCTACACCTCCATGAGCCGCGACGAGCTTTTCGCCATTCAGGACGCGCAGTTCCGGCGCCTGATGGAGCGCGGCTGGCAGGTGCCGTTCTACCGCCGCCTGTGGGGCGAGAAGGGCATCGAGCCGGGCGACATCCGGGGCCTTGAGGACATCACCAAGCTGCCGGTCTACGACAAGAGCGACCTCATGGCCTCGATCGCCGAATACCCGCCCTATGGCGATTTTCACGGCATGGGCGATCCCGCGACGCGTCCGCCGACGATCTTCCACACCACTTCCGGCACGACCGGCAAGCCGCAGGTGCTGATGTTCGGCCCGAAGGGCCGCGAGGTCGGCAACCTGCTGGTCGGCCGGATGTATCGCTGGATGGGGCTGGAGCCGACCGACGTGGTCCATTCGGTCTACGGCCACGGGATGATCAACGGCGGGCACTATATCCGCGAAGCGGTGACTCATTTCACCAACAGCGTGTTCCTGTCCGCGGGGACCGGCATCGAGACCCGCAGCGTCAACCAGGTCCGCCTGATGGCCGATTTCGGCGTCACCACCATCGTCGGCTTCGTCGATTACATCAGGAAGCTCGCCGAGACCGCCGAGGCCGAGGGGCTGTTCGACAAGATCAATATACGCATGATCATCGGCCATCTCGGGACCGAGGACCGCGCCTCGACCGAGGCCGCGTGGCATGGCGCGAAGGCTTATGACTGGTACGGCGTCGGCGACACCGGCACCATCGCGGGCGAGGGGCCGGAGCGCGACGGGATGTATGTCTGGGAGGACGCGCAATATCTCGAACTGCTCGACGTCGACACGGGCGAGCCCGTCGCGCAGGGCGGGACCGGGGACATGGTCGTGACCTGCCTCTACAAGGACGACATCGCGCCCTGCATCCGCTTCAACACGCATGACGTGACGCATGAACTCGATGGGCGCGGCGAGATCGTGTTCAAGCGCATCGCGGGCTTCAAGGGCCGCAGCGACAACATGGTGAAGCTGCGCGGCATCAACGTCTTCCCCCACGCCATCGGCGCGATCATCGAGAACCGCGCCGACCTGACGGGCGAATATGTCTGTCACCTGAGGCGCGACGCGAGCCAGAAGGACACGATGACCGTGACGCTCGAAAGCCGCGGCGGGAGCGATAGGGGCGAACTCGCCGAGACGCTGCGGCGCGGGTTGGGGGTCGAGGTCGACGTGGTGCTGGTCGAACCCGGCGGCACTGCGAAGGCGACCGAGATCGACACCCGCCAGAAGCCGCTGCGCCTGATCGACGAGCGGGGACTCTAGAGCCATGCTCGACCGCTACAACGCCTTCCTTTTCCGCGACGAGACCGCGACCGGCGGCGAGCGCCCGCTCGCCGGGATGACGGTCGGCGTGAAGGCGAACATCGCGGTCAAGGGGATGCCCTTCCATGCCGGGATCGGTTCGTGGAAGGACCGCATCGCGAACGAGGATGCGGCGGTCGTGAAGGCCCTGCGCGAAGCTGGCGCGGCGATCACCGGCATTCTCAACATGGAGGAAGGCGCGCTCGGCGCGAAGACCGACAATCCGCATTTCGGCCCCGTGCAAAACCCGCATCGCCACGGGTATTCTCCCGGCGGCTCTTCCGGAGGGAGCGGCGCGGCTGTGGCGGCGGGGCTGTGCGACGTGGCGCTCGGCACAGACACGATGGGCTCGGTCCGCATCCCGGCGGCGCATTGCGGGGTCTATGGCTTCAAGCCCGCCACGGCCCGCGTGAGCCAGGACGGGCTCGAACCCGCCGACCTGTCGCTCGACGCGATCGGACCGCTGGCGCGCGATCTCCACACGCTCGAACGCGTCGCACGGATGATGAGCGATTTCGGCGAAGCGCCCATCGAAGGCCACGGCGCGACGCTTGCCGAGCATGGCGTCGAGATCCACCGCGAGGTGCTGCGCGTCTTCGCCAAGCTCGTGCACGACATGGACGCCGAGCCCGAGGTCGAGAGCCTCTCCCATCCCTGCAGCCGCATCCGCTTCGCCGGCTTCATCGGCGTGTCGAAGGCCATGGCCGCGCATCTTGCAGGGGTCGCGGTGTCGGACCACCTCGCCAAGCTGCTGACCTACGGCCCGAAGCGCAGCGCGGACGACAGGGAGCAGGACCGCGCTATCCTGGATACGACACGCGACGAGGTGCGGGCTGCGGTCGAGCGCCACGGCTTTCTCATCCTGCCCACGGTCCCCAACCCGCCTTTCCCCCACGCCGAGCGCGAGCCCGCCGAGCAGGCCGATTTCACCTGCCTCGCCAATATCGCGGGATTGCCCGCGCTGAGCATCCCCGCCGGATGGACCGGGGACGGCCTGCCCATCGGCGTCCAGATCGTCGGGCCGGAGGGAGCCGAAGCGGGCCTCTTCGCGCTCGCCCGCACACTCGACGAACAACTGGGCGCATACCGCCCGCCCAAGCAAGGAGCCTGAACCCATGCGCATCATCTGCCTGTTCAACCTGAAGCCCGGCGTCGACGTCGCCGAATACGAGGAATGGGCGAAGACCCGCGACCTGCCGACCGTGAACGGCCTCGGCTCGGTCACCAGCTTCACCGTGCACAAGTCGGTGGGCGTGTTCGGGGATGAGAATGCGAAGCCGCATTTCGAATACATCGAGATCATCGACGTGACCGGGATGGACGCATTCGTCGCCGACATTTCGACCGAGGACTTCCAGGCCGCCGCCGCGCCTTTCCAGGGTTTTGCCGACGCGCCGCAATTCATCCTGACCGAGGACCTGTAAGATGGCGCGTTTCGCTGGCAAAACCATCGTCGTCACCGGTTCGGGCAAGCAGAAGGGGCTGGGACAGGGCATCCTGCGGGCCTTCGCCGACGAGGGCGCGAACTGCGTCGTGTCGGATGTAGCGATCGACGCGGAAGCCGAAGAGGTCGCCGAGGAACTGCGCTCTCGCGGGGCGAAGGTGCTTGCGGTCGCCTGCGACGTTTCCGAAGTCGGGCAATGCCGCGCGCTGGTGGCCGCCGCTGTGGCCGAATTCGGCGGGGTGGATGTCTTCGTCAACAATGCCGGGATCGGCTTCAAGATGAAGCCGCTGCTCGAGGTCGACACGGCGGAGGAATGGGACAAGGTCATCGCCGTCAACCTGTCGGGCGCGTTCTACGGCACGCAGGCCGCCGCACGCGCGATGGTCGAGCGCGGAAAGGGCGGGCGGATCATCAACATCGCCTCGCAGGCCGCGAAATCGGGCTTCCCGCACCTGCCCGCCTATGTCTCGTCCAAGCACGGAATGGTGGGCCTGACGCGCGCCTCCGCGGTCGAACTCGGCGCGCACGGGATCACGGTCAACGCCGTTTGTCCCAACCATGTCACCACCGGGCTGGGGGCGAAGCAGAACGAATATTTCTCCAGGCTGCTCGGCTTCGAGACGGTCGAGGACTACCTCGCCAACATGAGCGCGAAGAACCCGATGGGCCGGCCGGGCCTGCCCTCGGACACCGCGGCGGCGTGCCTGTGGCTCGCGAGCGAGGACGCTTTCTACGTCACGGGCGAGGCGCTCAACGTCTCGGGCGGGGAGGAGATGCACTGATTTTGAACGTTTGCCCGGCCAGCCCGCTCCCCCGCCTTTCCAACCGAAATACCGGTCACGATCCGGGTGGAAGGGCGGGGGAGCGGGCTGGCTAGGTCCACCCGAGCGTAAGCGAGGAAAAAACAATGCAGGAAGAACGGATCGACTGGCCCGGCGGCGCGAAGATGGCGCTTTCGGTCGTCGTCAATGTCGAGGAAGGCAGCGAGATGACCATCGCCCGCGGCGACCGCGGGATGGAGCCGGTCGACGAACTGGGCGTCTTCGTGAAGTCGAAGATGCGCAATTATTCCAATGAATCCAATTATCTCTACGGGATCAAGGCGGGCGCGCCGCGGATCGTCAAGCTGCTCAAGCGCTACGACATCATGGCGAGCTGGACGGTCGCCGCGCTCTCCCTCGAAAACCACCCCGAGATCGCGGAGGCGATTGTCGAGCTCGGCCACGAACCCGTCAGCCACGGCTGGCGCTGGGTCCACCAGTTCAAGATGGACGAGGAGGCCGAGCGCGATTTCATCCGCAAGGCCGTGACCAGCATCGAAAAGACCTGCGGCGTGCGCCCCCATGGCTGGCTGTCGCGCTACCTCCTCACCGACAACACGCGGCGGCTGCTGAGCGAGGAGGGTTTCACCTACCACATGGACGATTACAGCGGCGACGTGCCCTTCTGGGACCGCGAGACCGTCCCCGGAAAACCAATGTGCATCGTCCCCTACCAGCTCGATAACAACGACATGAAGATGTGGACCGACCCCGCGCTCACCCCGCACCAGTGGCTCGATTATGCCAAGGCCAATTTCGACCAGGTCTACCGCGAGGGCGAGGAGGGCAATCCCAAGATGATGAGCCTCGGCCTGCACCTTCGCATCATCGGGCGACCCGGACGGATCTGGGCGCTGGAGGAATTCTTCCGCCATGTCCGCGCACACGAAGGCGTGTGGGTGACGACCCGCAAAGCCATCGCGGACCACTTCATGGAAACTCACCCGGCATGAGCGTGCGGCTCGAGATCGACGGCGCGCTCGGTCACCTGCTGATCGACCGGGTGGACAAGCGCAACGCCTTCAACATGGCGATGTGGGAGGAGTTGCCGGGCCTGCTCGACGAAGCGGCGGCCAATCCCGACCTGCGATTGCTGGTCGTGCGCTCGGCCCAGCCGGGCAGCGCGTTCTGCGCGGGCGCGGACATTAAGGAACTGCTGGCGAACAAGGACGACGCCGAATGGCGGCGCGCGAACCAGCGGGCGATCAACCGGGTGCAGTACGAACTCGCCCGGCATCCCCTGCCGACGCTCGCCTTCATCGAGGGTGACTGCATCGGCGGCGGCTGCGGCATCGCGCTCGCCTGCGACCTGCGGGTGGCCACCGAAAAAGCGCGCTTCGGCATCACGCCCGCCAAGCTCGGGCTCGTCTATCCGCTGCACGATGTGAAGCTGCTGACCGACCTCGTCGGGCCGGGGCAGGCCAAGCGCATCCTCTACACCGGCGGGCTGGTGAGCGCGGAGGAAGCCCTACGCATCGGGCTGATCGAGGTCATGGCCGACACGCCCGACACCCTGGTCGAGCAATTGCTCGCCGCAAGCCCGCATTCGATCCGCGAGACCAAGCGTTTCGTGCGCCGCGTGCTGGACGGGCAGGCAGAGGACGACGCCGACACCCTGCGCATTTTCGCCGAGGCTTTCACCGGCCCCGACTTCCTCGAAGGGACCAGCGCCTTCGTCGAGAAGCGCAAGCCGCAATTCGGAGGCAGCGAATGACCATTCCCCACGGCACGATCCTCGGCGGGCTTTCGACCCTGCCCGATCTCGAGCGCGGCCTTGCCGCCTACCGCGACGTTCTCGGCCTCGACCTTGTCGAGCGCGGCGAACTTTCCGAAGCCCTCGCGGCGAGTTGGGGCTGCCCGGCCAATGCGGGCTCGCGCTATGCCGTGCTGCGCCCGAAAAGCGGGGCGCCGTGCTGGTTCCGGCTGGTCGAACAGCCCGACCACCCCGATTTCAAGCCGACCACGACCTATGGCTGGGCCGCCTTCGAAACCACGGTCGAGGACGTCTGGCACTGGCCCGAGGCGCTTCCCGAAGACCTCTTCCAGATCGTCGGCCCGCCCAAGGTGCTCGAGAACATCGAGCCCGCCTTCATCCCGATGCAGGCGCTGGGGCCGGGACGCGAAATGGTCTATCTCAACCAGGTGCTCGGCGACCTGCCCGACACCGACCTGCCGCGTGCGGGATCGCCGGTGGATCGCATCTTCATCGTCGTTCTGGCGACTCCGGACCGCGAGGCGAGCATCGCGTGGTATGTCGATCGGCTGGGCCTCAGGCGAGGCGAGGACTACACCTTGCCCTACAGCATGATCAACGACGCCTTCGGCCTCGCTCCCGACACGCAGACGACGATCACCATGGTCAGCCACGGGCGGATGCCGATCGTCGAGGTCGATGATTACCCGCCCGAGGCCGCCCCCCGCGCGCGCCACGTGGGGATGCTGCCGCCCGGCAATGCGCTGGTGACGCTGGCGGTCGACGATCTCGATGCGTGTTCGGTGGATTGGCTTGCCCCGCCCGCTCCGCGCGAGGGCGCGCTTTACGAGGGGCGGCGCGCGGGATGCGCGATCGGCGCTGGCGGAGAGCTGGTCGAATGCGTAGAGGTGGGGACATGACACTCTACGCCTTCTATTGCCGCGACGGCGAACAGGGCGAGGAACTGCGCACCCGTTTCCTTGCCGATCACCTCGCCCATGTCGAAGCCAATATCGAACGCTATGCGGTTGCCGGGCCGCTCAAGCAGGGCGAGGCGACGGTGGGCTCGCTGCTGGTGATCAAGGCGGAGGACGAGGCGGAGGCCCGCGTCCTGTTCGAGGCCGATCCCTATTTCCGCGCGGGCGTATGGCAGGCCATCCGCGCCGACCAGTTCATGGCCGTCGCGGGCGACTGGGTCGGCGGCGCGGCGTGGAAGAAGTGAGCCGCGCCTAGCGCGCGAAATCGTCCGCCGTCACGTCGGGCGCGAAATTGTCGATGTCTCGCCACAGCTTCCAGCGGCCGTCCTGCCACTTGTAGACGAGGAAGCTGCGCCCCACGACCACGCTCGGCTCCTTGCCGGGGAAGGTTATGTCCATCCGGTATTTCGCCGTTACGAAGCCGAGATCGCCTTCGACCACTGCCTCCTCGGGCGCGAAGCGGAAGGTGACGTCCGCGCCCATCTTCGACAGGCGCTGGAGGAAGGCGAGGATCGCATCCGCGCCTTCGATCTTTGCCTGGCCCTGCGTCATCAGCACGGCATCGTCGGTGTAGAGCCTGCGCAGCTCGTCCCATTCGCCCGCCTCGTAAAGCACCTGCCAATGCGCCCCCGCCTCGACCAGCCCGGCGGGGGACTGCTCGTTGGTCGGCGTCGCAGCGAGCGGCGGCTCGGCGGTGGCGCAGGACAGCAGCGCAAACGCGGCGAGGGGGAGCAACAGGCGCTTCACGGGACCAGCACCGTCGATCCGGTGGTGCGGCGCGCCTCGAGATCGCGGTGCGCCTGCGCGGCTTCGGACAGCGGATAGGTCTGGCCGACCGTCACCTTGACCTTGCCGCTGCCGATCATCTCCCAGACGCGCCCCATGCCGGCCTCGCGCTCCTCGGGCGTGGCGTAGTAGTGGAACAGCGTCGGGCGAGTGACGAAAAGCGAGCCCTTCTGCGCGAGGATGCCGAGATTGACCCCGTCGACCGGCCCGCTCGCGTTGCCGAAACTCACCAGCAGCCCGCGCGGCGAAAGGCTGTCGAGCGAGGCCATGAAGGTGTCCTTGCCCACCCCGTCGAGCACCACCGGAACGCCCGCGCCCTCGGTGATTTCCCGCACGCGCGGGGCGATCTCTTCCTCGTCGTAGCGGATGACGTGGTCGCATCCCGCTTCCCGCGCGAGGCTGGCCTTCTCATCGGTCGAGACGGTCCCGATGACGTGCGCCCCGATCGCCTTCAGCCATTGCACCATGATCAGCCCGACGCCCCCGGCGGCAGCGTGGACCAGGACGGTGTCGCCCGATTTCACCTCGGCGCAGCGGTCGACGAGGCCCTCGGTCGTCGCGGCCTTGAGGATCGCGGCGGCGGCGACCTCGTCGGAGATCCCGTCGGGCACCTTGAACAGGGCTGAGGCGGGCATGACGCGGTGGGTCGCATAGGCGCCTAGGCCCGGACCCATATAGGCGACGCGGTCGCCCTCGGCGTAGTCGGTGACCCCCTCGCCGGTGGCGACGATCCGGCCCGCCGCCTCGAGCCCCAGCCCGCTCGGCAATTCGACCGGGTAAAGCCCTGTGCGGTGATAGGTGTCGATGAAATTCAATCCGACCGCGCCGTGTTCGATCAGCACCTCGCCGGGGCCGGGCGCCGGGGCGTCTTCCTCGATCCAGTCGATCACTTCGGGGCCGCCATGTTCGCGGATTACGGCGCGGGTCGATTTCATGCCTGTCCTTCTCCTTCGTCGAGCGCGCAGCTGCCCTGCACCCAGCGCAGGTTGATGCCGACGAGGCTCGCATCGGGCGAGGCCCAAGCGTAGCTCTCGGCGCGTTCGCTATCGTCCTTGTGCACATACAGCACGAGGCTCGGGCGATTGCGACTGCCTTTCGCCCAGGTGACGTTTCGCATCCTCAGGGTGACGTCGGGCGCGGCGCCCTCGCCGGGGACGAGCACGCGCCCGCCCTGGTCGAACACGCGAAGCCCGCGCGCGAAGGTCCAGTCGGCGCTGCCGTCGGGCTTGCCCGCGAATTTCCGGGCCGAAAGCCAGCAGGTGAACATCCGCGCGCGGCGGATTTCGCTGCCGGCGACCTGCCAGCCTCCTTCGGCGCGCGGGGCGAGGCCGGGGATCGGGCCGGTGTTCCACTCGCCCTGAGGCTCACCGAAAGCGTCGATCGCGCGCCAGCGCCCGTCATCGGCGACCTCGAAGAGCCTGTCCGGCGCGCGCTGGCGGCCTTCTTCCTCGGCGAAATAGGTGTCTTCGGTGTTGGTCCAGATGCCGGGGGCGAGCCGGTCCTCTGCAAGCGCCGGGACGGCGGCAAGAAAAAGCGCCGGGGCGGCGGCGAAGAGAGCGGCGAGGGCGGCGTGCCTGATCATCCCGCTTGCCTAGCCCAGCGCGCCATGCTTGGTAAAGATGTCCGGACAAATCGGGAGAGAGGCGATGCGGAGGCTTATGCAATTCGGGCTGGCGATGCTGGCGGCGGCGATGGGGCTTCCTGCGAATGCCGAAGAGCCTGGTCCGCGCGCCACGCTCGAACGCGCAATCGCCGCGCATGGCGGGGAGGTCTGGCTCACTCCGACGACGCTCGCGCTTTCGGGCGAGGCGGTCTTCTACGACCGCGAGACCGGCGCGGTCCGCTCGCGCGCCGAGGATTACCGGATGTGGCGCGCCTTCGACCCCGACCGGGCGAGCGCGCACGAGGCTTCGGGCAAGGTGCGGATCGTCGCAAAATCGGGCGAGCGGGTGCTGTTCGAGATCGGCTATGACGGCGAGACGACCTGGACCGAGCGCGGGATCATGCCCAAGGCGCAGGCGGACGAATACTGGGCGAACAATTTCGGCTTCGGCGTGGTGCGGCAGGCGCTGGGCGAGGGGTTCACCCTGCACCGCGCCCCTTCGCGCGACATCCTCGGGCGCGAGACGCGGCTGGTGCGCATCGCCGACCCTGAGGGCGCGGAGACATTGTTCGGCTTCGACAAGGAAAGCGGCTTCATCACCTATCTTGCCTTCGACACCCCGCGCGGGTTCCACGAACGGCTCTATGCCGATTTCGTGAAGCTTCCGGGTGGCTGGGTGCAGGCGCGAGAAGTCACGCTGCTCTATGACGGGATCAAGAGCAACACCGTGCTGTGGACCGAGACGAGCGTGGACGAACCGCTCGACGAGGCGCTTTTCACCCCGCCGAGCGGCTGAAGGTCATTCCGCCGCTTCGGCGAGGTCGCCCCATTCGGGCTGGCGCGGTGCGGGAAGGCCGGTTTCGGCCTCGCAGGCCGCGCGCAGTTTCTCGATGCCGGGGCCGTAATCGAACAACGGCAGGTCCCCGCGCGACGCCTTCATTTCCTCGCGCAGTTTCGCGGTCGCGTCGGCGTCGACAGCGCCCTTGGCATCGGCGATCACGCCATAGGCCTTCGCGCCCTCGGGCGTGACGAGCCCCTGCCGTATTTCGAGGCCGACCAGTTCGGGATCGCGCTCGAGCGGGTCGCCCCAGCCGCCGCCGCCCCAGGTGATGAAGTGGAGGAGGTCTCCGCTACGCACCTCCACGTCCTCGACCTTGTTGCCGACGATCTCGGTCGTGCCGTCGACGCGTTCCAGCACCTTCTTCGCGCGCATTCCCGGATGGCCGCCATTGACGCCCCAGGGCGGCACGAACCAGCGGTCGTCGTGGATCGCGATATTGCCGTCGGCCAGGAACCGGTAGGTCATGTGGATGCCGTTGCCGCCGCGGTGCAGGCCCGCGCCGCCGCTGTCGGGCTCGGTCGAATAACGCTCGATCCGCAAGGGGAAATAGCGCTCGAGGAACTCGTTGGGCACGTTGGTGAAGCCCGGCCACAGCGAATGGCCGTCCGGCCCGTCGCCCAGCGGGCGGCCCGGGATGCCGCCGAAGCCGATCTGGAACAGCTGGAACCACTCGCGCGTGTTCTTGCGATTGTCCCAGCCCGAATAGAACAGGTGCGGGGAGGAGGAGAACCCGGCGGCGTTGAGGAATTCCGGCGTCTTCTGCCCGAGCAGCCCGCCGAGAATGTCGAAGATGCGGCCCAGCGCATGGGTGCGGCCCGATAGAGCGGCGGGGAATTTCGGCTTCAGCAGCGATCCTTCGGGGATGCGCACCTCTATGAGGTCGTAGAACCCGTCGTTGAACATGATCTGCGGGTCGAAGACCATGATCATGTAGATGCCGAAGAACATCTTGAACATATTCTCGTTCAAATAGAAATTGATCGAGGCCGCGCTCTGCGGGTCGGTCCCGTCGAAATCGAGAATGACCTTTTCGCCCTCGCGCCACATCGTGCACTTGATCCGGTAGGGGCCGAAGCCCTTGCCGTCGTCGCAGATATAGTCCTCGAAGCTCACCGGCTCCTCGGCCACGGCCATGCCGATCAGCGCCTTCATCGCGCGGTGGTTGCGGTCGAGCAGTTCCTGCGTCGCGGAATAATAGACGTCGTCGCCGAAGCGTTCGGCCATCTCGATCACGCGGCGGCTGGCGACGCGGCACGAGGCGATGAGCGCGTTGAGGTCGGCCTGGCACCAGTCGGGCTTGCGGGTCTGGTGCATCACCAGCTTCATCAGGTCGTGGTTGTATTCGCCCTTTTTCCAGACCTTGACCGGCGGGATGCGCACGCCTTCCTCGAAGATCGAGGACGCGCCGATCGGCATCGAGCCGGGGACCATGCCGCCGATGTCGGACTGGTGGCCGAACATCGCGGTGTAGGCGATCAGCCGCCCGTCCTTGAACACGGGGAGCAGCACCAGCCAGTCGTTCGAATGGCTGATCGCGCCCTCGCAGGAATAGGGATCGGACAAAAGGATGAGGTCGCCGTCCTCGAGCGTGTCGTCGAAGCCCCGCAGGAAGCCGTCGATGAAGCTGCCGAACTGGCCGACGATCATCTTGCCCGCAGGGTCCGCGATCATCGGGAAGGCATCGCCCTGTTCGCGGATGCCGGGGCTCATGGCGGTGCGCACCAGCGTCGCGTCCATCTCGATCCGCGCGTTCCTCAGCGCGTTTTCGATGATGTCGAGCGTGACGGGGTCGATGGCGACCTTGTTGAACGGCGTGTCGTTGGTCTCGACGATACGTGCAGGCATGGTGTCAGCCCTCCGGATTGATGAGGATGTTACCGACCGCGTCGATGGTGGCAATGCAGCCGCTTTCGACGAGCGTGGTTGAATCCATCTCGGTGATGATGGCGGGGCCGGGGATGCGGTCGCCCTGGCGCAGCTTCGAGCGGTCGTAGATCACCGCATCCTGTTCGCGCCCGTCCATCCACAGCTTGTGGTCGCGGATCTTGGCGGCCGAGGGATCGCCGTCGCCTTTCGGCACTTCGGCAGCGGGGAGGGACGGAGGCTGGCCCAGCGCCACGGCGCGCAGGTTCACGATCTCGTGCGGGGTATCCATGTTGAAGGTGAACAGGCGCAGGTGCTCCTCGTCGAAGCGGGCGAGGATGCCTTCGATGCCGTCCTTCTCCAGCACCGCCTTGTCGATGGTGAGCGGGACTTCGAAGGCTTGTCCTGCATAGCGGATGTCGACTTCGAATTCGATGGCGATCTGATCCTCCGCCACCCCGTCCGCAATCAGCTCGCCGCGGGTCTGCGCCGCCATCTCGTCGAGAACCGCCTCGAGGTCGGAGATCGCCGTGTCCTTGGCAAGCCGCGAGAAGCTGCGCGCGGTCTCGGTCCGCATCCGCGTCGTCGCATCGCCCAGCGCGCAGAGCACGCCGGGGGAAACGGGCGAGACGGCGGGCCAGCTGCCCATCAGCTTCGCCACCGCGTTGACGTGGAGCGGCCCGGCCCCGCCGAAGCCCATCAGCGCGAATTCGCGCGGGTCGTAGCCCTGTTGCACGGAGATCATGCGCAGTGCGCCGAACATATTTTCATTGACGATGTCGATGATCCCGCGCGCGGCTTCCATCAGGCTCACGCCAAGCGCGTCGGCGATGGTCTGCACCGCCGCCTTCGCCGCCTCGCGATCGAGCCGGAAGCTGCCGCCCAGAAGGTCTTCGGGCAGGTAGCCGAGCACCACGTTCGCGTCCGTGACGGTCGGAACTTCGCCGCCCTTGCCATAGGCGACCGGGCCGGGGACCGCGCCTGCGCTTTCCGGGCCGACGCGCAGGGCGCCGGTCAGTTCGGGCACGTGCGCGATCGAACCGCCGCCCGCGCCCACGGTCTTCACGTCGAGAGAGGAGGCGCGCACCGAAAGGTGGCCGACATCGGTCGTGCGCTCGCGCCGGGGTTCGAGCCCCTCGATCAGCGCGACGTCGGTCGAGGTTCCGCCGACATCCAATGTGAGGATGTTCTTCAGCCCCGCATTCTTCGCCACCCACAGCGCACCCGTCACGCCGCCGGCCGGACCGGACATGAGGATGTTGACCGGATGCTCCTCGGCCTTCTCGCTGCTCATCAGGCCCCCGTCCGAGCGCAGCAGCGAGAGCCTGCCACCAAAGCCATCGTCCGAAAGCTTGGTGCGAAGGTTGGAGACATACTTGCTCACCACCGGGCGCACGGCGGCGTTGGCGACGGTCGATAGCGTGCGCTCGTATTCCTGCATTTCGGGCAGGACTTCGTGGCTGAGCGAGACGGGGATGCCCGGCAGTTCCTCCGCCGCGATCTCCCCGATGCGCGCCTCGTGCGCGCCGTTGACATAGGCGTTGATGAGGCTGACCGTCAGCGCCTCGATGCCCTGGCCTTTCAGCTTCTGCAGCGCCGAGCGCACCGCGTCCTCGTCGAGGGGGCGCACCTCGTTGCCGTCGGCGTCCATCCGGCCCGGAACCTCGACCGTGTCCTCGAGGTGGGCGAGCGGCTGCGGCTTGGGCCAGACGATCCACGCGGCGAGCCCGCCGGGGACGAAACTGCGCGCGATCTGCATGACGTCGCGGTAGCCCTCGGTCGTCACCAGCCCGACCTTCGCGCCCTTGCCTTCGAGCACGGCATTGGTCGCGACCGTCGTGCCGTGGAGGAAATAAACTACGTCCTTCAGCGAAACGCCCGCCTGCTCCGTGATCGCGCGTATCCCGTTGAGGATGCCTTCCGAAGAATCGTGCGGGGTCGAAGGCGTTTTGTGCCGCCAGAAGCGCCCGCTGTCCTCGTCGAACAGCAGCAGGTCGGTGAAGGTCCCCCCGACATCGACGCCAAGCCTGTAAGTCATGCAATCTCCCCTGTTGCCGCGCGTCGCGGCTGGTAAGTTCCCCTAGGCGGCCCGCGTCACGCGCGACGGCAATTCGCGGCCCAGCACCTCGGCGAAGGCGCGGTTGGCCGCGATCGCCGCTTCGAGATCGATATTCGTTTCCACGCCCGAATTGTCCATCATGTAGACGAGGTCCTCGGTCGCGATATTGCCCGTCGCGCGCGGGGCGAAGGGACATCCGCCGAGCCCGCCGAGCGAGGCATCGAAGGTCCGCACGCCCGCTCCGTAGGCCGCCCATGCATTGGCGATGCCCGTGCCGCGCGTGTCGTGGAAATGGCAGCGCATCGGTATCCGCCCCGCGAGCAATTCGCCGAGCCTGCCGAACAGGTCCGTCACCTGCGCGGGAACGCCGACGCCGATGGTGTCGGCGAGCGCGATCTCGGCCGGATCCTCGGCGGCGAGTTCCTCGGCGATGGAGAGCACGGTTTCGGCTTTCACCTCGCCCTCGAAGGGGCAGCCGAAGGCAGCGGAAATCGTGACCTGCGCGGACAGCCCCTCGGCCTTGGCGAAGCGGAGCATATCGCGCGTCTCCGCAATGCCTTCGGCAATGGTCTGGCCCTGGTTCTTCTGTCCGAAAGTGTCGCTCGCGACGATGACGCAGCCGGCTTGGTCGATCCCGCGTTTCCCGCCCTCGCGGGTAGCGAGCGCGCGCATGATCCCGCGTTTGTTGAGGGTGAGGCCGATATACTGGACGTGCCCAAGATCGGGCAGGCCGGCGATCACGTCTTCGGCATCGGCCATCTGCGGCACGCGTTTCGGATGGACGAAGCTCGCCACTTCCATCCGCCGCGCGCCATAGTCGATCATCGCCTCGATCAGCGCGAGCTTGTCCGCCGTGGAGACGATTTCGGCCTCGTTCTGGAGTCCGTCGCGCGGACCGACTTCGAGGATCTCGATGGGCTGGTTCATGGCTCGCCTGTGATCGCTGCGCGGGAATCGCGCGAGGTCGTGGTGCGCAAATTGTATACAAATCGAAATTCGCTCTGTATAGGGCCAAGTCGAAGCGCGGGGTGGCTGCACAGCCTTTCGCCGCGATTGCTAGCCATCACACGAAAGGGATCACATGGCTGAAGGGGCGCTTTCGGGACTGCGTTTGATCGAAATGGGCCAGCTCATCGCGGGGCCGTTCTGCGGCCAGCTGATGGCCGACCACGGGGCCGAGGTGATCAAGGTCGAACCGCCCAAGGTCGGCGATGCGATGCGCAACTGGGGGCAGGGTGTCCCGTTGTGGTTCTCGGTCGTCGCGCGCGGCAAGAAGTCGATCACGCTGAACCTGCGCGAAAAGGAAGGGCAGGAGATCGTCAAGAAGCTCGCCGCCAAGGCCGATTTCCTGCTCGAGAATTTCCGCCCCGGCACGCTGGAACGCTGGAACCTCGGCTGGGAGGAGCTTTCCGCGATCAACGAGGCGCTGATCATGATTCGCGTCTCGGGCTACGGCCAGTCCGGACCCTATTCCTCGCGCGCGGGTTATGGCGGGATCGGCGAGGCGATGGGGGGGATGCGCTACATCGCGGGCGAACCCGACCGCCCGCCGAGCCGCGCGGGGCTCTCGATCGGCGATTCGCTCGCGGCGACCTACGCCTGCCTCGGCGCGCTGATGGCGCTCGAACACCGCCACAAGACGGGCAAGGGGCAGGTGGTCGATTCGGCGATCTACGAAGCCGTGCTGGCGATGATGGAATCGACCGTGCCCGAATACACCGTGACCGGCCACATCCGCGAGCGGACCGGCTCGATCCTGCCCAAGATCGCGCCTTCGAACGTCTATCCCACGAAGGACGGCAGCGTGCTCGTCGCGGGCAACCAGGACAGCGTGTGGAAGCGCATGGCGACGATGATGGGGCAGCCCGAACTGGGCGACGATCCGCGCTACAACAGCCACGTCGCGCGCGGCGAGCGGCAGGCCGAACTCGACGACATGATCGGCGAGTGGACGAAGCAGCGCACCAGCAAGGAAGTGCTTGAATTGTGCGAGGAACACGGCGTTCCGGCGGGCAATATCTATCGCGCGCCGGAAATGCTCGAAGACCCGCATTTCGCCGCGCGCGAAGCGATCGTCGAGATGCCGCATCCCAAGTACGAGAACTTCAAGATGCAGAACGTCGCGCCGAAACTGTCGGCGACCCCGGGCGGCATCAACTGGGTCGGGCCGGAACTCGGCCAGCACAACGAGGAGGTCTATGGCGAGCTGCTCGGCATGGACAGCCGTGCCATGACCGACCTTGCCGAGCGGGGTATCATCTAGGCGTAATTCGCCCCTATTCAGCGGCGTCGTTCGCCGCGCGACCTTCCGTCTCCGCCGCATCCGCGAAGGTGTGGAAGGCGCGCCGAAGGTGGCTCTTCATCACCGCCTGAGCCCAGTCCGGATCGCCCGCGCGGAAGGCGGCGACCAGCTCGTCGTGATCGCGCGCGGACTGGCGAAGGTCGCGCACGGAGTAATGTCGCGCGGTCCGCACCAGGACCGGCTGCTCGACCAGCATGGCGAGCACTTGCGCGAGCCGGGGCGAGCGCGCCGCCCCGGTGATGATGTCGTGGAAGCGGCGATTGGCCTCGAGAAAACGGGCAATGTCGGGCGGGTCGGTGGCGATGGCTTCGCGCAGGGCTCCGTTGACCTCTTCGAGCCGGTCGAGCTCCTCCGCCGTGAGCCGGCGCGCCGCGCGTTTCGCCGCGTGCCCTTCGAGCATCTGGCGCAGGGTGAACATCTCGTCGATGTCGTCGCGCGACCAGTCCGCCACGAAGATGCGCTTCGACGGGCTGCGCACCAGCAGCAGCTCGCTTTCGAGCCGCCGCATCGCCTCGCGCACCGGGGTGCGGCTGACCCCCGCGATTTCGGCGAGACGTTCCTCGGTCACCTGCTCGCCCGGATGCGCCCCGCCGCCCAGCAGGAAGGCGCGGATCTTGTCATAGGCCCTGTCCGAAGCGCGTGTCACCGGGACGGTCCCGTGACAAAAGTGTTACCCGAAATCATCACTTGCGCCCTTCCCGTGAGCCATTGCGCCAGCGCTACCAATTTTCCTTGACGGGCGCAAATTGTATACAATAAGCGATGGTCATTCGGGGGAGGGGTGTGCTGTTACCGGCGTGCCCCCATCCCCTTTTGCACCGCACCGGCCGGACCATCGGTCGATGCCCGCCGGGCGGCTGGAAGCGCCCGGATCGACAGGGGAGTCGTGGCAATGCTCAAGTTCAAGACCGTTCTCGCAGGCGGCGCCGCTCTCGGCGCGATGCTCGCCGCCACGCCGGCTCTGGCGCAGGATGCCGGGGGCGAACGCGCCGAACAGGAAGAGGGCGCGATCATCGTCACCGCGCGGCGCCAGTCGGAAACGCTGTCCGAAGTGCCCGCCGCGGTCACCGTCTTCACCGCCGAAACGCTCCAGCGCACCGGGATCGAGCGGGCCGACGAATTCGTCCAGCTCACTCCTGGCGTCACCATCGTCACCGGCACGGCCGAGGCGGGCGACACCCAGATCAACATTCGCGGCATCAACGGTGCGCGCGACGCGGAAAGCTCGGTCGCGCTGGTGGTCGACGGCATCCTCAAGACCAACACCGCGCAATTGAACCAGGACCAGGGCACGCTGCGGCAGATCGAAATCCTCAAAGGGCCGCAGGGCGCGCTCTATGGGCGTAACGCGGCGGCGGGCGCGATCGTGATCCAGACGGTCAAGCCGGGCGATTTCCTCGAAGGCAACGTGATGGTGAGCGCCGCGGAGGACAACACCTACCGCGCCAACGGCTACATCGCGACCCCGGTGGGCGACAGCGCGGGCCTGGTCCTGTCGGGCAGCTATTTCCACACGGACGGATTCTTCTTCAATCGCTTCCTCGACGGCCATTTCGTCGACAACCAGGAAATCTGGTCGGTCGACGGGCGCTTCGTCGCCGATCTCGGGCCGAACACCGAACTCGACGTGAAGGCGCGCTATGCCGAGCTCGACGGCGCCTCGATCGCCTACAACACCTCGTTCCACCTGCCCAATTTCGCGGGCGTCGATCCGGCCTTCTACGAGGACGTCAACGAGCATCCCTTCGATTTCTACGGCAATATCCGCCCGATCAACACGCAGGACACCTTCGAGATGTCGGCCAAGATCGAGCATGAATTCGACGCCGTGACGCTGACGGCCTGGGCGCTCTACAGCGATGTCGACCAGTTCCTCGTCGCGGACGGGACTTCGGCGGACTTCGCGCGCTTCACCTTCCCCGGCGCGACCCCGGCTTCGGTTGCCGCGTCGAACGCGTGCTTCGCCAGCACCGCGCAGCTGACCGGCTTCCCGCTCAACGCGCCGACTTTCATCGGCCAGACGCCGGTTCCGTTCATCTTCGACCCCGCCACGGGTTCGACCTTCGGCGCGTTCAGCCCGACGACCTGCGACGGCACGCAGCTGCAGGTCCGCAACCAGAGCGACTTTTCGGGCGAGGTCCGCCTCGCCTCGAACGGCGACGGGCCGGTCGAATGGCAGGTCGGTGCCTATTACCTCCACATCGACCGCGAGGTCGGGGTGAGCATCGGGGCGGATCTCGGGCAGGGGATCATCCCCGAGCTCTACAACGCGCCCGACACGATCAACCCGACCAGCCAGCTCTACAACGACGCCTTCGACACCGATGTCTACGCGCTCTTCGCCTCGACCGACATCGAGGTGTCCGACCGCTTCGAGATCGGGCTGGCGGGCCGTTACGACATCGAGGATCGCAGCGCGACGAGCCTCGTGCCGGCCGTGTTCGACCCCTTCACCGGCGGGCCGATCAATCCCGGCCAGCAGGTCGTGAACGGGGTGGTCCAGCCGCTCCCCGACCAGCAGGAAACCTTCCGCCAGTTCCAGCCCAAGGTCTCGCTGCGCTACGAGCTCGCCGACGACGTGAACCTCTATGCCAACTGGGGCATCGGCTTCAAATCGGGCGGGTTCAACAACCAGGGCTCGGCCGCGATCGTCGACCAGGCGTTCAACCAGTTCATCGGCACGAACGTGCTGATCGAGGACATCTATGACAAGGAAGTGTCGAGCGCGTTCGAAGCCGGGATCAAGGGTTCCGCGATCGGGGGCAGGCTGACCTTCGACGTCGCGGGCTATTACACCCAGATCGACGATATGCAGTTCTTCGAGTTCTTCGTCGGCGCTTTCGGCCTGCTGCGCGTCGTCTCGAACATCGACGAGGTCGAGGTCTACGGGGCGGAAGCCAACCTCGCCTTCGAGATCATCGACGGGTGGGACATCTTCGGCTCGGCCAACGTCACCGAAAGCGAGATCAAGGCGAACGCCTCTCGCCCGAGCACGGTCGGCAATGAAAGCCCCTACACCGCCGATTACACGGTCAACCTCGGCACGCAGATCGTCCAGCCGATCACCGATGGCCTCGATTTCGTCGCCCGCGCCGATTACCGCCTTACGGGTCCGACCTGGTTCCACACGGTGCAGGACGATCCCAACCCGACCCTGTTCAGCGGCCTGCTGCCCGGTTCGGCGCTGGCCCTGCCGGCCGAAGTCGGGGACGCGGAATATTCGGTGACCGAGCGCGACGCCTTCGGCATCCTCGATGTCCGCATCGGCTTCGAGACCGACGCTTTCCGCATCACCGCCTTCGCCGAGAACCTCACCAACGAGCGCTATCTCAACGAGGTCATCCCGGCGGTCGAATTCGGCGGCTCGTTCCTTTCGCCCGGCGGCCTGCGCCGCTTCGGAGTGGAGCTCGGCTACAACTTCTGATCGCGGCCCGATCCGGCCATTTCTGCAAAAAGGAGCCCTTCGGGTGGGTGAACGAGAAGACGCAAAGAGCAATTATGCCGGTGTCTTCGAGGGCCGGATCGGTTTCGGGGCGCGGCCCGCCCTGATCATCATCGACATGGTCGAAGCCTATTTCGACCCCGGCTCCCCCCTCCATGCCGGGGTCGAGGACACCCTCGCCGCCGCGATCGACCTCCGCGCGGCGGCGAGGGCAGCGGGGGTTCCCGTGATCTACACCAATGTCGTCTTCCACCCCTCGATGCGCGACGGCGGGCGGTTCGCCCAGAAGGTCGGCGCGCTCGCCAATTTCGTCGCCGGGAACGCGATGGGTGCGTGGGCGAAGGGGCTGGAGCCCGCCGAAGACGAACTGGTCGTCTCCAAGCAATATGCGAGCGCCTTTTTCGGCACCTCGCTCGCCTCGACCCTGACCGCGGGCGGCCATGACAGCGTCGTGCTCGCGGGCGTTTCGACGAGCGGCTGCATCCGCGCAAGCTGCGTCGATGCCTGCCAGCACGGCTTCATCCCGCTGGTGGTCGAGGAAGCTGTCGGCGACCGCCACGAAGAGGTCCACCGCGCCAACCTGTTCGACATGAACGCGAAATACGGCGATGTGATCACCCTCGCCGAGGCGAAGGCGCATTTCGCCGAACTCGCGAAAGCCTAGTCCTCCGCGAAGAGCCGCCCGGCGACCGCGTCGAGCTTTGCCAGCAATTCGGGATCGTGCTCGTCCGGCGCGGTGATGACCGCATCGTCCAGCGCCGTGTCGATCGGTGAAGGCTCGCGTTTCTCGGGCAGCGCATCGACGAAGCGCCTCACCGCCTCGCGCGCGAGCCTGCCGTTGGCCTGCATCTGCGCGACCACTTCGGCGACGCCCACGGCCTCGCCTTCCCGCCAGCAATCATAGTCGGTGACCATGCCGACGAGCGCATAGGGCAGCTCCGCCTCGCGGGCGAGCTTGGCTTCGGGCACCGCGGTCATGCCGATGATGTCGGCGCCCCACTGGCGGTACATCCGGCTTTCCGCGCGGGTCGAGAATTGCGGGCCTTCCATGGCGAGATAGGTCGCCCCGACCGCGACCTTGCCCTTGGCCGCGCTGATCGCCTTGGCCATCATCTGCGACAGGCGCGGGCAGGTCGGGTCGGCCATCGAGACGTGCGTCACGAAGCCGCTGGTGAAGAAGGTCGAGGGCCGGTTGAAGGTCCGGTCGATGAATTGCTCGACCACGGCGAAACGGCCCGGCTCGATCTCCTCGCGCAGGCTCCCCACCGCCGAAAGGGCGATGATGTCGGTGCAGCCCGCGCGCTTGAGCGCATCGATGTTCGCCCGGCCGTTCAGCTCGGTCGGGGAGATAGGATGCCCTCGCCCGTGGCGCGGCAGGAAGCGCAGCTTCACCTTGCCGAGCCGGCCGCACAGGATTTCGTCCGACGGCTCGCCCCAGGGCGTGTCGATGGCGATCCACTGCGCGTCCTCGAGCCCTTCGATATTGTAGAGCCCGGACCCGCCGATGATCCCGATGCACCATTCGCTCGCCATGCGCGTCTTTCTCGTCAAAAGCCCCTTAGGCGGTGAGCCTTAGGTCAGGTCGAAGCGCTCGGGCAAGGCCTTGCGGATCGCGCGGTCGGCCTTGGCATAGGGACCGGCGATCGAGGGACGTTCCCGCATCGCCGCGTAATGCGCGGCAAGGCCGGGCCATTTGTCGAGCGGCACATGGGCGACGAGCGCGACCTGCATCAGGATCGTCGTCACCGCGATGTCCGCGATGGAAAGCGCGCCGCCTGCGAAGAACTCCCGCCCGCCGAGCGCGGCTTCGAGCGTGTCGAACACCGGCGGCATCTGCTCGGCCCACGTCCGGCGCGCCTTTTCGACGTCGGGCTCCTCGCCCTTCGAGGCGGCGAAGAAGATCGGGCGGAAGATGCCCAGCCCGCCTGCCGGCGCGAGCGCGGTGTCGGCATATTCCTCGATCCACAGCGCCCGCCCGCGGGCATAGGGATCGGCCGGGTAAAGCGCAGGGTCCGGGTGCTTCGCTTCGATATAGGCGCAGATCGGCGAGCTGTCGGGGATGGTGCCTTCCGGGCCTTCTTCTGCGATCGAGCGGTCGCGCAGCACCGGGATGCGCTTCATCGGGGAGATGTCGCGGAACCACTGCGGCGGGTCGAAGACGTTGACCTGCTCGATCTCGAAGGGGACGTCCTTTTCGATGCACACCCCTGCGACCTTGCGCACGAAGGGCGAGACGGGGCTGCCGTAGATGACGAGATCGGGGCGTTCGGTTGCGGTCATGCGCAAATGTCTCCTCTGCTTCGGGCGCGTGCATAAGCCGCGCCGCCGATAGCGCAATGGATAGGCGCATGGCGCTCCCCGGATGGTTAGTCTTTCCGCCGAAACGGGAATTGCGTTTTGAGTTGCAACACGTCACTTTCCCGCGCGCACCGACTCCTGCATCGGCAGGGGCGGCACGGGATTAGACGAGAGAGAGGACACACCATGGTCAAGCAGTACAGGAACCTCATCAACGGTGAGATGATCGAGACCGGCGAATGGCTCGACGTGGTCAACCCGGCGAACGAGGAAGTGATCGGGCAGGTCCCGGCCTGCGGTCAGGACGAGCTCGACAAGGCGGTCGCCGCCGCGCGCGCCGCGTTCAAGACCTGGCGCAAAACCCCGATCGAGGAACGCCGCGCGGCGATTCTGGCGATCGCCGGCGCGATCAAGGAGAACGGCGAGGAGCTTTTCCGCCTGCTGACCAGCGAGCAGGGCAAGCCGCACGCCCAGGCCCAGCAGGAAATCTACGGCGCGGCCGGAATGGCCTCGGCCCAGTCGACCCTCGAACTTGAAGACGAGATCAACGAGGATTCCGAAAGCCGCCTCTCGCGCACCCGCCGCGTGCCGGTGGGCGTGGTCGGCGGTATCGTGCCGTGGAATTTCCCGGTCATGATGGCGATCCAGAAGATCGTCCCCGCCATGCTGTCGGGCTGCACGATCATCCTCAAGCCTTCGCCCTTCACCCCGCTCACCACGCTGCGCATCGCGGAGCTGATCGCGGACAAGGTGCCTGCGGGCGTCGTCAACATCATCACCGGCGAGGACTCGCTCGGCCCGCTCATCACCCAGCATCCCGACATCGACAAGATCACCTTCACCGGCTCGACCGCGACCGGCAAGAAGATCATGGAAGGCGCCTCCGCCGACCTCAAACGCATCACGCTCGAACTGGGCGGCAATGATGCATCGATCGTGCTGCCCGATGCCGATCCCAAGAAGGTCGCCGAACAGCTGTTCTGGTCGAGCTTCTCCAATGCCGGGCAGATCTGCATCGCGGCCAAGCGCGTCTACATTCACGAGGACATCTATGACGAGCTGTCCGCGGCAATCGTCGAATACGCCAAGAACGTGAAGGTCGGCGACGGCGCCCAGCAGGGCACGGGGGTCGGCCCGATCCAGAACAAGAAGCAGTACGAGCGCGTGCTCGAGCTGATCCAGGACGCCAAGGACAAGGGCTACAAGTTCCTGCTCGGCGGCGACAAGGATCCTAGCGGAACGGGCTATTTCGTGCCGCTCACCATCCTCGACAACCCGCCCGAAGACGCGCGGATCGTCGCCGAGGAACAGTTCGGACCCGTCATGCCGCTGATGAAGTTCTCCAGCGAGGACGAGGTCATCGCCAAGGCCAACAATTCCGAATACGGCCTTGCCGGCGCGGTGTGGACGGCGAACCCCGACAAGGGCGTCGAGATCGCCGAACAGCTCGAGACCGGGACCGTGTGGGTCAACGAATTCCTCCACCTGTCGCCCTTCGCCCCGTTCGGCGGGCACAAGCAGTCGGGCTTCGGCGCCGAATACGGCAAGGAAGGCCTCAAGGAATTCACCTATCCGCAGGTCATCACGGTCAAGCGCGACAACGTCCCCGCGTGATCCGGCGCGCCTGACCCTTTCCATCACGCGCCCCGCGATTTGCGCTTCCCAAGGCGCGAGTCGCGGGCGGTGTTGGGGAGTTAGTTCGCGTAATGCAGACGGGGGGACGCCAATTCGGCGTCCCTTGGGGGGCTGATGCGCGGATTTCAGGCAAAGGGACCCGGGGCGAAGCTAGCTTGCGGTTTTCGAATAGGAAACCCGGCTGAAAGGGCGCTTCCATGATCGATGTCGAGACGCTTTCCGAAGGTCTTGCAAAGGCTCTCGCAAGGGCCGGGATGGGCGCGCCCGAAGGGCTCCACCGGCTGACCGGCGGGGCGACGATGGAGAGCTGGCGCTTCTCCAGCACCGGCAAGGATTTCGTCCTGCGCCGCGCGCCCTCCCTCGAATTCATGGCCGACCGCCCCTTCGGCCACGCGACCGAGGCCGCGGTCATCCGCGCCGCCCGCGCCGCCGGGGTGACCGCGCCCGAGGTGGTGGTCGAACTGGAGCCGGGGGACGGCATCGGATCGGGCTTCGTCATGCGCGCGCTGCCCGGAACGCCCAACCCGAAGGATATCCTCGCGATGGAGGATGCCTCGGGCCTCCTCCGTCAGGTCGCCCGCGATCTCGCCCGCATCCATAGCCTTCGTCCCGGCGACGTGCCCGAAGACGTGCCGGTGATGGACTACCGCGAGGCCATCGCGGACCTCCGCCGCCAGTTCGAGGAAGCGGGCGGCGACCGGCCGATCATCGCGCTAGGGCTGAAATGGATGGAGGACCATTGCCCGCCACGGGAGACTGAGCCGGTCCTCAACCACGGCGACTACCGCATGGGCAACATCCTCGCCGAGAACTCCAACCTCACCGGCGTGCTCGACTGGGAACTCGCCCATTTCGGCGACCCCCACGAAGACCTCGCCTTCGGCTGCATGGCGGTGTGGCGCTTCCACCGCTACGACCGGCCCGCGCTCGGGCTCGGCAGCCTCGAGGACTATTTCGCCGCCTACGAGGCGACAAGCGGGCGAAAGGTCGACCGCGAGCGGTTCCGCTACTGGCTGGTCCACCGCACGGTGTGGTGGGCGATGGGGTGCCTGCGCTGTGCGAAAGTGTGGCGCGACGGGTCCGACCGGATGCTCGAACGCGTGGTGATCTCGCGCCGGACGAGCGAGCAGGAGCTCGACCTCCTCATGCTGCTGGAGGAGGATGCGCCGGATGAGGAGCGCCGCGCGCGCGCCGATCCCGACATCGAGGCGGCGGCGCCGACCGGCGAGGCAACCTCGGGCGAGATCGCCACGGCGGTCGCCGAATGGCTCGCCACTCTCAAGGACAAGGTCGAAGGCCACGACCGCTTCCAGCTCGCCGTGGCGCGCAATGCGCTGGGCATGATCGCGCGCGACGATGCGATCGTGCCGATGCTGGAGGATGCGGACCTCGCGCAGGAAATCCTCGGCGGCGGGACGGGGCTGGACGAGCCGGGCCTGCTGGCCGAACTCAAGACCGCCGCGCTTGAAAAGCTCGCCGCCGACGTGCCGAAATATCCAGCGCTCGAAGCGGCGTGGAAACAATGGGTTGGAGAGGAATAATGGACTTCGCTATCCCTGCGGACCTGCAGGCTTACTTGGACGAACTCGACGCCTTCATCGAGGCCGAGATCAAGCCGCTGGAGCAGCAGGACGACAATATCCGTTTCTTCGACCACCGCCGCGAACATTCGCGGACCGATTGGGACAAGGGCGGCCTGCCGCGCGAGGAGTGGGAGGAATTGCTGAAAGAGGCCACCCGCCGCGCCGACAAGGCGGGCCACTGGCGCTTCTCCGCGCCCAAGAAATACGGCGGCAAGGACGGGTCGAACCTGTGGATGGCGGTCATCCGCGAGCACTTTGCAAGGAAGGGCCTCGGCCTCCACAACGACCTCCAGAACGAACATTCCATCGTCGGCAATTTCCCCTTCGTCGCCATGTTCGAACAATGGGGGACGGAAGAACAGAAGCAGGAATTCATCACGGGCGGCTTCGAGCGCAGGCGCCGCGTCGCTTTCGGCCTGACCGAACCGGACCATGGCTCCGACGCGACCCACATGGAAACCCGCGCGGTGAGGGAGACGCGCGACGGCGTGGACGGCTGGCTCATCAACGGCGAGAAGATGTGGATCACCGGGATGCACGTCGCGACCCACTGCGCGATGTTCGCCCGCACCTCCGGCAAGGACGGGGATGCGAGCGGGATCACCTGCTTCCTCGTCCCCAACCCCACCCCCGGCCTCGAGATCGAGGAGTGGATGTGGACCTTCAACATGCCGACCGACCACCCGCGACTTTCGGTCAAGGACGTGTGGGTTCCCGACAGCGCGATCCTCGGCGTGGAGGGCCGCGGCCTCGCGCTGGCGCAGAGCTTCGTCCACCAGAACCGCATCCGGCAGGCGGCCAGCTCCTGCGGGGCGGCCTTGTTCTGCATCGATGAAAGCGTGAAATACGCGCGGGCACGCAAGCCCTTCGGTCAGGAACTCGCGCGCAACCAGGCGATCCAGTTCCCGCTGGTCGAGCTGGCGACGCAGGCGGAAATGCTGCGCCTGCTGATCTTCAAGACCGCGTGGGAGATGGACAATATGCCGCACGAGGAGATCGAGCGGACGATCTCGGACAAGGTCTCGATGTGCAATTACTACGCCAACCGGCTGTGCTGCGAGGCGGCGGACCGGGCGATGCAGGTCCATGGCGGCATCGGCTATTCGCGCCACACGCCCTTCGAGCACATCTATCGCCACCACCGCCGCTACCGGATCACCGAAGGCTCGGAAGAGATCCAGATGAGGAAGGTGGGGGCGTATCTTTTCGGCTATCTCGGGCCGAAGAAGGGGATGTATTCCTGAGTTTGAAATAGCCAGGGGCGGCTATGGTCGCCGCCGCCACCAGCTCGCCAGCAGGCTGCCGATAACCACGTGCCACACAGCGGAAATCGCCGCCGGCACGGGCGCGAGCGCGGCCTGCGCGGCGTCGGCGAATTGCGCGGCGAAAGCGGGGGTCTTGGCAAGGCCCGAACCCAGCCCCGAATTCTGCATCCCGACCTCGATCGAGACCGTGCGCTGCTCCGCCACCCCCAGCCCGGCGAGCCGCGCCAGCCCCCAGCCGAGGCTGAAGCCGAGCGCGTGCAGCGCAAAGGTCGCGGCGAGCAGCGGCCCGGCATGGGCGGCGATCTGGGCCTTGGCTCCGCCGACGATCCCGCCGACGATGAGGATGACGAGCACGACCGCGACCAGCGGCAGCACGCCGCCCACCGCCTCGGCCGCGCGCGGGAACAGGCGGTTGAGAAGCGTGCCTGCCACCACCGGCACGAGCACGATGGCGACCATGTTCACGAGAAGGTTCCAGCGGTCGATCGCGACATAGGCCCCGGCAAGCTCGCCCGTCAGCAGCGGGGTGAGGACAATCGCGGCAAGGGTCGAAAGCATCGTCATCGCCACCGACAGCGCGACATCGCCCCGCGCGAGGTAGGCGACGATGTTGGATGCCGTCCCCCCGGGACAGCAGGCGACGAGGATGAGGCCTACCGCGAGCCCCTTGTCGAGCGCCATCGCCTGCGCGATGGCCCAGCCCGAGGCCGGCATGACGACGAATTGCAGCCCCACCCCGATCGCCACCGCGCGCGGCAGGCGGACGAGGCGGGCATAATCCTCGAACGTCAGCGTCAGGCCCATCGCCAGCATGATCGTGCCGAGCGCCACCGACAGCAGCGGCTGGCCCGCGATGCGGATGCTCCCGTCGGTCATCCAGGTGAAGCCGGGCGGGTAGATCCACGCCAGCGCCACGCCGAGCACGGTCAGCAGCGCGAAATTCCTGGTCAGTCCTGCGAGCACGCCTGCGCCCTTCCCCCTTGCGAAAGCGCGCCCCTTAGCCGCATTCGGCGCGCCCGTCAGCCGTCCATCATCGCTTTCAGGTCCTTCAGCGCCTTCGCCCGCAGCTGGTGGACCCGCGGCACGCTCACCTCGAGCACGGCGGCGATTTCGGTGAGGTTCATTTCCTCGACGAAGAACAATTGCAGCACCAGTTTCAGCCGGTCGGGCAGTTCCCCCAATGCCTCGACCAGGCGTTCGCGGTCCTCGGCGGCGCACAGGGCTTCGAAGGGGTCGGGGTCATCGCTGGCGAAGGCGGTGTTGGTCTCGTCGTATTCCTCAGCTATCGAGGAGACGGTGACCGCGCTCGCCTCAATCTGCACCAGTTCGCCGTCGGAAATGTGGAGCGCGGCGGCGATTTCGGCGCGGCTCGGTTCGCGGCCCGTTTCCATGCGCAGGCGTTCGACTTCGCGTTCATAGGCGGCGCGGCGCTTGCGGGCATTGCGGGTGTCGTGGAGCTGCCGCCGGATCTGGTCGAGCATCGCGCCGCGCACGCGGATCTTGGCATAGGCGGCGAAGCCGTCCTCGGTCGGCCCGCCATGCCGCCGCGCGCATTCGGTCAATGCCATGATGCCGGTCTGGACGAGATCCTCGATTTCCAGACCCTCGCGCCCCGCGCCGTAGATGTGCCACGCGGCGCGGTGGACCATCGGCAGGAAGCGGCGCACGCGGTCCTCGACCTCGGCCTGGCTCGCCGCGCCATAGGCGGCGTGGAAGGCGGCATCGTGCTTCATGCCGCGATGGCCTCGTGCGCGGGAGCGTCCTCACCGATCACCGCGACGACCTCGACCGGCTGGCTCGCGGGCAGTTCGTTGATCGACAGGACGAGGCAGGTCCGCGCCCGCGCACGCAGCAGAGCGGCGAGCGCGCGGCGCGCGGGCGGCTGGACGATGAGCGCGAGCGGCCCGTGTTCGCCCGTCAGTTCGCCGATGCGCCGCGCGATCATGTTCCCGCAGTCGGGCTCGATCAGCGGCTGCCCGGTCGCCGGATCGGTCATCCCCCCGAGGATCGCGCCCTCGAGCCCGGCATCGAGCGTCACCACTTTCAGCCGCGCGCCCGGCTCGCACACCTGCGCCACCAGCCGCGCGCCGAGATCGACCCGGACCGCGTCGATCAGGGCGTCGAAATCCGTGCTCTTCTGGAGCGCGAGCGCGAGGCTGGTGAAGAGCGGCTGCGGATGGGCGAGCGATAGCCCGTCGCCGATCAGCGCGCGGAAGATGCGGGTCAGCGCGGCCAAGGAAAGCGGCTCGGGATGGATCGCCTCGACCAGCGCGGGGCTGCGCTCCTTCAGCGCATCGAGGAGGTCCTGCACTTCCGCCGGGCCGAGCAGCTGCGGCGCGGCCTCGGCCAGCGCCTGGTTGGCGTGGGTCGCGATCACGGTCGAGGCATCGACCGCGAGGAATCCCTCGGCCACGGCAAGGTCGCGCGCGCCCGGATCGATCCACAGCGCGGGGCAATCGAAACTGGGATCGCGCGTCGGCTCGCCGGAAAGGCCGAGCGCGGCGTAGGGCGGCTCGCCGCGCACCTCGCCCGCGTCGATCGCGAGCAGCTTGCCCGGCCTGACCGACCCCTGCGCGACCGTCACCCCGCCGAGCAGCACGGCGTAGTCATTGGGCGCGGCATCCAGTGAATCGCGGATGCGGAACTGCGGCAGGACGAAGCCGAGATCGCGCGACAACTGCTTGCGGATGCCGGTGATGCGCGACACCAGCGGCGCGCCTTTCGCCTCGTCGACCAGCTGGACGAGGCCGTAGCCCAGCTCGATGGTGACGAGCGTCTGGTCGGAGACATCGGCCAGCTCGATCCGGTCGGGGGGGGGTTCCTCGGCAACGGGGGTTTCGTCGACTGGCTTCGCCGCCTGTCGCCGCAGCGCCCACCATATGCCGAGCGCGATGGCGGCGGCGGGAAGGAAGATCGCCTGCGGCATCGCCGGGACCAGCCCGATCCCGCCCAATATCAGCGCCACCGGCAGCCACGCGCGCGGGTCGGCGAACTGGCCGCCGATCTGCCCGGTGAGATCGCGCGTGTCCGACACTCGCGTGACGATCGCGGCGGCCGCAATCGACAGCAGCAGCGCGGGAACCTGCGCCACCAGCGCATCGCCCACCGCCAGCGTCACGTAAAGCTCGCCCGCTTCGCTTGCGGACAGGCCATGCCCGATCATGCCGAGCGCGAAACCGGCGATGACATTGACCGCGAGGATCAGCAGCGCGGCGAGCGCATCGCCCTTCACGAATTTCGACGCGCCATCCATCGAGCCGTGGAAATCGGCCTCGACCGTGACGCGCCGCCGCCGCTCGCGCGCTTCGTCGCTGGTGATGAGCCCGGCGGCGATGTCCGCGTCGATCGCCATCTGCTTGCCCGGCAACGCGTCGAGCACGAAGCGCGCGGAGACTTCGGAGACGCGGCCCGCGCCCTTGGTGATGACGATCATGTTGATGATGAGCAGGATCGCGAAGACGAACAGGCCGACCGCGAAATTGCCCCCGACGAGGAACTGGCCGAAAGCATCGATCACTTCGCCCGCCGCCGCGCCGCCTTCGTGCCCGTTGACCAGCACCACGCGGGTCGAGGCGACATTCAATGCCAGCCGCAGCAGGGTGGCGAACAGCAGGACGGTCGGGAAGGACGAGAAATCGAGCGGCTCGCGCGCGTTCAGCGCCGCCATCAGCACCGCGACCGCGATCGCGATGTTGAGCACGAAGAACGCATCGAGCAGCACGGTCGGGATCGGCAGCACCATCAGCGCGAACAGCGCGAAGATGCCGACCGGCAGCGCCATCGCCGCAGGTGCGCCCCCGAACCGCCGGGCGAGCGGGGCGAGGAACGTGGGCAGGGGGATGCCGCCGCCCGTCACAGGCCCATCGCCTTCAGCCGTTCATAGGCCGCGCGGATGCTCTCGCTCGCGCGGTCGATCGCCGGAGCATCGCCCGCCCGCCCGGCGAGCCCTTCGAGCGTCGCCGAAAGCACGCGCGACATTGGCGGCGTTTGGGGAGGTCTTTGGGGCGGTCCGGGAGGCGGCGGGGAAGGCGGCGTGGCCATGCCGAGCACGGCGCGCGGGGCGATCACCGGGCGGCTCGTGCCGGTCAGCGCGGGCGGATCGCCGGGGCCGAACGCGGCTTCGTCGGCGATGAGGTAAGGCGGCACCATCGGCATATCCGGGGCGAGCGCGCGGGCACGTTCGACCTTGGCGGCGAGGCGGTCCATCACTTCGGCAAGGCTGCGCTCGCGCCCGCCCGCGTCGAAGAAGATCGCCGGATTGGCCGCGGCCGGGCGGCGGAACAGGCTCGCCGCGCCCTGTCCGGGGTCGCGCGCCATTTCGGTCAGGAAGCGCGCCGCCCCGCCCGCGCCGAGGAAATGGGCGAGGTAGAGTTCGGAATGGTCGGGCGCGCGGCCCAGCACCGGGGCGAGATGGGCGGCGTTGTCCTCGGCGAGGCCCGCCGCCATAAGCGCGGCGATCTCGGGATCGCGCCGCATGGCGAGGATCGCTCGGCGCTCGGCCGGGTCGGCGACATGGGCCTCGCCTCCGGGGGCGCGCGCGATCCGCGCTGCGACATCGCCGAGGCCGAAGCGCGCGCCGTGGCGCTGCATTGTCGATAGCCAGGTGCTTTCGATGAACTGGTAGAGGCCGGACGCGCTCGAGGTGGTGGCGCGGGCTTCGGGATCCATCGCGGATTCGATCCGCGCCTGCGCGACGAGGAAATCGAAATCGACCCCGGTTCGGCGCGAGGCATCGGCGATCGCGCGTTCGATGCGTCCCGACTGTGCGGGGGCGGGCATTGGGGCGGGGGCGGCGATCTGGCGGCTTGCGATGCGCTCGGGCTGCGCGCGCACGGCGTCCTCGGCCAGCCGGTGCGAGGGCTGCGCGCGCGCCGCCTCGGCGCGGGCGGCGGCGATCCCTGCAGGGGGGAGCGATGGGTGGGACACGTCTTCTGTTCCTGCCTCGGTTTGTGCTTCCTCGGTTCGCGCGCGTCGCCTGCCCGCGCCGCCGCCGCGCGCCTTGGGGAAGGCGGGGCAGGGCGGCGAAGCCAGCCGGGTCTTCGCGTGGAGCTGGAAAGCAATCGGCGTGCCAGACCCGCCTGTGGGCGCCGGACCACGCAGTGATACCTAGGCCGGGGGCAAGCCCCCGCCCGCGCCCCCGGAAGACGCCGGGCGGGCGCGGCGGCGCCTAGCGCGGGGTCTGCGGGCGGATCGGGGCGGGCGCGCCGGGACCATAGGTCACGGGACCGGTCGCGCCGCCCTGCACGCCGTCCCCGACCCCGGCGAGCGCGGCGAGCCGCGAGGCGACATTGGCGGCCAGCAGGTTGCGCACCCGGCGGTTGATCTCGTTCAGGCGGCGCGCGGTTTCGGCAAGCCCGCGCGTCTCCGGGTCGAGCGCTTCGACCGCAAGCGGGGCGAGCGCGCCGCACAGCCCCTCCTTGACCCGCGCCGCTTCGGTCAGGGCCTCGGCATCGAGCGCGGCAAGCGCCTGCCGCTCGGTTTCGAGGACGGCAATCATCTGCCGCAGGATTGCCGCCGGAGGGGCTTCGGCGGTCGCGGCAGCGGCGGGCGCGGGATCGGCGGCGGGAGGGGCGGGCCCCCCGGCGCTCGACAGGGCGGGGTCGCGGCTCACTTTTCCATGCCCAGGCTGACGCGCGCGGCGATCATCGCGTCGGCGATGCGGGTCGGGACGAGCGGGTAGCGGCCTTCTTCCAGCGCCTTGCGGATCTCGGCGACGCGCTCGCGGTCGACCGGCGGGGTGGCGGTATCGAGGGCCGGGGCGCGCACGGTCCCCGCGCCGAGTTCTATGCTGACGCCGCTATCGGGCGCGGCGGGACCGGCCTTTGTAGGCGGAGCGTTAGAGGGGGCAACGCCAAGCGGCGCGCGCTCGTCCCGCGCCACCGCGCGCGGGGCCGCGCTGGCCTGCAACGTGCCAGCCTGCAACTTGCTCAGTTCGACAGAGGGCATGACTGCGTCTCCCAATGGGCTCCTGCTCAGGTGGATTCCTGATCACAAGGACGGACGCGCCGGAAAGGGTTTAACCCCCGCGCGCGAAAAAATACGTGGCGGCGTCTCAATCTTCGGTGCGGGGATCGGTGCGGGCATCGCCGCCGGGGTCGCCGACCGGGATTTCGGCAAGACCGGGGCGCAGGATGCGCGCGCGGACCGGATCGGCCCGGCGGCCCGGGCGCGTGGCCGAAGAGGTGCCGGCGAGGCGGATGCCGATCCATTCGCCCGCGCGGCCCGGCTCCATCGCCTCGCCCGCCTGCTGGATGGTGAAGCCGCGCCCGCGGACCATCACCGTGACCGGGTCGCCGCGCTCGACCAGCGGGGCGGCTGCTGCTGCGGCGGCGTGCGAGGCAGGGGCTGCGCGCAGGGCGACGAACACCCGCCAGCCGCCCGCGCCGGGGCATTCGACCCGCACCGTGCTGCGCGCCGTGCCGTGCCAGGCCGTCTCGAGCGGGGCGGGACAGGCGGCGAGGCGCAGGCGCGGGTCGGCGGGCGCGATGGCGCCCCCCGGCTCGCCCGCGCGCGCCCCGGTGAAGGCTTCGACCGCCGCGTCGATTGCGGCCGGGGCAGTCCGTCCGGCGGGGCGTGCGGGAAGAGTGCTTTCGCCCAGCGCGGGGGCCAGCAGCGGCACGAACATCATCGGCGCGAGCGGCACGAAGGCGAGGATGCGCAGGCCCGGCGGGCTCCTGCGGCTCGCCAGCGGAGGTGTCTTGCGGGTTGCGCGATCGGTCATCGGTCAATCTCCCTTGGGCTGTGCTCGCCCGCTCGGGCCGGTCCGGCAGGGCTGAATTTCGCGAATGTCTAAGGCAAGCGCCGTGCCAAGCGCCGCCCCTCCCCCCCGCTCACGGGTTATCGCCTAGGGGTTCTCGCCTAGGGAGTGTCGCGGGGCCCGGCGCGAGCCGCGCCTTAAGCCGCGCCGCGCTAGGCCCGCGCCGTCACAGCAAGCCGACAGGATCTGGCGCAAGACATGGTCTATTCCTCCAGTTTCACGCGCCGCCACCGCGCCGGCGGAACCCAGCCGCGCCTGCCCGCTTCGGCGCTCTCGTCGAGCGGCGCGCAAGGCGCGGGCGATGGAGCCGACGCTGCGCCCCAGGCCGACCGCCAAACCCCCGACCGCCACACTCCCGAGGGTCGCCGCGCTCTGCTTGAACGTGTCACGGCCTTCACGCTCGACCACGACCTGGCCGTGACCGGGACCAATCTCGCGCTCATCTGCAACGCCCTGTCGGGCGAGAGCGTCGAGCTCGCCGCGAGCTTCGCCGCGCGCGAGGCGGCGGGCGAGCCGATCGACCAGCGCTGGCTCGACACGGTGGTGCGGCTCGACCCGGAAACCGGCGGGCGCATGGCCGAGCTCGAAAAGCTGATGGACAAGCTCGAATACGCCGTCCTGCGCTTCGCCCAGACGACCAAGACCGCGCAGGACGAGACCAGCGACCACCGCGGCGCTCTCGGCAAGCAGATCGAGGCGATGGCCGGGATGGCGCCCCGCGCCGGCCGGCCCGGCGAGGCGAGTGGCGAGCCCCTGCCCGAATTCGACCGCGTGATCGAGATGTCGCGCGCCATGCTGACCCGGATCGAACAGGTCGAGCAGGCGATGGAGAAGAGCCAGGCCGAAACCCAGGAACTGCGCGAAAACCTCGCCAAGGCGCGGCTGGAAGCCGATGTCGACCACCTCACCCGCCTGCCCAACCGCCGCGCCTTCGAGCGCCGCTTCGCAGCCGCGGTCGAGGAGGTGCGCGAGAAGGGCACGACGCTTGCCGTCGCCTTCTGCGATGTCGACCGGTTCAAGTCGATCAACGACACCTACGGCCACGATGCCGGCGACCGGATCCTGTGCGCCATCGCGGGCACGCTGGGCGGCCATGCGAGCGACAGGGTCTTCGTCGCGCGCCACGGGGGCGAGGAATTCGCCGTCCTCCTCCATGGCTTCGACAAGGACGCAGGCTGGCGCAAGCTCGAGCAGATGCGCCGCGCGCAGGCCGACAAGCAGCTGATCGACCGCGCCAGCGGCAAGCCTTTCGGCAAGGTCACCTTCTCTGCAGGGATAGCCGAGGTCGCCGACCTTGCCGACCCGCGCAGCGCGCTCGGCCGGGCGGACGCGGCGCTTTACGAGGCGAAGAAGGCCGGGCGCAACCGCGTGGTCGCGGCCTGAACGGGTCTTTGGCGCGCCGTCACCGCGGCGCGCCGTCATAGCCGAGGCTCGCATGGAGCGCGCTTTGCTCGCCCGCCTCGATCACCACCCGCACCGCGACCCCGCTTGCCGCCGCTTCGCGCGCCAGCGCGCGCGCGCGGGTCCAGGCCGCGGCTTCCTCGCCCTTCGCATGGCGGGCATATATGGTCAGCGTCGCGCGGCGATCGGCCTGCTGCCGGGCGAGCCACTGGCCGAGCGGCGGCGCATCCGGTCCGGGGCGATAAAGCGCCTGCGAGGGATCGAAGCGCGCGGCTTCGCTTGCCCTTTCCGGCAGCTTGCCCTCGTCGGCGGACAGGTTCGCCAGCGCGGCGAGCGTGACGAGGAACAGGATCAGCGCAAGGTCGGCGAGCACCAGTTGCCACCCGGCGCCGCTGTCGCCGTGCACTTCCGAAAGGGGGGACGGGGAAGCGGGCCTCGTGCTCATGCGATGGTCCTCAGCTTGCCCGGACGCGCCGCGCCGAAACGGTGTGCGCGCTCGCTCGAGGCATTTTCGATATGGGCCGCGAGCCATTCGACCAGCGCCTCGCGCGCGGATTCCTCGCGCAGGCCGCGCCGCTCGATCGCGCGGGCGAGCGGGACGCACACGAGATGCGCGGTCAGCACGCCGTAGAGCGAGGACAGGACCGCGGTGGCGATAGCCGCCATCGTCGCCTCGACCGTGCTCGCGGCGAGCGAGTCGGACAGGCCGGTGATCGCGTAAAGCGTGCCGACGAGGCCGAAGACCGGGGCGAGTTCGCCCGCATATTCGAAGGCCCTCACGCTGCGCGAGCGTTCGACCTCGCGCGCGGCGCGCTCGGCCCGGCGCGCGGAATGGAGCGCATCGATCGATCCGGTGGTCAGATAGGCTTCGACCAGCCGCGCGAGCGAGGGATCGGGCGGCAGCGGGGCGTCGGCGGCGCGAAAGCCGTCGCGCTCGACCGCGCGCAGCGTGCGGGCGATGGCGGTGCGGTTCGCGCCTTCGTCGAAGGAACTCGCCCCGAGCCGGGGAAGCGCTGCGAGCGCGGCGCTGCAATCGCGCCAGCCGCAGCGCGCGGCGGTGGCGATGACGGTGCCCGCCACCACGATCCCGAGCGCGCCCGGGTCAAGCATGGGGGCCAGATCGCCCGGCACGTCCATAAGGCCCTTCATCCTCCTCGCCTGCGCTCACGCGGGAAAGAACGGCTGCGCGCGCGCGGGTTTAAGGGCCGGGTGGTCGACACCGGGCGGGGGGCACGATCCTGCCCGGTCGGCGGCGCGCCTGCGGCAGGCTTTTGCCGCAAGGAGGCACCGGGCCCGGAGGCAAGCGGAAAAAGTCATTAAAGAACAGTGTCTTGCCCGATCCTGCGGCGCGCTGGGGGCAGTTTGGCACGGGCGATGCAAACCGGCACGGGCGATTGCAGGTTGGCCGCGCGGCCCGTCGGTTGCCCTTTCGCCCCGTGCGGGGAGAGGGGGCGCCGGCCGGGCGGCCCGATACAAGGGATGAACGTCCATGAACGAGCGACTTTTCGGCATTCACGGCGCCGCGCTCGAGCTGCGCTCGCAGCGCATGGGGCTGATCGCCGCGAACATCGCGAACGCGGCAACCCCCGGCTACAAGGCGCGCGACATCGATTTCGGCGCGGCGCTCGAGGCGCGTCTCGCTGCGCGGTCGGACCCGGCTCGCGGCGCTGAAACCGGGGCGGCCGAGCGCCACCTCGTCTATCGCGCCCCGACCATGGCGAGCCTCGATGGCAACACGGTCGAAATGGGCCGCGAACAGGTCGCCTTCGCCGAGAACGCGCTGCGCTATTCGGCCACCTTGAGCTTCATCGAGGGCAAGGTTTCCACCCTCACCCGCGCGCTGAAGGGAGAGTGACCCCGTGTCCGACCCGCGCGCCATGAGCCTGTTCGACCTTTCCACCCGCGCCATGTCCGCACAGCTGGTGCGGATGAACGCGGCGACCTCGAACCTCGCCAATGCGGGTTCCGTCTCCTCCACCGAGGAGGGCGCCTATCGCCCGGTCCGCACCGTCTTCGCCGCGCGGCTCGACGAGGCATCGGGTCTCGTCGGGGTCGAAAGCGCCGGGCTGGTGCGATCCGAAACCCCGCCGGTCAAGCGCTACAACCCCGGCCACCCGCTCGCCGATGAAACCGGCCACGTGTTCGAGGCCGGCGTCGACGAGACCGCCGAGATGGTCGAGCTGATGGAGAGCGCCCGGCAGTACCAGAACATCGTTTCCGCGCTGCAGACCGCGCGGCAGCTGATGCTCGACACGATAAGGAGCAAGTGATGGAGACCATCCCTCCCGGCGCGCAGGCCGCGCTCGACCGCCTCAACGCGCCTTCGACCATGCCGCGCGCCGACAACGCGCTCGCTGCCCTCGATTCGGGCGATTTCCTGCGCCTGCTGACGACGCAGCTGACGATCCAGGATCCGCTGGAGCCGGTCAACAACGAACAGATGCTCGCCCAGATGGCGCAGTTCTCATCGCTCGCCGCGACCACCGAGAGCGGGGCGACGCTGGAAGGCATTTCGGACAAGCTCGACCGGCTGATCGCGGCTCAGGAAGCCGCGCGCGCCGCGTCCGAAGCCGCCGCCGAGGCCGCCCGTGCCGCCGCCGCTGCCAGCGCTGCGGGCACGCCTGACGCACCCCCGGTCGCCTGATTTCCCTTCCGATAAGGAGTAAACGCCAATGTCCTTCTTCACCTCGCTGTCCGGCATGAAGAACGCCGAGACCGACCTGCGCGTGATCTCGCACAACATCGCCAATGCCGAGACGGTCGGCTTCAAGAAGAGCAACGCCGCCTTCGCCGACCTCGTCGCATCGGGCTCGAACACCGACCCGCGCAAGACGCCGGGGATCGGTTCGACCGTGTCGGCGATCACGCAGGATTTCAGCCTCGGCCCGCTCGAGCAAACTGGGCGCAGCCTCGATCTCGCGATCAACGGCGACGGCTTCTTTTCCGCCGCCAACCCGGTGTCGGGCGACATTTCCTTCACCCGCAACGGCAATTTCCGGATCGTCTCCTCGGGCGAAATGCAGGATGCCAACGGCAATCTCGTCCAGGCCCTGCCGGTGGATGCGACGGGGACGACGACGGGGACGACGCCCGGCTCGCTGGTGGTGCCGGTGACGAACGCGGCGGGCTCTTCGCTTTCCAGCGTCTCGATCGACGGCAGCGGGCTGGTTTCGGCGGCCTATTCGGACGGGACCAGCGCGCCGATCGCGCGGATCGCCCTGGCGACTTTCCCGGCGGCCGACGGACTGCGCTCGGTCGGGCTGACGAACTGGGTCGCGACCGGCGAATCCGGCGCGCCGGTCTATGGCGAGCCGGGCGTGGGCAATTACGGCCAGCTGCTGTCGGGCGCGCTCGAACGCTCGAACGTCGACCTGGCCGAGGAAATGGTCTCGCTGCTCACCGCGCAGCGCAATTTCCAGGCCAACGCCCGCGCGATCGACACCGCGACGCAGATCTCGCAGGCCGTGCTCAACCTGCGCTCGTAAGGGCTGACGGGCGATGGACCGCTTCATCTACACCGCGCTGACCGCGATGAACGCCGCGATGGACCGGCAGCGGGCGACGGCGAACAATCTCGCCAACGCCTCGACGCCGGGCTTCCGGCGCGAGGTCTTCGCCGTGACCCCCGCGACCCTGCGCGACGAGGCGACCCCCGAGGCGCGCGCGCTTGCAAAGGGCACGGTGCGCGGCGCGGACATGGCGGGGGGCAAGGTCAACCCGACGGGGCGGGCGCTCGACGTCGCCGTGTCGGGCCGCGCTCTCATCGCCTTCCAGGGGCCGGACGGGGGCGAGGTCTATTCGCGCCGCGGCGACCTGCGGGTCGGCCCCTCGGGCGTGCTCGAGAACGGCGAGGGCCGGCCCGTCCTCGGCGAGCGCGGGGTGATCAGCGTGCCCGCGGGCTTCGCCATCTCCATCGGCGCGGACGGATCGGTGCTCGCCTCCGACCCGGCCGCGCCCGCCGCAGAGGCCGAGGCGCTGGACCGCATCCGCCTCGTCTCACCCGAAGGCAGCCCGCTCGCCAAGGGGGTGGACACTTTCCTCAAAGTGCCGGGGGGCGGCGTGCTGCCGCCCGACCCGACCGCGCGGCTGACCACGGGCGCGCTCGAATCCTCGAATGTCGAGACCGCCGAGGCGCTGGTCCAGATGATCGAGGCCCAGCGCGCCTTCGAACAGCGCGCGCGGGTCATCCGCACCGCCGGCGAACTCGACGAGGCGGGCGCCCGCCTCCTCTCGCTCCAGTAAGGAACCAGACCAATGCCCACATCCGCCCTCCACGTCGCGCGCACCGGGCTCGAAGCCCAGGATGCGCGGATGCGCGTCATCGCCAACAACCTCGCCAATATCGGCACGACCGGCTTCAAGCGCGACCGCGCCGATTTCGCGACGCTCGCCTATCAGGAACAGCGCGTCGCGGGGCAGCAGTCGACCAACCAGACCGCCTATGCGGTGGGGCTCAATCTCGGGACCGGCGTGCAGGTGCTCGGCACCTCCCGCATAGAGAGCCAGGGGACGCTGAACGCGACCGGGAACAGCCTCGACATCGCCTTGGACGGGCCCGGCTATTTCCAGGTCGAGCTGCCGCCGGGCGGGCAGGTCGCCTATACCCGCGCGGGCAATTTCACCCTGTCGCCTCAGGGCAATCTCGTCACCAGCCAGGGCTATGCGGTCACGCCGCCGGTGCAGATTCCGCAAGGTGTGCAGTCGATCACCATCGCCCCCGACGGATCGATCAGCGCGGTCCAGCCGGGGCAGGCAGCGCCCGTCCAGCTCGGCCAGCTGCAGGTCGCCAATTTCGTCAACCCGGCAGGACTGCGCGCCATCGGCGACAATTTCCTGATCGAGACCGCCGCGAGCGGCCCGGCCGAGCTCGGCATCGCCGGGCAGCTGGGCCGCGGGCAGGTGCGGCAGGGAATGCTCGAAGGCTCGAACGTCAACGTGGTCGAGGAGCTGGTCGAGATGATCGAGGCCCAGCGCGCCTACGAGATCAATTCCAAGATGGTGAGCGCGGTCGACGAAATGCTGCGCAACGCCAACCAGACGCTGTGAGGCCGCTCCTGATGAAACCCACGATCACCCGCTTCGCCCTCGCGCTTGTCCCGGCGTTCATGCTCACCGCCTGCATAGGAGGCGGGCCGCGGCCCGGCTTCACCGCCCCGCCGCCCCCGCCGCTTGCAGGCCACCCTACCGCCGAGCCGGTCGCCAATGCCTACACGCCGCCGCAGGCGGGCCAGCAGGGCGCGATCTTCCAGGCGGCGCGCGGCTATGCCGGCCTGCACACCGGCACGCGCGCCCGCGCGCTCGGCGACATGGTGACGATCGTGCTGGTCGAAAGCACCACCACATCGAAAAGCACCACCGGCCAGACGGGCCGCGACGGCAGCTTTGCGCTCACCCCGCCGACATCGGGGCCGCTTTCCTTCCTCGATCCCAATGCCCTTAATGCGAGCGGCGAGGGGTCGTTCAATGGAGGCGGCAACGCCGCGCAGCAGAGCCAATTGAGCGGCACGATCACGGTCACGATCGCCGCGCTTCATCCCAACGGGACCGCCGAAGTCGTCGGGGAGAAACTGATGCAGCTGAGCCAGGGAGACGAATGGGTGCAGTTCGCCGGGCGCATCAGGCTGGTCGATATCGACGCCGACAACCGCCTGCCGTCCTCGCGCGTCGCCAATGCGCGGATCATCTATTCGGGCAAGGGCGCGGTGCAGCAGGCGAGCCGGCCGGGCTGGCTGTCGCGCTTCTTCAACTGGATTTCCCCGCTGTGAAGGAGCGCGCCATGACCCTGTTCCAACGCCGCCTGTGGATCGCGCTCGCCGCGATAGTCGCCGCGCTGGTCGCGCTCGCGCCCGATGCCGCGCGGGCCGAGCGGATCCGCGATCTCGGGCAGTTCGAGGGGCTGCGCGCGAACCAGCTCACCGGATACGGCGTCGTCGTCGGCCTGCAGGGCACGGGCGATGACAACCTCGCCTATGTCACCGAGGCGATGCGCGGCGTGTCCGGGCGGCTGGGACTGCAATTGCCGCCCGGCGTCTCGCCCAACTTGCGCAACGCCGCCGCGGTCATCGTCACCGCCGAATTGCCGCCTTTCGCAAAGCCGGGCCAGCGGATCGACATCACGGTGTCGACCATCGGGCAGGCGCGCGACCTGCGCGGCGGGGCGCTGGTGCTCACCCCGCTCTACGGCGCGGACGGGGCGATCTATGCGATGGCGCAGGGCAATGTCGCGGTCGGCGGGCTCGGTGTCTCGGCGCGCGACGGCTCGCAGCTTACGGTCAATGTCGCGACCGTCGGCCGGATCGCCGACGGGGCGACGGTCGAGCGCGCGGTGGCGACCGGATTCGATGCGGGCGAGAGCCTGCGCTTCAATCTCCACAACGCCGATTTCCTCACCGCCGCGCGGGTGCGCGATGCGATCAACGCGCGGTTTCCCGGCATGGCCGAAGTCGCCGACGGGGTCAGCATCGAGCTTGCCCTGCCGCCCGAACCCGACACCCGCGCCGCCCTGCTCGCCGAAATCGAGATGATCGCCGTCACCCCCGCGCCGGTCGCCGCGCGGGTGATCGTCAACAGCCGCACGGGGACGGTCGTCATCAACCAGGCGGTGCGCCTCGCGCCCGCCGCGATCAGCCACGGCAAGCTCGTCATCCGCATCGACGAGAACCCGCGCGTCGTCCAGCCCGAGCCTTTCGGCAATGGCGAGACCGCGCTGGAAGAGGACAGCGAGATTTCCGTCACGCAGGAATCCGACCGGGTCGCGCTGATGCCCGGCGCGGCCTCGCTGTCGGAAATCGTCGATGCGCTGAACCTTCTGGGCGTGGGCGCGGCGGACCTTGTCGTGATTCTCGAAAGCCTCAAGCAGGCAGGTTCCCTCCAGGCCGAGATGGTGGTGCTGTGATCCCGCCCGTCTCCCCCCTTTCGCCCGCGACGCTTTCGCCGGAACGGCGCGAGCTGCGCGAGGCGGCGCAGGGCTTCGAGGCGATCATGGTGCGCCGGATGCTGGCGAGCGCGCGCGCGGCGAGTTTCGCCGAGGACACGCCGCTCACGGGCGGGGGGATGGAGCAGTTCACCGCGATGCGCGACGAACACCTCGCCGAAATCGTCTCGAAAAGCGGCGCCCTCGGGTTCGCCCGGAGCATCGAGGAACGGCTTGCGCAACACTTGTCCGGGCAAGGTGAGGCGTAATGCCAACCGCTCTCATCAATATCGGCCGGACCGGCGCAGCGGCGGCGCGGGCGAGCATCGAGCTCACCGCGCAGAACATCGCCAATGCGTCCAATCCCGATTACGCCCGCCGCTCGCTGAGCCAGACCGAACTGGTCGGCAGCGCGACGATCGGCGTGAATTCGGCGGATTCGCTGGGCGGCGTGCGGGTGGGATCGATCCAGCGCATCGACAGCGAGCTGATCCAGCGCCAGGCGCGCGAAAGCGCCGCCGACCTCGCCCGGACCAGTGCGGAGCTCGACGGGCTGCGACTGGCCGAGACCGCGCTCGAGGAATCGCGGCTTTACGATGCGCTGGTCGATTACGAGGCCGCTCTGGTCAGCCTCGAAAGCGACCCGCTCGACCCGGCGTTGCGGACGGTGACTCTGGAGACCGCGCGCCAGCTTTCGGATACGTTCCAGTTCGCCGACAGTGCGCTCGGCAATGCGCGGCGGCTGGTCCAGGCCGAAGTCGAAGCGGGGGTCGACAATGTCCGCGGGCTGGCCGAGGAGATCGCCCGGATCAACCGCGAACTGACCGCCGCGCGCGAGGGGTCCGCCGGGCAAGCATCCCTGTTGGATGCGCGCGATGCCACCCTGCGCCAGATCAGCGAAGAATTCGGCATCGTCACGAGTTTCGATGACAAGGGTGCGGTCGAAGTGCGGCTGTCCGCCTCGCCGAGCCCACTGCTGGCCGACCAGGCGGGCAATTTCAACACGCTCTCCGCCGACCGCCAGACCGACGGTACCTATCGCTTCCGGTTCGGCGGTGTTTTCTTCGAACCCGATACCGGGGCGATGGCGGGGCGGCAGGCGGCGCTGGTCGGTCACGCGCGCGAACAGGAATCGATCGACCGGATCGCGGGCGCGGTGATCGCCTCGGGCAATGCGGCGCAGGCCGCCGGCATCGCGCCCGACGGGTCGCCCGGCCAGCCGCTCTTTTCGGGCACGCGGGCGGGCGATATCGGCATCGCTCTCAGCCGCGGCTCGGGCCTCGCCACGGCGGGCGCGGGGGCGGGCGCGGGCAGCCGCGACACCGCCGCGCTCGACGGCCTGATCGCCGCGCTCGGCGCGCCGGGCGGCCCGGTCGCCGACACCGACGAGGTCCTGCTCACCCTGTCGAGCCGCATCGCCGGGCTTTCGACCACGCGCGAGGGCCTGTCGATCATCGCCTCGGCGGCGGAGGCCGAGCTGCTCACCGAAACCGGAGTCGATCTCGATGCCGAGGCGGCGAACCTCATCCGGCTGCAACAGGCCTTCGAGGCCAACAGCCGTGTGATCCGCGTCGCGAGCGAGATCTTCGACACCATCCTTGCGCTCAACTGATCGGGAGGGTCCGCGATGAGTTTCGTCAGCAATTCCACCGGCGCCTTCTTCCAGCGCTCGCTGGGACAGATGGGGTCCCTGCGGGCGAGCCTCGAAAAGCTGCAGTCGCAGATCGCCACCGGAGAACGCATTTCGCGCGGGTCGGAAGACCCCGCCGCCGCCGCCCGGCTGCGCGCGCTGGAACGGCGCGAACGGCTCGCCGCGGTCGAGGAGGACAACGCGATCAAGCTGTCGCAGGACCTCACCTCGGGATCGATGCAACTGGCGGGCGTGACCGCGATCCTCCAGCGCGCGCGCGAACTCGCCCTGCAGGCGGCGAACGATACGACCGGGCCGGACGGGCGCGCGATCATCGCTCAGGAACTCGCCCAGATGGAGGAGGAACTCTTCACCCGCGCCAACGGCGTGACGCTGACGGGCGAGCCGCTGTTCGCCGGAACCGCGGGCGGGCCCGCCTTCACCCGCGATGCGGCGGGCAATGTCGCCTATGCCGGCAACACCGAGGAAGGCGTGGTGACGATCGCGCCGGGAACCGAGATCGCGCGCGGGCTCGACGGGCGGCAGGTGTTCGAATTCGACCTCGCGGGCGCGCCGACCAGCACTTTCGCCGTCTTGGGCGACCTCGCCGATGCGATGGCGGGCGGCGCACCGGATCCCGCCGCGGCCGCGCGCGCGGCGGTGGCCGGGCTCGACGCCGCGCTCGATGCCACCACGCGGGGGCAAACCGTCCTCGGCACGCGGCTCGCCTGGGTCGAGACGGTCCGCGACAACCAGGTCGAACAGGAAATCCTGCGCGCCGAACAGGCGTCCGAGGCCGGCGACACCGATCTCGGCGAAGCGATCGCGCGGCTCCAGCAGACGCTCACGGCCCTCGAGGCGAGCCAGGAAAGCTTCACCCGCGTGAGCTCGCTCACCCTGTTCAACGCGCTCTGACGCAGCGCCCGGTCCCGAAGGAAACCCGCCCCCATGTTCGCCGCCATCGGTCTTGTCGTCCTCATCGCGATGGTGTTCGGCGGGTTCATCCTCGCAGGCGGCTCGATCGGGCCGATCCTCGCCGCGCTGCCGCTCGAATTCATGATGATCGGCGGGGCGGCGCTGGGCGCGATCCTGATCGGCAATTCGATGCACGAGATAAAGCTCTTGGGCGGCGGGCTCGGCACGGTGTTCAAGGGGCCGCGCTACACCCACCAGGACCACCTCGATGCGATCGCGCTCACATCAAAACTGATGAAACTGATGCGGTCCGAAGGCGCGGTCGGGCTCGAAAGCCACGTCACCGATCCCGAAAGCTCGACCATCTTCGGCGAATATCCGCGCCTGCAGAAGGACAAGGTCGTGCGCGACCTCATCTGCGACCCGCTGACGCTGATGGTGGTGTCCTCCGGCACGCTCGACACCCACGCGGTGGAGGAAGTGATCGACAACGCGATCAAGACCCAGCTGCACGAGATGGAAGAGCCGACCCACACGATCCAGTCGCTCGCCGACGCCTTTCCCGCATTGGGCATCGTCGCCGCCGTGCTCGGCGTCATCAAGACCATGGGCGCGATCAACGAGCCGCCCGAAATCCTCGGCAAGATGATCGGCGGGGCGCTGGTCGGCACGTTTCTCGGCGTGCTGCTCGCCTATGGCATGACCGGCCCGATGGCGAGCCGGCTGAAGCAGATCAACGCGCACGACCAGCAGCTTTACCATTCGATCAAGCAGGTGATCGTCGCGAGCCTTCACGGCCACCCGCAGCCGCTGGTGCTCGAAGCCGCGCGCTCGGGCCTGCCGCCCGCGCACCGGCCCAAGCTCACCGACCTCATGGACATGATGCGGGGTCGATAGCGCCATGGCCGAAGCCGATCCCAAAGTCGCCGGGGACATTCCCGCGCCGATCATCGTCAAGAAGATCACGATCGAAGAAGCGGGCCACCACGGCGGGGCGTGGAAAGTCGCCTATGCCGATTTCGTGACCGCGATGATGGCCTTCTTCCTGCTGCTCTGGCTGCTCGGCGCGACCGAGGAGGACCAGCGCAAGGGCATCGCCGACTATTTCACGCCCACGCTGGTCAAGATGCGCCAGAAAAGCGCCGGGGCGGACGGGATGCTGGGGGGATCTTCCATAACCGATGTGGATAGCTATCCCAATGCAATGGGCCAGACCGGCACACGCGCCATCACGATTCCGCGCGGGGTGACGGGCGGGCCCGTCGAAGGCGGCGGGCGCGGCGAGATGGAAGCCGACGAATTGCGCGAACTGCGCGACGAGATCGAGGACAAGCTCGCCAGGCGCCGCGAATTGCAGCATCTCGCGCGGCAGGTGCGCGTCATGCGCGCGCCCGAGGGGATCCGCATCGACCTGATGGACGACGCCGAATTCTCCATGTTCGCGCTCGGCACGACGATCCTCACCGGCGAGGCCGAGGCACTGCTCGCGATCATCGGCGAAACGCTGGCCGACCAGACCAAGCCTCTGATCCTGCGCGGCCACACCGATTCGCTGCCCTGGCGACCCGGCGTGCCGGCGAACAACTGGTCGCTTTCCGCGGGCCGGGCCGAGGCGACGCGGCAGGAACTGATCCGCACCGGCATCCCGGCGGACCGCTTCGCCCGGATCGAGGGCGTCGCCGACCGCGAACCGCTGATCGAGGACAATCCCGAAGACCCGCGCAACCGTCGCATCTCGCTGCTGCTGCTCGATCTCAACGCGCGCGGGATGCGCCAGCGGCCCGACCCCGGCGCCTTCGACTGAACCAATGCCGTCTGCCCGTCCGATCGAGATCCCGCCTTCCCGGACTGCGCCCGCGCCCGCCTGCATGGCCGGGATCGAAGGCGCATCCGAAGGCGCGGAAGAAGGCCGCGAAGAGGCTGAGGAAGCCGGCGGTGGCGGGGTGCTGTCGCTTTCGCCCGCCATGGCCGATTGCCTGCGCGAAGCCGCGGATATCGCCGTCATGCCGCGCTTTCGCCGGCTGGCGGCAGGCGATATCGAGGACAAGGCGCCCGGCGAACCCGTCACCCCGGCGGACCGCGAAGCCGAGCGCCTCATCGCCGCGCGGCTTTCCCGGCTTCGCCCGGCCGCGCGTTTCGTCGGCGAGGAAGCCTGCGCGCGCGATCCCGCGCTGCTGCGCGATCTTGCGCGCGGCGAGGCGTGGATCGTCGATCCGATCGACGGGACTGCCAATTACGCTGCCGGCCGGCCGCCCTTTGCCCTGATGGCCGCGCTGCTGCGCGAGGGCGAGACGGTTGCCGCGAGCATTCTCGATCCCCTCTCCGGAGAGGCGATCAATGCCGAGCGCGGGCGCGGTGCGTGGGTTTCGGGCGAACGGATCGGGGCTGGCGGAAAACGGCGCGCGCTCGCATCGTGCACGGGCATCGTCAGCGGCCTCGAACGCCCGGCCGTAATGGAAGCGCGGATCGCGCGGCTGGGCCAGCGGGTGCGCGCGCTTGTCCCGACGCGGCGCTGCGCGGGCGCGGAATACCCGGCGGTTGCGTGCGGCCGTGTCGATTTCGCGCTCTACTGGCGCACGCTCGCGTGGGACCATGCGCCGGGTGCGCTGATCGTGCGCGAGGCGGGCGGCGTGGTCGCCCGGCTGGACGGCACGCCTTTTCGCCCGGCCGATCCGGGCGGCGGCGTGCTGGTCGCGCGCTCGCGCGCGATCTGGGATCAGGTCGCAGCCATGCTCGGGGAATAGGCCGGCCCTTTCGCCAGCCGGTCGAAGGCGGCGAGAGTTTCGAGCAGGTCCGGCATCGCGGTGAGGGGAACCATGTTCGGTCCGTCGCTTGGCGCGCGGTCCGGGTCTTCGTGGGTTTCGATGAAGATCGCCGCCACCCCGATCGCCGCCGCCGCGCGCGCCAGCGGGGCGACGAATTCGCGTTGCCCGCCCGAACGGCCGCCCTCGCCGCCCGGCTGCTGGACCGAATGGGTCGCATCGAAGACCAGCGGAAAGCCGCTCCGCGCCATGATCGGCAGGGCGCGCATATCGTTGACCAGCGTGTTGTAGCCGAAGCTCGTGCCCCTTTCGCACAGCAGGATGCGCGCATTGCCGGTGCTTTCGATCTTGGCCGCGACATTGCGCATGTCCCAGGGGGCAAGGAACTGGCCCTTCTTCACGTTGATCGCCCGGCCCGTGCGTCCGGCGGCCAGCAGCAGGTCGGTCTGGCGGCACAGGAAGGCCGGGATCTGGAGCACGTCGACCGCTTCGGCGACGCTGGCGCATTGCCCGGGTTCGTGGACATCGGTGAGCACCGGGCAGCCGAAGCGTTCGCGGATCTCGGCGAACACGTCGAGCGCGGGGGCCAGCCCGATGCCGCGCGGCGAGGAGAGCGAGGTGCGATTGCCCTTGTCGAAGGAGGACTTGTAGATCAGCCCCACGCCGAGGTCGCGGCACATTGCACTGAGCGCCTCGGCCGTCTCGAGCGCATGGGCGCGGCTTTCCATCGCGCAGGGTCCGGCGATGAGCGTGAAGGGCCTGTCATTGCCCAGCTCGATTCCCCCGATCGTAACGCGCTTCATCTGCCGTCTCCTTTCAGAAGGTGCCGTGCCGAGCGAGGATTTCGTCGACATCCGTGCCGCGCGCGGCGCTGAGCCGGATGCGCGCCTCGTTCTCGAGCGTGCGCCATGCCGCGTCTTCCACCTCGGGCCACAGCGCGCGGGGGATCACGACCACGCCATCGGCGTCGGCGAAAACGACATCGCCATTGGCGATCGCCACCCCGCCGATGGCGATCGGGCGGTTCATCGCGCGCAGCGTGCCTTCGAGTCGAATGTCGTTGCAGTGGCTCCCCCGGGCATAGACCGGAAAGCCGAGCGCGCGCACATCGCCCGTGTCGCGGGTGACGCCGTCGATCACCGCTCCGACCGCGCCCGAACGGATCGCGAGATTGGCGTTGAGATCGCCGAAATAGGCGCGCTCGCGGACCGGGTTTTCCACTAGGATGACATCGCCCTGGCGCACGAAGCGATAGGATTGCAGCGCGCCGTAAATGCCGCGCCAGCTGTCGGAATCGCGCGGGTCGACCGGGGCCAGCCGGAGCGTTTTCGCGCGGCCGAGAAAGCGGCCCGGACTGGTCGGGACGATCGATGCGGGCAAGACCGCCTCGATCCCCATCTCCTTGGCGATATCGGCCAGCACACCCGAGGAAAGCTGTCCGGCCATGGCGCGAAAGCGCAGCGCCTCCTCGGCCCGTTCGCCCGCCGCCACCCTTTCGGCAAGCTCGAGGTCTTCGCGCGTGTCGATATCGATGCATTCGCGCGGGTCGAGGTCGAACAGCAGCGGGCGCTCGCCGAAGCGGCGCGTGGCGGGTGCGCCCGTCTCGGGGCGCCGCACGATATACAAGCTCATCGCCTCGATCACGCGCTGCGGCAGGTCGACGCTGTTGGGAATGCGCCCCGTGCCGTATTCGGGCGCCGCGGCGTTCCAGCAATACTGCGCGGCGCGGCTGACGCCGACGAGGCTGTCGGCCTGCGGATCGTCCTGCAACGCCCGGATCGCGCGCGCGATCGTGTCCGCGGTGACGAAGGGGGCGGTGCAGGGCAATTGCACCCATATGTCCGCATCCGGCCGCTGGCTGCATTCCCAGGCGAACAATTCGTGCCCGTCGGCGTCATTGCCGGCCAGCCTTTCGGGCCGCACGAGGCGCGATACGGCGAGGTCTTCGGCGCAGGCGGCGATGTCTTCGCTTTCGGTGTCGAGGCACACTTCGTCGAGCGCGGCGCAGTCGAGCGCCTGGATCAGCTTGCGACGCACCAGGGGTTCGCCGTCGAGCAGGCTGAGATTCTTGCGCGGGACCCGCTCGCTCGTGCCCTTGGCGGGGATGAAGGCGACGATCGTCATGCCGCGCCCCCGTCGAGATCGTGCAGGTGGACCATGCCCTTCAACCGCCGGGCGGCATCGACCACCGGCAGGACGAGCCAGCCGGACGCATCGCTTGTCCGCCGGGCGAGGATATCGCCGATCGTCGCGCCCTCGCCGGTCACGCGAGGGTCGCGGTGCATCAGCTCGCCCGCGGTCACGCCCGCCATGCACCGCGCCGATTGCAGGTGGCGGCGCACGTCGCCGTCGACCACCAGCCCGGCCAGCACGCCGTTCGCATCGACCACGCAGGCCGCGCCCATGCGTTTCGCCGACATCACCGCGAGCAGGTCGATCAGGTCGGTGGAGCGGCCGACCACGGGCAGTTCTTCCCCCTGCCGCATCACGGCGGTGACCGGGACCGTCCAGCGGCCGAGCAGGCCGGCCGGGTGATGGCGCAGGAAATCCTCGGCCGTGAAACCGCGCATCCGGCTGACCGCCACGGCCAGGGCGTCGCCGATAGCCAGGTGCAGCGTCGTGCTGGTCGTCGGGGCCATGCCGATATGGTCGGCTTCGCCCGCGATCTCGGCCAGGATCAGGTGATCGACCGCCCGCGCAAGGGGGGAATCGCCGCGCCCGATTATGCCCACCAGCGTGCAGCCGCGCGCCTTGAGCAGGGGCAGCATCCGCAGGATTTCATCGGTCGAGCCGCTGTTCGAGATCAGGATCACGACGCCCCCGGGGGCGACCGCGCCGAGATCGCCGTGCGCGGCTTCGGCGGCGTTGATGAACGCGGCCGGCGTGCCGAGGCTGGAAAAAGTCGCGGCGATCTTGGCCGCGATATGGCCCGACTTGCCGATCCCGGTGAGCGTGATCGGACGGGTCTGCGCCGCGATCAGCGCGACCGCTTCGGCGATGCCGGCCTGCCGCGTGCCCAGAAAGCTGCCGAGCGCATCGCGTTCGCGCTCGATCACGGTGCGGAACCAGTCGGTCGCCAGACACTCGGCGGGCGGGGTGATGGCGGTGATCGCGTTCATGGCGTGCTTGGCATCCAGTCTTTTGAGAAGTGGGCGAAATTGCGTTCCCACCGCCCCGGATCGACCGGCTGTGCCGCCCGCGCCAGCAGGTCGTCGGCATTCAGGCGCGGATCGCACGGGTCGATAAGGTCGTTCGCGGCGTGGAACGCGAACCAGGTCCGGGCCGAGGCCGCATCGGGCGCCGTCGCCGCGCCGTCGGCGATGTCTTCGATAAAGCTTTCGAGATCGGCTGCGGCATTGAGCCAGTCGCCGGTGCGAAAGCGCGACAGGCGCAGCATCGGCGTGCCGTGGAATCCGGCCGCGGAATAGACCTTGGTGTCGCCCAGGATCACCCCGTCGGCGCGCGCCATCAGGTAGCTCGAAGTGCGTGTCGCGATCGGTGTCTTGCCGGGCAGCAGCCGCATATCGCGCCGGTGCGCGCGCACGGTCCTGCGCAACGCGCTGTTGTCGACATACAGGTCGTTGAGCGGGTGGTTGGTCAGTGCGAGGAACACGCGCCCGTCGAGCCGCTGGGCAAGCTCTTCGACGAATGCCGCGTTGGGCACGGCGCCGACCCGGTGCATGGTGTAGAAATTCTCCTCGTGCTCGTATTCGAGCGGCAGGAACAGGATCGGGCGATCGGTCGGTAGGTTGGCCCAGTCGCCGAGGTAGGCCTGCTGCGCCGGGTCGAGCGTCCGGCTGCGCTGCATCGAGCGCCAGAAGGGGTCGATCATCGCATCCAGCGCATCGCGCTCGTCCGGCGCGAGATCGGGCAGCACGCCGTGATCGAACGGGCAATCGGTAAAGCGGAAGCAGTCCGGGGCGAGCGCGAGCGGATCGGCGGCGCCTTCGGTGATGTGGCGCACGATCCCGGGAAACGCCCTGACCGTGTCGAAATCGGCCGAGCGGCACAGGACGTAATCGGGCGCGAGCGATTGCACGAAGGCGATTATCCCCTCGCGCTCGTCCGGGCGGGTGCGCAGGCTGGTGTGCCCGTCGCCCTGGACGATGTGCCAGCGCACCGCGGTGAGATCGGCGCACAGTTCCAGTTCGGTCTTGCCGATGCCGGTGTTGCGCCAGGGCGGCGGGGCGAGGACGTGGACCTCGTGTTCATCGGCGAGCAGCGCCATCATCGGCTTCACGATCCGCGCGAACCACCAGGGCGTGATCACGGGCAGGTAGAACAGGATGCGCATATTTCGTCCAAACCGCTTGTATCGGCGGGCCATTGCCCGGCCGGCTCGCGGCAGGGGTAGGGGCGCAGGTTTTGCCAAATCTTAACCATGACCCTCAGGACGCGGGACTAGGTGGCGGGGACCGGCAGGGGACCGAAAGTGGCTGGTTCCGGGCTGATTCCGGGCCGCATACGCGGCTCCATTCGGGCGTGCGCCGGGGCGTCGGCCGGTTCTTCGCGCACCCGGCACAGGCGACAGCTCCGCCATGTCCCGCCGGCCCGCATAGGTGGAAACCCGGCGGCGCGATCCTCAGGCGCGTTAACCATGCCCGGCTAGCCCTGCGCGACGCCGCCAGACCGGAGAGCTTCGATGAACCACACCATCCTTCCCGCCGACCTGCCCGATGCGCTCGACAGGGCGGGGCCTGCGACCGCCATCCTCTCGCTCGACTGTTTCGACACGCTGCTGTGGCGCGACTGCCATGCGCCAACCGATGTCTTCGCCGCGCTGGGCGGTGTGACCTACGGGCAGCGCATCGCGGGCCAGGCCAATGCGCGCGCGGCCGCGCGCACGCTGAAGCAGCGCGGCGAGGTCAGCCTGGCCGAGATCTACGAACAGGTGATTCCCGGCGGCTCGCCCGACGCGATCAGAGAGGCGGTGGACGACGAACTCGACGCCGAGGCGCAGACCTGTTTCGCCTTCGCCCCGACGGTCGACCTGATGCGCCGCGCGCGGGCGAGGGGAATGCGGATCGTCGTCGTCTCGGACACCTTCCTCACCTCGGCGCAGCTCGGCCGCCTGATCGAACGGGTCGCAGGGGCCGAGGTCGCCGGGATGATCGAGCGGATCTTCGCCTCGTGCGAGGTGGGCATCGCCAAGGCCGAAGGGCTGCTCGGCCATGTCGTCGCCGCGCTGAAATGTTCGCCGCGCGAGATCCTGCATATCGGCGACAACCGCAATGCGGATTTCGAAGGCGCGCGGGCGATCGGCATCCCGGCGCTGCATCTCGACCAGTTTTCCGATGACGTGCGGCGCCGGCTCCGGCTCGAGCGGGCCTGCGCCGACCTGCTCGATCTCGGCGGGGAAGGGATCGAGGGGCTCCAGCCGCATCGCGCGATCCTCGCCTGCGGCGAACCGGCGATCGATGATCCGGCGCGCAACCTCGGATACGCGGCGCTCGGCCCGGTGTTCCACGCCTTCGACCGCTGGCTGCGCGGGGAAGCCGACGCCCTGCGCGAGGCGCGCGGCGGCGAGATCCACTGGCTGTTCATGCTGCGCGATGCCCAGCTGCCCTGGCTCGTCCACCGCGCCGGCGGCGCGGCGGCGAGCGCGGCGCGCGTCGGTCTGAGCCGGGTGGTCGGGATCGGCGCCTCGCTCGCCTCGCGCGAGACCTATCGCCGCCACGTCGCGCTCCATTCGGGCATGGAGCCGGCCCGCTTCGCGCGGCAGATGCTGTTCACCGAGGAAGAGGTCGATGCCGTGGTCGGCGCGCCCGAAACCGACGCCGAGATCCTCGCCGCGCGCGAGGCGCTGGTCGCCGAACTGCGCACCGGCAGGCGCGAAAAGATCACCCGCCGCCGCGCCCGCGCGCTGGGCGAGCGGCTCGTCGCCCATGTCCGCGCGGCCTGCGATCCCCAGCCGGGCGACACGCTGATGCTGGTCGACCTGGGCTATGACGGGTCGATCCAGAACGCCATCGACGGCCTGCTGGCCGAGGCGTTCGATTGCCATGTCGCGGGCCGTTATATGCTGCTGCGCGAAATGACCGTCACCGGGCTGGACAAGCGCGGCCTGATCGATGCGCGGCGCTTCGGATCGGTGCTGATGCGCGGCCTGACCGGCAATTCGGCCCTGATCGAACAATTGTCGACGATCGAACAGGGTTCGGTGATCGATTACACCGACAGCGGCGATCCGGTCCACAAGGCGAGCCCGGTCGACCCGCGCCAGTCGGCCATGCGCGAGGCGGTGCAGGCGGGCTGCGTGGAATTCGCCCGCGCCGCCGCCGCGCCGCCGGTGCTGCGCACAGCAATGCCCCCGCACGCCGCGAGCGCGTGGCGCGACGGGGCGCTGGCCGCGCTCACCCGTTTCATGTTCCTGCCCCTGCCGGGCGAGCTCGAGGTGATCGCCCGGTTCGAACACGATTTCAATTTCGGAAGCGAGCAGATGGTTGCCCTGTTCGACAATGATCAGGCGCGCCAGGGCCTGCGTCGGCGCGGGCTGTTCTACATGAAGGGGGTGGAGCGTATGTTCCTCCCCGCCGAACTCGCCGGCGAGCCGATCGAGGCGCGGCTTTCGCTGCTGGTCCAGTCGGTGCGCAAGCTCGGCCTTACCTATGCCGACAGCATGGGGCGCCCGCTCGAACTCGATGCGATCCATTTCGACGCGCGCGATGCGACCACCCGGCGGATCGAGGCGCACACCACCTATGACGGCTTTCGGGTCGTGCGCCTCCCGCTCGTCCCGGGCGGGGGCGGGATCGCGATCGGGCTGGGTGCGGTGTTCGAGCTGGTCGAGATCGATTCGATCACGCGCTCGCCGATCGCCTCGCTCAAGGGCCGCACGGCCAGCCCGCCGCTCCCGGTCGAACCGATCTTCGACGGGATGGAGGAGATCGCGCCCGCGATCCTTGCCTGCCGCAGCCCGCAGGCCTCGCTCGTCATTCCGCCGAGCGACGCCCCGGACGCCGAAGGGACCGAGCCCTGCCAAGGGGGCGAGATGATCGAGATCGTCCTTCGACCCCTGCGTATGCGCGGGGAAGCGGTGCGATCCGTCGCGGGCGGCGCAGCGGCTTTGCCCGCCGGCCCTGCCGGCAGCGGCGCGTCCGGCGACGGGCTTTCGGTCACGGCCGCCTGACCCATAGCGGTCTATCGATACGCGCCGCCCGCCTCCGCGGCGCAGCGGGATGGGCCGGCGCCTGATCCTGCGCCGCGCACAGGCAAAAGGCCCGGAGCCTTTCGGCCCCGGACCCTTCTGCCACCCGCAGGTGACTGGCCGAGCGTATCGCCGCTTACCGCAGCAGCGACAGCACGTTCTGTTGCGACTGGTTCGCCTGGGCGAGCATTGCGGTCGAAGCCTGGCCGAGGATCTGGGCCTTGGCGAGCGCGGTGGTCTCCTGCGAATAGTCGGCGTCCTCGATGCGCGAGCGCGCGTCGGCGAAGTTGGTCGCGGTCGTCGACAATTCGTTGATCGCCGATTCCAATCGGTTCACACCCGCACCCAGCGAGGAGCGCGTCGTGTTGATGTCGCTCAGCGCGGCATCGACGTTGGTGATCGCGGTCGCCGCGTTCGTATCCGAGGACACGTCGAGGTTGGCAGCGCCCAGGTTGCCGCCGTCGATCGCGGTGCTGGTCAGCGTCACCGAACGGCCCGCGTCGAGCTGGATGTTGACGGTCACGTCCGAGCCGCTGGTCGTGCTGAACAGCGAGACGCCGTTGAATTCCGTGCTCGAAAGCACGTCGTCGATCTGCGCGGCGAGCTCAGTGACTTCGGTGTCGAGGAAGCCGCGGTCTTCGTTGTCGAGCGTGCCGTTCTGCGACTGGATCGCCAGTTCGCGCACGCGCTGGAGCATATTGGTCACCTGTTCGAGCGCGCCCTCGGCGGTCTGGGCCAGCGCGATGCCGTCGTTGGCGTTACGCACGCCCTGGTTGAGGCCGCGAATGTCCGAGGTGAAGCCGGTCGCGATCGAAAGGCCCGCGGCGTCGTCGGACGAGCTGTTGATCCGGCGGCCGGTCGACAGGCGCTCCATCGCGGTCGACAGCATTTCGTTGGCTTCCATGCTCGCGTTCTGGGCGCGCAGGGCGGAAATGTTGGTGTTGATGACTGACATTGATCGAAACTCCCGTGTGATCGGTGCCCCGTGTGACCGGTGCAGATGGGTCGGCAGCGCGGCCTGCCCGGGCGATTTTCGTCCGGGAAATCGCACCTGGCCGGGATCGCGGCTGCTGGGGCTAAGAGCGACCGGGCGGCGCGATCTTTAAGGGCGCCCCCTTCACCACCTCCCGCAACGGGCGATGCGGGCGAGGGCGCGGTGGGCGCCTGCGGCCCGGCTGTCGAAACGGCGCGGCTAGGGGCTCCTACGGGGGCTTAAATTTGCGACATCTTGGACGGGCTCCCGGCAATTCCTTTCCGGCGGAAAGGACAACCATGACTGCATCTTTTCTTGACGATACGCCCGACAGCGCCGGCCCGAACGCTGCACCGCCCGCTCCCTCGCGCGCCGCGCCGCACGCAGCCCCGCACGCAGCAGTCGCCGGGTTCGACCGGGTGCGCGCGCGCCACGGCGCGCTGCTCGAGGCGACCCTGCCACTACTCGGACGCGAGTGGCAGCAGGGGCGGATCGTGCTGGGCGAGGACGGGCGCTTCGCCTGTCCGCCCGGTGGCCGCACCGCCGACCGGGTCGAGATCGACCTCACCCACGGCGCGCCTTGCGCGCTCGCCGCGCTGTCCGAAACCCGCGTCGCCCTGTCATACGACGCCGCCGCGCCCGAGGCGGCGCGCCCCGCCATGCTCGCCGCCGCCGCGCGCGGGGGCTGGCCGGTCGCGGGCGACGAGGCGAGCCTTGCGCTCCTGACCCTCGCCGAACGCATCGGTGCGAGCGACATCCCGGTCCTGCTCGAAGGCCCGACCGGGACCGGCAAGGAAGTGCTGGCGCGCTTCGTCCACAACCGCTCGGCGCGCGCGGCCGGCCCGTTCGTCGCGGTCAATTGCGCCGCCATGCCCGAGGCGATGCTCGAAGGGCTGCTGTTCGGCCACCGCAAGGGCGCCTTCACCGGCGCGGCCGAAGCGCGCGAGGGCCTGTTCCGCGCCGCCGACGGGGGCACGCTTCTGCTCGACGAGATCGGCGAATTGCCGCTGCCCCTTCAGGCCAAGCTGCTGCGCGCGCTGCAGGAAGGCGAAGTCCTGCCGCTCGGCGCGACGCAGCCGATCAAGGTCGACGTGCGGATCGTCGCCGCGACCAATCGCGACCTTGCCGCCGAGGCCGCCGCCGGGCGGTTCCGCGAGGACCTGCTCTACCGGCTCAACGTCTTCCCGCTCGGCCTTGCCCCCCTGCGCGAGCGGCCCGGCGACATCGCCCCGCTCGCCTTCGCCATGCTGCTGCGCCACGCGCCGCGCCGCGAGGCCCGCGCCGCGTCCGGCCCCGGACCGTGCCCCGCGTGGATCGGCGAGGACGCGCTCGCCCTGCTCGAAGGCCACAACTGGCCGGGCAATGTGCGCGAGCTGGAAAACGTCATCCGGCGCGCCTTCCTGCTTGCCGGCGACGCGCGCGCGATCGCGGCGGAGCATATCGTCTTCGACCGCAGCGTGCGCGCGGTCCTCTCGGCGTCCGGCGAGGAGACGCCCGTTTCTTCGCCGGCCCGCGCGGCGAACGCCCGCTCGCTGTCCGAAGTCGCCTTCGAATCCGAAGCGCGCGCGATCCTCGCCGCGCTGGAGAGCAATGGCGGCCACCGCGCGCGCACCGCGGCGAGCCTCGGCATATCCGAGCGCACCTTGCGCTACCGGCTCGCCTCGATGCGCGAATCCGGCCTGCTGGCGGCGGGGGGTGAGGCATGAGCGGCATCCGTCCCGGCGGCCCGCCGTCCTCGGCGCTCGCGGACGTGCTGGCGCTCCGGCGCGAAGTGCTCGCCCGCAGCGAGGCGCTGCGCGAAGTGCGCGAGGCGAGCACGTCGGCCCCTGCCGCGCCCGCCAAGGCGACAGGCGAAACGCTGCCGGGCGCAGGCTTCGCCGAAACGCTCGGCAGCGCGCTCGAACAGGTCAGCGCGGCGCAGCAGCGGTCCGCGGATATGCAGGCCGCCTATGAACGCGGCGAAGTCACCGATGTCGCCAAGGTCATGCTCGCGCGGCAGGAATCGGGCGTCGCTTTCGAGGCCACGCTGCAGGTCCGCAACAAGCTGCTTTCCGCCTACCAGGAAATCATGCGGATGGGGAGCTGATAGATGGCAGATGCCAACCCGTCCCCCGCGCCCGGCGCGGGGCTTCCCGCCATGGCCGAGCCGCGCCTCACGCCGCTTTCCGGCGGCGGTGCCGAGGGCTGGCGCGGCCGGGTCGCGGAATTTCTCGCCCAGCCCGCCGTGCGCCGCGCCATGCCTGCGATCGTGGGGCTCGGGTCGGTCCTGCTGCTGGGCGCGATCTACCTCGCCATCGCGGAGCCGCCGCGGCGCCTTTTGTTCTCGGGCCTCGGCGACCTCGAACGCGGGCAGGTGGTCGAAACGCTCGCGGCGGGCGGGATCGATTACCGCGTCGACCCGCAGACCGGCGCGATCAGCGTGGCCGAAGGCGATTACTACGCCGCCTCCTCGCTGGTCGCGAGCAATGGCGCGCTGCCCGCGCCGCAGGGGGCGTCGGAAATGCTCGATTCGATTCCGCTCGGCTCCTCGCGCACGCTGGAAGGCGAACGCCTGCGCCTTGCGCGGGAACGCGAACTGATGCTGACGATCCGCGAGATCCACGGGATCGCGGCGGTGCGGGTCCATCTCGCCACGCCCGAACGCTCGGTCTTCGTGCGCGAGAATGACGCGCCCAGCGCCTCGGTCATGCTGACGCTGGCGAGCGGCCGCAGCCTGTCGCGCGCGCAGGTCGATGCGATCGTCAACCTCGTCGCCGGATCGGTCCCCGGCATGAGCCCCGACGCGGTGCGCGTGGTCGACCAGAACGGCCGCCTCCTTTCCGCCCCCGAAACCGCCGAGCACGAAGGGCTCGCCCTGCAGCGCGAATTCGAGGCCAAGCTGCGCGAACAGGTCTCCAGCCTGCTTTCGCCCCTGCTCGGGCCGGGCAATTTCTCGAGCCAGGTGCAGGTCGAGCTTGACCATGCCGAAGTCACCTCCGCGCGCGAGAGCTATGACGACGAAGGCGTGGTGCGCTCCGAAAGCGAACGCAGCGCGACGCGGTCGGGCGGAACGGGCGTGGGCGGCGTGCCGGGGGTCGATGCGAATGTTCCCCCGCCCGAGGCCGAACTGGTCGACGACGCGCCGCAGCCGACCGAAGCCGAAGCCGCCACCACCACCGCCGCCGCTGCAGCGACCGGGCCGACCGACACCGAAAGCGCGGTCAGCCGCAATTACGAAGTCGGCCGCGAAGTCGCCGTGACCAGCGTGCGCCCCGGCGCGCTGCGCAAGCTTTCGGTCGCGGTCGCGGTCAGCAACGAGGCGCTCGTCGCCGCCGCGCCGATGACCGCCGAGCAGCTGGAAACCCTTGTCGCCGCTGCGGTCGGGGCCGACCCGGCGCGCGGCGATGCGGTCGAGGTCGTGGTCGGCGCTTTCGAAAGCATCGAGCCGCCCGAACCGCAGTTCTGGGAGCAGCCGTGGTTCATGCCCGCCCTGCGCTATGGCACGGCGCTGATTGCGGTGCTGCTCGTCCTGCTCTTCGTCGTGCGCCCGCTGATGAAGCGTGCGCGCGGGGCCACCGAAAAACCCGCCGAGGATGCCGCCGCCCTCGCCGCGCCGGTGAGCGGTGAGGCCGGGAGCGCGGGCGGCGACGGCGACGACTTCGCCGACCTGCCCGAACAGGTCCAGCTCGCCCGACAGCTCGCAGCCAGTCGCCCCGAACGCGCCGTCGCCGCGCTTCAGCGGATGCTCGACGCCGCGCCCGAGGGCGGCGAAGGCGGGGAGGCGCGCCCGGCATGAGCGCCGCCGACGCCACCGACACGGACACCGGCGAGGTCGCGCCTGCCGAAGCCCGCGCGCCGCTCAGCCGGATCGACCGCGCGGCGGTGTTCCTTATGCTGCTGGGCGACGAGGAAGCCGCCGCCCTGCTCGCGCGGCTCGATCCGGGCGAATTGCAGCTGCTGGGCGAAGCCATGCTCGCGCTGGGCGAGATCGACCGCACCCGCATGGCCGAGGCGATCGCCGATTTCGTCGCCGAGGCGGACCGCGAGATCATTCCCGCGCGCGGGCGCGATGCGCAGGTGCGCGACCTCGTCCACCGCGCGCTCGACCCGGCGCGGGCGGAAAGCATGATGAAGCGGATCGAGCCCGAGGCGCGCCCCCGCTCGATCGAGCTCGCGCGCTGGCTCGCCCCGCCGATCCTCGTTCGGCTGATCGAGGACGAGCATCCCCAGGTGATCGCCGCGCTGCTGCTGCTGCTCGATCCCGAACCGGCTGCCGAGGTTCTCTCCGGCCTGCCCGAAAGCGTCCAGGCCGCCGTGGTCGAACGGATCGCGCGGATCGGGCCGGTGTCGCTGTCGGCCGTGACGATGATCGACGACCTGCTGCAGCAGCGCATCGGAGCGAGCTTCGGCGCGGGCGCGCTGACCATGGGCGGCCCGCGCGAGGCGGCCGACCTCATCAACCGCGCGGCGGGCGAGCTCAAGAACCTCGTCCTGCCCGCCATCGCCCAGCGCGACGCGGAGCTTGCCGGGCGGATCGAGGAAGAGCTGTTCACGTTCGAAATGCTGCTCGACCTCGATCGCCAGGCGATGAGCCGCCTTCTGCGCGATGTCGACAACGAGGTGCTGGTCGATGCGCTCAAGGGGCTCAAGGAATACCAGCGCGCGCCCTTCTTCGCCTGTATGTCGAGCCGTGCGGCGGACGGCATCCGCGACGAGATCGACCTGCGCGGGCGGCTCTCGCGCTCGGACGTCGAGGCGGCGCAGCGCAAGATCGTGGAGATCGCGCGCGGCCTCGCCGATGCGGGCGAGATCGTGATCGGGGGCGACGATGGCGAATTCGTCTGACTGGGTCGCGGCGCTTGCCGCCGACGCTCCGGACGAGGCTGCCGGGCCCGGCTGGATCACGGCGCTGGAGGCGCGCGGCGGGTTCCGGCCCGGCGCGCCCTTCGCCCGCCCCGACCCGCCGCCGCCCGCCCCGACACGCGAACAGGAACTTGCCGCCGCGCTCGCCGCAGCACGGGCCGAAGGCGAGGCCGCCGGACGCGCAGCAGCCCGCGCGGAAAGCGAGGCGGGGGAGCAGCACGCGCGCGCCCTGCGGCTCGCCTTTCGCGCGCTCGACGGGGCGGCGATGGATGCGCTTGCCGCCGACCTTGCCGAGACCGTGATCGCGCTGTGTTCGCAGGCTATCGAGGGCTGGACGCCCGCGCCGGAAACGCTCGCCGAACGCTGCCGCGCGGCGGCGCAACGGCTCGGCGCCGCGCCGGGCGCGCTGGCGCTGCATCTCCACCCGGACGATATCGAAGCCGTCGGCGGGGCTCTCGCCGGGTGGCGGATCGAGCCCGATCCTTCGCTCGAACGCGGCGCGCTGCGGCTCGAAGGCGCGGACGGCACGCTGTGCGACGGGCCGGAGGAATGGCGCCGCGCGATCGCCGAGGCGGTTCGCGGACAAGGCGGCGCATGATCGCCGAACTGCAGCTCGAACTCGCCCGCCTGCGCAGCGCGGCCCCCGCGCGCGGCCCCGTCCTCACCGGGCGCGTGGTCGCCTGCGACGGCGGGCTTGTCGAGGTCGCGGGCCTGCCGCTGCCGATCGGCTCGCTCGGCGCGATTGCGACCGGGGCGGGGGAGGAATGCCTCGCCGAGGTGATCGGCTTTCGCGGCGGCCATTCGCTGATGATGCTGCTCGGCGACACGGTCCTGCTGCGGCCCGAGGCGCGGGTGCGGGCGTGCGGCTCGCCGGGCGCGGTGCGGCTCGGCGAGGCATTGCTGGGGCGCGCGGTCGACGGGCTCGGGCGGCCGATCGACGGCGGCCCCCCGCCTGCCTGCACCGATCCCTGGCCGCTTGCCGGGCGGCGCGAGGGCGCGCTCGAACGCAGCGGCGTGCGCGAGCCGTTCGACTGCGGGGTGCGCGCGATCAACGCGCTCGCGACCATGGGCGTGGGCCAGCGGCTCGGCGTGATCGCGGGCTCGGGCGTGGGCAAGTCGATGCTGATCGACCGCATGGCCGCCAGCGCGGTGGCCGATGTCACCGTCGTCGCCCTGATCGGCGAGCGTGCGCGCGAGGTCTCCGATTTCGTCGCCCGTCACATGGACGAGGCGCGGCGCGGGCGAATGGTGGTGGTCGCGGTCCCCGCCGACCACGCGCCCAACCTGCGCCTGCGCGCGGCGCAATATGCCGCCAGCATCGCCGAATATTTCCGCGAGAAGGGCCGGCGCGTCCTGCTCGTGCTCGACAGCCTCACCCGCGTCGCCCACGCCGCGCGCGAACTGGCGCTGGTGCTGGGCGAGCCGGGCGCGGCGCGGGGCTATCCGCCGAGCGCGCTGGCAGCGGTCACGAAACTGGTCGAACGGGCGGGCAATTCCGCCCGCACCGGCGGGGCGGTGACCGGGCTCTACACCGTGCTCGCCGACGGGGACGATGCCTCGGATCCCGTGGTCGATACGGCGCGCGCGATCCTCGACGGGCACGTGGTCCTGTCGCGCGATCTCGCCCAGCGCGGGCATTACCCCGCGATCGACGTTCCCGCTTCGCTCAGCCGGGTGATGGAGGATGTCGCCCCGCCCGAGGCCACCCGCGCGGCGCGGCGGCTGCGGCGGCTGATCGCCGTGCGCGAGGACAACCGCGACCTCGTGATGATGGGCGCCTACCGGCAGGGCGCGGATGCCGAGCTCGACGCGGCGCTCGCCGCCTCGGGCGAGATCGATGCCTTCCTGCAGCAGGAGCGCGGCGAAGCGGCGGACCTTGCCGACAGCCTCGCCGCGCTCGAGGCGCTGGTCGCCGCGATCGGGAACGACCCGGCATGAGCGCGCGCGACAAGCGCCGCCTCGCGCTGGCGCGGCGCCAGCTGGCGCTTGCGCGGGTCGCCCGGCGCGAGGCGCTGGGCGGGCTTGCCGGTGCGCTGGCCGAGGAAGCGCGCAGCCGCGCGCTGGCACAGCGCAGCCGGGCGCTCGCTGCCGATTACGCCGGGCGGCGCGGCGATGGGCCGGGCGAGGAGCTTTCCGGGCGGCTGCGCTTCGCCGGGTCGCTCGCGCGCATGGCGGGGGATGCCGAGGCGAGCGCGGCCGAGGCCGGGCGCGAGGCCGGGACGCAGGCGCGCGCGCTGGCGGCGGCGGACCGGCGGCTCGAACGGCTCGAGACGCGCGAGGCCGAGGCGCGGCGCGCGATCGAGGCGGCCCGCGAAGCCCGCGCGGCAGAGACTGCGGGCGGGCTGGCACGCAAGTTGCAGCGCCCTTCCTGACCCGCCGCTTGCGCTCGAGCACGATCCGCAAGCGCCCCGACCCGAGAGGAAATGCTCCATGTTCCATGCCCTTCTCCCACCGCCTTCCGACACCGCGCCCGCCGGGTCCATAGCGCCGGGCAAAGGCGGCGCGGCGGAGGCGGGGGCCATGCCGGGCGACGCGGAGAAGCTGGGCGCGCGCGCCTTTTCCGCCGCGCTCGAAGCCTCGCATCTCGCGCTCGCCCATGCGCTCGAGCCGCCGGGCGCGGGGTTGATGTCGGGGGACATCGCGGGCGCGCGCATCGCGGCCGAGGCAGCGGCGCCTGCGCCTGGGGACCAGCCCGCCCAGAGCGCCGAGCCTCCGGTCGATCCGGCACCGGCATCGCCGGCCGTCATCGCCGTCCTGTCGGTCGGGGGAAGGCCCGGCCCGCCATCCGAGTCGGTGGGCGACAACTCCGCCTCGCTCGACCGGGAAATGCCGCGGCGCGGCGCGGGTCTGCCGCCGGACGGCGATATCCTGCCGGATCGTGTGCAGCGTGGGCCCGTGCTTTCCGCTGCGGCCGGTCGCGCTGCGGGGAGGGGGCGGACAGGGGCGGCGGCGCGCGAAGCGACCCCCGGCCCGTCGTCCCATGCGCAGGCATTCGCGAGCGCCCCTGATCGGCAAGTCGCCCAGCCCGTGCCGCATCAGTGGCCCGTCGCGGCGCGCCGGTCCGGCCCTGGCGCTGCGATGCGCCCCCATGCCGCCCTCTCCGACGCCGCGCTTCCCGACACCCCGTCCCCCGACAATCCTGCCGCTTCGCGATCCCTCCCCCCGGCGGCGGGGAGGCCCGCAAGGCCCGGCGCGATGCCTCCCGATCGTCCCGGCGAGGCGCCCGGCGAGGCTCCAACCGGCAAGCTTGCGGGAAGGGACGAAAGCGCGCCCGGAGCGATTGCGCCAGCGACGGGCCCTGCACCGTCCGGCTCGCCGCCCTCGCTCGTGGCGGTGCCGGGGACCGGAGCACGCGGGGCAGGCACGGCGCAAGCGGCAGCGGCGGTCCCCGATGCCGCGGGCAGGGCCGCTCGGCCCGCCGCGGCGCGCGCACCATCCGAGCCGGGACCGGGCGCGATCGACAAGGTCCCGTCCCCCGCCAATCGCCTGTCCACTGGCTTGTCGAAAGGCTCGTCGGAGCGACCGCCTTCGGAGCTGTTGCAGACAGATCCCGCCGGCTCTCGCGCGAAGCCGCGTGCCCCGCGCGAAGCCGCGGTTGCGGCCGCACCGCCCGAGCGGATCGCGGCCGCCCTGCCCGGTCCATCGCCCTCCGCCTTGCCCGCCGCCCTTCCGGCCGAGAGCGCAGCGCGCCCCGCCGAAGCGCCCGCGCCCGCGCTCCAGCCTTCCGCGCCGACCGAATCCGCCGCGCGGGAAGGCGCGAGCCCTGCCACCCCGCTTCCCGCTGCGCCTGCGCCCGCTCCGCCTCCGCCGCCTTCCGGCGTGCCGGTCGAGATGCGGGTCGAGCCGCGTGTCGCAGGGCAGGTCGAGGCCGCGCTTGATCAGCTTGCCGGCCAGGTCGCCGAAACCCGCGAGGGCCAGCGCAACCTGCGCCCCGAAGTGACCTTGCGTCACGGTGATTTCGGCCTCGTCAGCATGAGGCTCGAAGCGAGCGGCGAGGACTTGCGCGCCACGCTCACCGCGCGCGATCCGGGCTTCGTGCCTGCGGTGCGCCAGGCGCTCGCCGAGCGCGGCGGCCTCGAGCGCATGGCTACCGCCCCCGAGGCGGCGCAGGTCGGCTTCGTCCCGGCGGCAAGGGCTGCAGAACCCTCGTCGGGCGCATCCGGCAGCGGATCGCAGGGCGCGTTCCAGGGCGGCCAGTTCGCAGGGCAAGGTGCGGGCCAGGGTGCAGGCCAGGGTCCGGGTCAAGGGACCGGACAGGGATCCGGGCAGGGGTCGGGACAGGGCCAGCCCGGCGCTTTCGCCGAGACCGGCTACGGGTCTTCCCCGGGGTCCGATCAAGCACCTCCTGAACCATATTCCGCGAGGGTCGAAAGTGAGGGGCGCGATGCCCTGCCGGACGACGCCGAGGCCGCACAGCCCGCTGCGAGCGGGCTTCGCCGCGGCGCGGGCGGGCAGGGCCTCTACGCCTGAGCGAAAGCTTCGCCCGGCGCGAGGGCCCGCACGAGCGTGACGGGACCGGGCGGCATGGGCCAGAACGACCGCAGGGGCCAAGACGAGGGAGCTGACTTTCCATGGCCAAGGGCAAGGACAAGGACGAGGGCGACAAGCCCAAGGGCGGGATGATGAAACTGGCGCTCGGCGGCGTCGCGCTGGTCGCAGTCGGCGCGGGCGGGGCCTATGGCGCCTTCGCCGCGGGCCTGCTCGGCGGCGACAAGGACAGCGGTCCCGACGTGCCCAAGCTTGTCGCCAAGGGCGAATCGGATCCCTATGCCCCGGCGGGCGGCAAGGGCAAGGACGCGGGGCCGATCGTCTACGGCGAAGGCGGCAGCGAATACCGCACCGCCTATTACGCCTTCGACGACAGCTTCACTTCGAACCTCGCCGATTCCCCGGCGCTCATCCAGGTCGAACTGGCCGTCTCGACCCGCCGCGACGGGCGCGTGCTGCAATGGGTCGAGAACCACGAACTCGCGATCCGTTCCGCGATTCTCGTCCAGCTCGCCGCCACGCCCGAGGCCGACGTCTATGCCGTCGACGGCAAGGAGAAACTCGCCCGCCGCCTGACCAAGGCGATCAATGCCGTGCTCGAGGAAAACGAGGGCTTCGGCGGGATCGAGAACGTCCATTTCAAGGGGTTCCTCGTCCAGTGAACATGATGGCCTCCCTTCAGCCGGACCGCGACGGCGCGCGCCCGCTCGGCCGTGCACGCCATTGCGACGAACTGGTGCGCCGCGGCCCGCGGCCCGAAGAGCGCGCCGAGATCGTCTCGGACTGGCGGCGCGACCTTGCCCGGCGGCTCGCAGGCGAGCTGGCCGAACTGCTGCCGGGCGACCGGCTGAGCGTCACGGTGAGCGAGCCCGAACTGCTGCGCGGGGCGGACCTGCTGGCGCGGATCGGGCCGGTCGCGGCCAACAGCCTGCTGCGCTGCGGCGATGCCGAGCGCACCGCGCTCCTGTCGTTCGACTGCGCGAATGCGATCGCGCTGACCGACCGATCCTTCGGCGGGGACGGCGACATCGCGCAGGTGGCCGGGCCTGCCGAGGGCGAGCCCCTGCCGCGCTCTGCCGCGCTGCTGATCGACCGGGTCGCCGCGATCGTCGCCCGCGCGCTGGCCGAAGGCGCCGACCAAGGCGTCCCCGCAAGCGGTCCCGCAGCGGCGCCCGGCGCCGCCGGCGTGGTCCTGCGCAGCGAAAGCGCGGCGCGGCTCAAGCCCTTCGCGCCCGATGCGCCCTGCGTCGCGCTGGCGATCGGGATCGCCAACCAGGAGGGGCGCGAATGGGAAGCCCGGCTCGGCCTTGCCGAAAAGGTCTTCGACGCGATCCTGCCCGGTTCCGGCGCGCGCGGCCCGGCGCGCCGTCCGAATACGGCCCCCGCGCGCGGCGAGGACGCGCCCTTCGGCGCGATCCCGCTCCCGCTCGAAGGCGTGCTGGCCGAATTCGAGCTTTCGCTCGCGCGGCTCGAACGGCTCGCCCCGGGCGATGCCATCGCCCTTGCCGTGCCGGGCGAATTGCCGCTGCGCATCGGCGAGCGCGTGGTCGGCTGGGGCCGGATCGGCACTGTCGGCGAGAGCATGGCGCTGCGCCTCACGCGTGTTCCCGCAGCGACGCCCGCTTCTTCCCCTTCCGCTTCTCGCAAGGACTTCGCCGCATGAACAGCCACAATCCCGCCCTCTCCCGCTTCGGCGGGGTGAGCGTCCGCCTGTCGGTCGAACTCGGCCGGACCGAGATGAGCCTGCGCGAAGTGCTCGCGCTGGGCGAGGGCAGCGTCGTGGCGCTCAACCGGCTGACCGACGAATTGCTCGATGTCACCGCCAATGGCCGGGTGATCGCCCGCGGCGAGGTGGTGGCCGAGGATGGCCGCTTCGCGCTGCGGATCGTCAGCCTCGCCGGAGAGGAAGGCGACGACCTGCCTGGTCCCCCGGTCGATGCGGTGAGCCCCGGCCCATTCGATAACGCGGCCGGAACAGCGGGCCTGGGCGAGCCCCGCCCGGCCGAGCCCCCCGCCGGTCCGCTTGGCGACGTTGCGCAGGACGGGGGCGCGGGCGCATGATGGCCGACTACCTTCTGAGGCTCGCGCTGCTTCTGCCGCTGCTCGGCGCGCTGGTCTGGGGGAGCCTCAGACTGACGCGCGCGCTGCAGGGCCGCCTTGTCGGGGTTGGCGGCGAGGGCCGCGCGCTGCGGCTGGTCGAAACCAGCCTCGTCGCGCCGGGCCTGCGGCTCGCGGTGGTGCGGTTCCACGACCGCGAGATCCTGATCGGCGCATCGCGCGGCGGCCTCGTGCGGCTGGGCGAGGCCCCGGCCCGCAATGAGGCGCCGCCCGCCGCACCGACTGTCGCCGAAGTGGGCGCGCCGTGATGCGGAAGCTGCTCATCCTGCTCGGGGCGTCGACCGTGCTTGCGGCGGCGATCTTCCTCGCGCCCGACCCGGCGCTCGCCGTCGCTCCTGCCGCTGCCCTCGACAGCCCCGGCTCGCCAACTGCGGGGATCGGCGGGGCGATAGAACGCGCGCTGGGAAGCGAGGGGTCCGAGGCGGGCCCGGCGCCGCTGTCCGTCTCGCTCCAGCTGCTGCTGGTGATGAGCCTGCTCACCATCCTGCCCGCGCTGGTGCTGATGATGACGAGCTTTCTGCGCATCCTCATCGTGCTCTCGATCCTGCGCCAGGCATTGGGCCTGCAGGGCTCGCCGCCGACGCAGGTGCTGGTCGGTCTTGCCCTGTTCCTCTCGCTGTTCGTCATGGCGCCGACGCTCGACGTGGTGAACGCCGAGGCGATCGCGCCCTATGCCGCCGGGAGCCTGTCGGCCGACGCCGCCATTGCGAGCGCAGGCGAGGCGTTTCACGAATTCATGCTGCGCCAGACGCGCGAGACGAACCTCGTCATGTTCACCGATCTTGCCGGGAGCGGCGGGTTTGGCGGCGCGAGCGAGATACCCTTCTCGATCCTGCTGCCCGCCTTCGTCACCAGCGAGCTCGAAACCGCCTTCCAGATCGGCTTCATGCTGTTCCTGCCGTTCCTCGTGATCGATCTTGTCGTTGCATCCGTCCTTATGAGCCTCGGCATGATGATGCTCTCGCCCACGATCATCTCGCTGCCGTTCAAGCTGCTGCTGTTCGTGCTGGTCGACGGCTGGGCGCTGTTGATGGGCAGCCTTGCGATGAGTTTCGGGTAGGGGCCGGCTGCTGTGCAGGAAGAGGCGAATCTGCTCGCGCTCGCGGACCGGACGCTGTGGGTGACGGCGCTGATCGTGGGACCGGTGCTGCTCTCGGCGCTGCTGGTCGGGCTGGTCGTCGGCATCATCCAGGCGGCGACTTCGGTGAACGAACAGACGCTCACCTTCGTGCCGAAGCTGGCGATCGTCGCGGTCGTGTTCGTGGTGCTGGGCGGCACGATGATGGCGCTGCTGGGCGATTTCCTGCGCGAGATCTTCGCCCAGATCGCGCTCGTCGCGGCCTGAGCGGGCCGAGTGCGATGAACGTCCTCGATTTCGGCTTCGGCGCGCTCGAGGAGCAGCTCTGGCAGGTGCTGTTCCTGTCGGTGCGCTGCGCCGCCGCGCTGATCGCCGCGCCGGTCGTGGGCGGGCTCGCCGTGCCGCCCACCTTGCGCGCCCTGCTCGGCGTGGCGCTTGCGGTGTTCGTGTCGAGCTGGGTTCCGCTTGCCGAATTGCCTGCGATGACCAGTTTCGCCGCGATCCTCGCCGTGGTGCAGGAAGCCGCCATCGGTGCGGCGCTCGGCTTCGTGCTGCAGATCGCCTTCGCCATTCCGCTGATCGCCGCCGAGCAGATCGCGGGCACGATGGGCCTCGCCATTGCCACCTCGATCGACCCGTCGAGCGGGGCGCAATCGGGCGCGCTCGGCACCTATTTCGGGCTCATCCTGACGCTGCTGTTCTACGCCATCGGCGGACACCTCTTGTGGTTCGAGATGCTGGTCGAAAGCTACCGCCTGCTGCCCGCCGGGGCGTCGGGCCTGGACGGCCTGGGCGCGCGCGATGTCGCGCTGTTCATGGGCTATGCCTTCGCCACCGCGGCGGCCATCGCGCTGCCGGTGATTTTCGTGCTGCTGCTGGTGCAGATCGTCACCGGGATCATTTCCCGCTCGGCCCCCGCGCTCAACCTGTTCGCGCTGGGCCTGCCTTCGGGCGTGCTCGCGGGCGTGGCCGCGCTGATCGTCGTCATGCCGATCGTGGTCGAACAATTCGCCGCGCTTCTCGAAGTCGCGCTGCAGCAGGTTTCGGCGCTCGCGCAGGGGAGCGTCGCCGCATGAGCGAGAGCGCGGGCGAAAAGACACTCGAACCGACCGAGAAGAAGAAGCAGGACGCGGCGAAGAACGGCGACGTCCTGCGCTCGCGCGAGCTGACCACGGCGGTCGGCATGGCGACGGGCGCTGGCGTGCTGGCGCTGACCGCGCCGCTGCTGATCGAGGGGCTGGCGCGGGTCGCGATCACCGCGCTGCGCTTCGACCGGGGCGCGCTCGAGGCGTTCCGGCCCGAGGTTCTCGGCGGGCTCGCCGCGCGCACCATGCTGCCGCCGATCCTGATGATCGGGGCGGGGACGATCCTGATCACGATCGCGGTGCAGGTCGTCAGCGGGCAGGGCGGGTTCAACCCGGGCGCGCTTGCGTTCAAGGGGGCCCGGCTCAACCCGGTAAGCGGGTTCAAGCGCATCCTCGGGCCGCAGGGGCTGATCGAGCTCGGCAAGAGCCTGCTGAAACTCGCCCTGCTGGGCTCGATCGCGTGGTTCTGGATTTCCGGCAACCTCACCGACGTGCTCGCGCTCGGGCGCGGCAACCTGTCGGCGCAGCTCGGGCTTGCGAAAGGCGCTGCAGCGGGGCTGGTCGCCGCGCTCGTCGCCGGGCTGCTGGTGATCGCCGCGGTCGATTATCCCCTGCAGGTCTGGCAGCGCAATCGCCGCCTGCGCATGAGCCACCAGGAACTGCGCGACGAGACCAAGCAGGCCGAAGGCTCGCCCGAGATGAAGGCCGCCCGCCGCCAGCGCCAGCGCGACCTCGCGCGCGGCAGCATCGGCAAGGCGATGAAGGAAGCGCAGTTCGTGATCGTCAACCCGATGCATTTCGCGGTCGCGCTGACCTATGACCCGGCGCTCGCGCCCGCCCCGGTGGTGCTGGCGAAGGGGCGCGGAGAGACCGCGCTCGCCATGCGCGAAATCGCTGCCGAGGACGGCATCCCCGTGCTCGAATATCCCGCGCTCGCCCGCGCTGTCTATTTCACCACGCGCACCCGCCAGATGGTGCGCGAGGAGCTTTATGTCGCGATCGCTTCGCTGGTCGCCTTCGTCATGTCGCTGAGGCGCGGCGAGGCCCCGCGCCTGCCGGTCATCGAGGTGCCCGAGGATATGCTCTTCGATGCGGAGGGGAACCCCGATCCGCTCGCCCGCGGGAGGGCTTAAGATCGCGCGCCGCGGACCGTTCTTGCGGGCATGGACAATCCCGGCGCATCCATCCTTTCGGCTCTCGGCGGCGGCAGCGGGGTCAATTTCATCCAGCTTGCCGACGACCTCGCCGACGCGACCTATGCCTTCCAGCGCGACCGGCTCCAGCGGCAGGCGGAAGACCTCGAAGCGCGCATTTCCGCCGCCGCGCTGATCCGCTCCGCTGTCACCGACCTCGCCAGCGCGCTGGGCGACCGCATCCGCAACGGCGACCTCGCCCCGCGCGCGAGCATCGGCGATTCCAGCGTCGCGCGCGTCTCGACCACGCCGGGCGTGACGCCTTCGGGCAGTTTCTCGCTCGAAGTGACCCAGCTCGCCGCCGCGCAGACGTTGGTGTCGCGCGAATATGCCTCGGCCGACGCGCTGGTCGGCGAAGGCACGCTGACGATCCGGTTCGGCACGGTCGACGGGGCGACCTTCACCGAGGACACGGACAACGCCGCGCTCGACATCGCGGTCGGCGCGGACGACACGCTCGCCGATGTCGCGGCCCGAATCACGGGGTCGAGCGGCGGGCGGCTGTCGGCCTATGTCGCGACCGGGACGGGCGGCGCGCAGCTCGTCATCAAGGGCGAGGAGGGCGCGGCCAGCGGCTTCGTGCTCGAACCGGCGAGCGCGGCGGTCCCGCCCGCCTCGGTCGAAGGCGACCTCGAATATCTCGCGTGGTCCCCGGCGAGCGATGCGGGCGAGCTGCGCGCCACGGCGCGCGATGCGCTGTTCGAGCTCGACACGGTGGCGCGCTCCAGCTCGTCGAACCGGGTGACGGGCCTGCCCGGCGGGATGGTGCTCGACCTGACCGCGACCAATAGCGGTGCGCCGACGACGATTTCCTTCGCCAACGATCCGGGCGCGATCACCTCGGTGATGACCGATTTCACCGCCGCGCTGAACGACATTGTTGAGCTTCTCGCCGACAACGCCTCCATCGACGGCGGCACGCTCGGCAGCGATGCGGGCGCGCGCGAATTGCGCCGCGACCTGCAGGGGCTCACCAGCCGCGTCGTCATGCCCAATGCAGCCGAGGGCGAGCCGCGCACGCTGTCCGACCTCGGCCTCTCGATCAATCGCGACGGGACTTTCCGCCTCGACACCGAGCGGCTGAGCGCCACGCTCGAGGCGAGCCCGGAAGGCGCGGCGGCGATGTTCACGACCGGCCTGTTCGGCGTGTTCGGGACGATGGACAAGCTCGCCCGCGAGAACTCGTTGCGCTCCGACCCCGGCTCGCTCGGAGGGTCGCTGGTGCGCTTCGAGCGGCTGGTGGAAAGGAACGAAGAACGCCTTGCCCGGATCGACGAACAACAATCCGCGCTGCGCGAGCGGCTGACCCGCAGCTTCGTGCGTTCGGAAACGCGCATCGCCGCGTCGCAATCGACGCTCGCCTTCCTGCGCCAGCAATTCCAGCAACCGGACAATTGAGATGACCGCGCTGCTTTCCCGCAATCCCGCCGCCGCCTATCGCCGGGTCGAAGTCGACGCGCGGATCGAAGCCGCCCGCGGGAGCGAGATCACGCGCATCTGCCTCGAGGAAGTGGTCGCCGCGCTCGGCCAGGCGCTGCTCGCGCTGGAGCGCAACCCGCGCGCCGCCCCGCGCGAGGCGCTCGCCCGCGCGCACGGCATCGCGCTGTGGCTCGCGCGGTCGGTCGATCCGGCCAATCCGCTGTCGGGCGCGCTGGTGCAGTTCTACGGCGGGCTCGCGAGCGTCATCCGGCGCAACATGGCGCGCCCGCAAGCGCGCGAGATCGCAGAGGCGCGGGGCGATTTCGCCGACCTGCTCGAAGCGGCGAAAGCTGGCTGAACTCAGCCGATGAACCCGGCAATGATGCGCGCGGCGTCGGCGGGGTCTTCGAAGGGGTGGAAATGGGTCCGGTCCGGGCGGTGGAGGTCTTCTCCCTTCGGCATGGTCGCGGCAAGGCCGGGCCAGGTCGGCGAGCTCTTGAAATCGGTGAATTCGGTCTGCTTCGCGCGCACCACCAGCGTCGGCGTCTCGATCCTCTTTGCCGCCTCGAGAATGCCCGAATTGGAGCGCGAGGAGGCATAGACGCTCGCCTCGACCTCGGGCGGGCAGGCGAGTTCACAGCCGTCGCCGCCGTCCTTCGGCAGGAGGCCGTGGCGGCAGTAATCCTCGAACACGCGGGGGTCGAACAGGCAGTAGGGATCGCGCGCGCGGAAGCGCTCCATCATCGCCTCGGGCGAGGCGAAGTCGCGCTTGCGGCGAATCGCGGGGTGGGGCGCATCGCCGGTGTAGAGCGCCGTGTCGGGGGCGTAGAATTCGGGCGCGCAGATGACCGGATCGAACAGGACGAGGCGCGCGAACAGGTCCGGCTCGTCGGCGGCGCATTGGGCGAGGACGTGCGCGCCCATCGAATGGCCGACGCCGACCGCGCGGCGGATGCCGAGGGCGGACAGCACCGCCTTCACGTCGTCGGCCACCACGCGCCAGTCGTCGATCGGCCCGCCTTCGGAGCGCCCGTGCCCGCGCAGGTCGAGCGCGATGCAGCGATGCGCCGGGAAATGCTCGATCACCGCGTCCCACACCCGCGCATGAAAGCCCGTCGCATGGGCGAAGACGATCGGCAGCGCGGTGTTTCCCGGCTCACCGCGCCAGTCGAAATAAGCCAGACGCGTGCCCGCGACTTCGAGATGGCGAGCGGCGGGGGCGGTGCGTGTCGGCATGAAGCGTGTGATCCCGGTTCGGCGGCCTAGCAGGGTGCGGCCTTGCGCGCCTCATCCCCGCACGCGCGATGCCGGTCAACCTCCCGCTTTTGGCATGGGCACAACCCCGCCACGGCACGCGAGCGCGCTTCGGGCGTTGATTTGGCGCGCCGAAGCACTATCGGGAAAGCCGAGCCGCCCGATCCCGTCCATCCCGTCCCCTTTCCGGAGACTCTCCTTGCCGCAAGCCGCCCCGGAAGACCCGGCCATGACCGCCGAATTCCGCAGGCTGATGGGCCTGTTCACGACCGGCGTGTGTGTCGTTTCCGCGCCCACGGCGCAAGGCGGCATCATGGGGATGACGGTCAATTCCTTCGTCTCGGTCTCGCTCGATCCGATGCTGGTGTGCTGGAGCCTGCAGAATTCCTCGAGCCAGTTCGCCGGCTGGCTGGAGGCCGAACGCTTCGCCATCTCGATCCTCGCCGAAAGCCAGCAGGCGGTCGCCCGGCGCTATGCCGCGCGCGCGTCGAGCGGGCTGATCGCTTCCGATTTCGACCTGAGCGAAAGCGGCCTGCCGGTGGTGAAGGGCGCGCTCGGTCGGATCGAATGCCGTCGCTGGGCGACCCATCCGGCAGGCGATCACACCATGATCCTCGGCGAAGTCACCGCGATGGATGCGCCCGAAAGCTCGGACACGGCAGCGCCGCTCGGCTTCTTTCGCGGGCGTTTCTGCCGCGTGACGGACTAGGCGCGATTTGTTCATCCCAATGCCATGAGACGGTGCTAAGGGCGCGGGTAATCGCTCCCAATGACGAGTTGTCCCGCAATGTCCGAATACCGCTCCGACCGCCGCCGTTTCCTCGCCGCGACCGGCTCCGCTTTCGCCGCGCTGGCTCTGAGCGGCTGCGTGGTCCGCACGCGCGGAATGGACGGAGCGCCCGGCGCAAGCGGGGCCGCAAGCGACGGCTTCGCCGGATACGGCCCGCTGCGGCCCGATCCGCAGGGCCTTCTCGATCTGCCCGAAGGCTTTACCTACCGCGTCGTCTCGCGCCTAGGCGATGCGATGGACGACGGCGGAACCGTTCCCGACAAGGCTGACGGGATGGGCTGTTTCGACCTCGGCAACGGCGAGATCGCGCTGGTGCGCAACCATGAACTCGTCCCCACCGACGACGCGGGCGGCCCCATCGCCAAGGGCTTCGGCACGCGGGGCGGCGAATTCGTGCCCGGCGGGACGACGACGATCGTGCTCGACGCGGCGACGTTGACGGTGAAGCGGCAGTTCCGCTCGCTCGGCGGCACGATCCGCAATTGCGCGGGCGGCGTGACGCCGTGGGGCACGTGGCTGACCTGCGAGGAAGCGCCGACCGGGCCGGGCCAGCGCTATGGCGACGGGCTCGCGCGCAATCACGGCTGGGTATTCGAAGTGCCCGCCGCGGCGAGCGGCCTCGTCGACCCCGTCCCGCTGACCGCGATGGGACGGTTCAACCACGAAGCGGCCTGCGTCGATCCGGCGACCGGCTACATCTACATGACTGAGGACCGCGACGATTCGGTGCTCTACCGCTTCGTGCCGAACGCGCCGGGCGACCTTGCCAAGGGCGGGCGGCTGCAGGCGATGGCGCTCGACGGGCTGGCCGATACGCGCAACTGGAAGGGCGCGGTGATGCCGGTGGGGCGCAGCTATGCGGTGTCGTGGATCGACCTCGATAACGTAGAGGCTCCGAAGGACGACCTGCGCAGCCGCGCGGCGGCGAAGGGCGCGGCGCTGATCGCGCGGGGCGAGGGGCTGCACATGGGCGAGGGCGAGATGTTCGCCTGCGCGACCAGCGGCGGGGCGAAGGGACTCGGCCAGGTCTTCCGCCTGATCCCCGGACGCGGGCGCGCACCCGACCGGTTCGAGCTGTTCTTCGAGAGCCAGAGCAAGGACCAGTTCAATTACGGCGACAACCTGTGCGTCGCCCCCAGCGGCCACCTGATCGTTTGCGAGGACCAGTATACCGACGTGGTCGACAACCACCTTCGCGGCATCACGCCCGCGGGGCGGCCCTATGATTTCGCACGGCTGCGGACCCAGACCGAGCTGGCGGGCGCGTGCTTCTCGCCCGATGGCCGGACGCTGTTCGTCAACGCCTATTCGCCCGCAGCGACGCTCGCGATCACGGGGCCGTGGGCCGGGTAGGCTTGCATTAGCGCCGCGCATCCCGTTTAGCGGACGCGATGCAGGACACGGAGCCGAGCCCGCCTTCCCCCGCCTGGCGCTTCGCGATCGACCGGGGCGGGACGTTCACCGATGTCGTCGCGGTCACGCCGGACGGGCGGCTGGTGACGGACAAGCTCCTCTCCGAGAATCCCGGCCATTACGCCGACGCGGCGAGCGAGGCGATCCGGCGGTTGATGGCCGAGCACGGGGACGGCCCGGTGGCGGAGCTTCGCATCGGCACGACGGTCGCGACCAACGCCCTGCTCGAGCGCAAGGGCGAACCCTGCGCGCTGGTGACGACGCGCGGCTTCGCCGACGTGCTGCGGATCGGCACGCAGGCGCGGCCCGAAATCTTCGCGCGCCACATCGTCCTGCCCGAACAGCTCCCGCGCTGGGTAATCGAGGTCGACGAGCGCGTGAGCGCGAGCGGCGAGGTGCTGCGCGACCTCGATGAGGAGGGGGCGCGCGCGGCCCTTACGGCCCTGCGCGCGCAAGGCTGCGATGCGGTGGCGATCGTGCTGATGCATGGCTGGCATTTCCGCGAGCATGAAAGGCGGCTCGCCGCAATCGCGCGCGAGATCGGCTTCGCGCAGGTCAGCGCGAGCCACGAGGTCGCCCCGCTGATCGGCATCGTCGCGCGCGGGGATACCAGCGTGGTCGATGCCTATCTCTCTCCGGTCCTCAAGCGCTACACCGACGCCCTGCAGGCCGAATTGCCCGAGGCGGGACGCTTGCAGTTCATGCAGTCGAACGGGGGGCTTGCCGAGGTCGGCGCGTTCCGCGGCAAGGATGCGATCCTTTCGGGCCCCGCGGGCGGGGTGGTCGGCATGGTCGCGGCGAGCGAGCCGCTCGGATACGGCAAGCTGATCGGCTTCGACATGGGCGGGACCAGCACCGACGTCGCGCATTACGCGGGCGAATACGAACTGACCGGCGACAACGTGGTCGCGGGCGTCCGGGTCGCCGCGCCGATGATGCAGATCCACACGGTCGCGGCAGGCGGCGGGTCGATCTGCTCCTTCGACGGGTCGCGCTTTCGTGTCGGGCCGGAAAGCGCGGGCGCGGATCCCGGCCCGGCGTGCTACCGCAAAGGCGGGCCGCTGACGGTCACCGATTGCAACCTGTTCCTCGGGAGGCTCGACCCGGCCTTCTTCCCGCGCGTCTTCGGTCCCGGAGGCGACGAGCCGCTCGATGCGGACGCGGCACGGGCGCGGCTGGAGGAAGTCGCCGCGCGCCTGCCCGAACCCAAGAGCCTCGAGGACATCGCCGAGGGCTTTCTCGACATCGCGGTCGACAACATGGCGAACGCGATCCGCAAGATCTCGGTCGCGCGCGGGCATGACGTGACGACCTACGCGCTCGCCTGTTTCGGCGGGGCGGGCGGGCAGCACGCCGCGCGGGTCGCAGACCGGCTCGGGATAGAGACGGTGCTGGTCCACCCGCTTGCAGGCATCCTGTCGGCCTATGGTATCGGCCTTGCCCCGGTAAAGGCGATCCGCGAGGTCAGCGTCGGCGAGGAGCTGGGCGCGGACATTTCCGGCCCGCTCGGCGAACTGGTCGAAGAGGCGCGCGGGGCGCTGCTGGCGCAGGAAATCGCGGGAGACGCGATCCACCTCGAACGCCGCGCCCGCCTGCGCTTCGCCGGGAGTGACAGCAAGCTGACCGTGCCGCTGGGCGAGCCGCACTCCATGGATGCCGAATTCCGCGCGCTCCACGCGAAGCTCTACGGCTATTCGGACGAAAGCGCCGCGATCATCCTCGATGCGCTGAGCGTCGAGGCGAGCGGAACCAGCGGCGGGCTCGGCTCCGCCACCGCCGAACCGGTCGCGGTGGCGGGCGAGGCTTCGGGCGAATGGCGCACGGTCGAGCGCGCGGCGATGGGCGAGAAGGAGGCGGTCGCCGGGCCCGCGCTGGTGATCGACCCCGGTTCGACCACGGTAATCGAGCCGGGCTGGCGGGCGGCGCTCGCGGAAGAAGGCAGCCTCGTCCTTACCCGCGCCGAGCCGCTCGAACGCGAGCGCGCGATCGGCACGGCGGTCGATCCGGTGCGGCTGGAAATTTTCAACAACCTGTTCATGGCGATCGCCGAGGAGATGGGCGTCGTCCTGCGCTCGACCGCGACGAGCGTGAACATCAAGGAGCGGCTCGACTTTTCCTGCGCGCTGTTCGATGCCTCGGGCGCGCTGATCGCCAATGCGCCGCATATCCCGGTGCATCTCGGCAGCATGGGCGACTCCATCGCGCGGGTGATCGAGGCGCGCGGGGAAAAGCGCGACGGGCGCGGTTTCCGGCGGGGCGATGCCTATGTCCTCAACGATCCCTTCCGCGGCGGCACCCACCTTCCCGACATCACGGTGATCGTGCCGGTGTTCTACAACGAAACCAGCGTCGAGCCGGACGCTTTCGTGGCGGCAAGGGGCCACCATGCCGACATCGGCGGGATCGCGCCCGGCTCGATGCCGCCCGAAAGCCGGACCATCGCGGACGAGGGCGTGCTGATCGACAATTTCCTGCTTGTCGACGAGGGCCGCTTCCGCGAGGCCGAAATGCGCGAGAAGCTCGCCGATGCCGCTCATCCGGCGCGCAATCCCTCGCGCAACATCTCCGACCTGCGCGCCCAGCTTGCCGCCTGCACCCGCGGGGCGGAACTCCTGCGCGGCGCGGCAAGCGAGCAGGGGGCGGAGGTGGTCGCGGCCTATATGGGCCACGTGATCGACAACGCCGCCGAAAGCGTGCGGCGCCTGCTCGGGGGGCTCGAGGACGGCAGCTTCGCCTACGCCATGGACAACGGCCTCACCGTGAAGGTCGCGATCCGCATCGACCGCGAGGCGCGCTCGGCCGTGTTCGATTTCACCGGCACCAGCCCGCAGCACGAGGGCAATTTCAACGCCCCGCGCTCGATCACGCGCGCGGCCGCGCTCTATGTCCTGAGGACGCTGATCGACGACGCGATCCCGATGAACGACGGCTGCCTTCGCCCGGTCGAGCTGGTCGTGCCCGAAGGCTCGATGCTCAACCCCCGCCCCGGCGCGGCGGTGGTCGCGGGCAATGTCGAGACGAGCCAGGTGGTGACCGACGCGCTGTTCGCCGCCACGGGCCGCCTCGCACCCTCGCAGGGGACGATGAACAATTTCACTTTCGGCAATGACGAACACCAGTATTACGAAACCATCGCGGGCGGTTCGGGTGCGGGCTGCGACCATGACGGGACCGACGCGGTGCAGACCCACATGACGAACAGCCGCCTGACCGATCCCGAGGTGCTGGAGACGCGCCTGCCGGTCCGGCTCGAGAAGTTCGCGGTGCGCTCCGGCTCGGGCGGGAAGGGGCTGCACAAGGGCGGCGAGGGGGTCGAGCGGCGCGTGACCTTCCTCGAGGCCATGCGCGCCAACATCCTCGCCAACCGCCGCAAGGTGCCGCCGCGCGGGATCGCGGGCGGGGGCGATGCCGCGCCGGGCGCGAACTGGGTCGAGCGCAAGGACGGCAGCCGGGTCGATCTGGGCGCGACCGGATCGGTCGAGGTAGAGCCGGGCGACACCTTCGTGATCCTCACCCCCGGCGGGGGCGGCTGGGGAGCAGGCGCGAAATGAACTACTGGCCGCTGGTCGGCATCGCGCTCGTCGTCGCCGGCTTCGCCCTTCGCTTCAACCCGCTGTTCGTCGTGGCTTTCGCCGCGATTGTCACGGGGCTGCTCGGAGGGCTCGATCTCGTCGCGGTGATCGAGGCGCTGGGGCGCGCGTTCAACGACAATCGCTACATCTCGGTCACGTGGATCATCCTGCCGGTGATCGGCCTGCTCGAACGCTATGGCTTGCAACAACGCGCCCGCGCGCTGATCGAAGGGGTGCGCGGGGCCACCATGGGCCGGCTGCTGGTGCTCTATCTCGGCTTTCGCCAGGTCACCGCCGCGATCGGCATGAAGGACATCGGCGGCCACCCCCAGACCGTCCGCCCGCTGGTCGCGCCCATGGCCGAGGCGGCGGCGCGCAAGACCCATGGCGAGCTCGCCGAAGACGATGCCGAGGCGGTCAAGGGCATGGCCGCGGCGACCGACAATGTCGGGCTGTTCTTCGGCGAGGACATCTTCTTCGCCATCGCCTCGATTCTGCTGATCCAGGGCGTGTTCGAAAGCTACGGCTACCCGCTCACCCCCCTGCAATTGTCGGTCTGGGCGATCCCGACGGCGATTTTCGCCTTCCTCATCCACGGCGCGCGCATCCTGTGGCTCGACCGGCGGATCGGGAGGGGCGGGGCATGATCACCTATGAATGGCTCTACGTCCTCGCGGGGGCGTTCTTCGCGGCGTGGTCGCTTCTCAGCCTCGCCGACCGGGCCAATCCGAAACGGCTGGGCAATGCCGCCTTCTGGGGGCTGCTGGCGGCGAGTTTCTTCTTCGGCAGCCACCTGTCCGATTTCGCCAACGGCGTGCTGGTGCTGGCGATGGTCGCCATCGCCGGGGCGGGGCTGATCGGGCGGAGCGATCCCGCGACCACCAACGAGGCGGAGCGGCAGGTGCTGTCCGAACGCTTCGGCAACCGCCTCTTCCTGCCCGCGCTGATCGTGCCGGTGACGGCGGTCGCGGGAACGCTCGCCTACAACTACACCCCGCTCGGCGAAACCGGCCTGATCGAGGAGCGGCGCGAAACGCTGCTTCTGTTCGCGGTCGGCGTGCTGCTCGCGCTCGGCGCGGCGATCGCATGGCTGCGCCCGCCCGCGCTCGCTCCGGTCGAGGAAGGCCGCCGCCTGATCGATTCGATCGGCTGGGCCGCGATCCTGCCGCAGATGCTCGCCGCATTGGGCGCGGTCTTCGCACTCGCAGGCGTGGGCGATGCGATCGGGGAATTGTCGGGCATGGTCATTCCCGAGGGCAGCGTGCTTGTCACCGTCATCGTCTTCTGCCTCGGCATGGCGCTCTTCACGATCATCATGGGCAATGCCTTCGCCGCCTTCCCGGTCATGGCCGCAGCCATCGGCATCCCGCTGCTGGTCGAGACATACGGCGGCAACCCGGCGGTGATCGGCGCGGTCGGGATGCTGGCGGGCTTCTGCGGCACGCTGCTCACGCCCATGGCGGCGAATTTCAACATCGTGCCCGCCGTGCTGCTGGAGCTGCGCGACCAGTACGGCGTGATCCGCCAGCAGGTCGGCACCGCGATCCCGCTGTGGGTCGTCAACGTCGTCATCATCTATGTCGGAGGCTTCCTGCTATGGCGCTGAGCGAAGATGTGGCGCGGCGCTTCGCGCGGGCGGCTCTCGGCCACGTGGCGCGCGAATATCCCAATTCGCCCGGCCACGTGCTGGGGAGCGATGCCGATGCGAAGACCCCGCGCGCGCTGCACCCGGCCTTTTTCGGCAGCTATGACTGGCATTCCTGCGTCCATGGCTGGTGGACGCTGCTGACGCTCCGGCGGATGCACCCCGCCATGCCCGAGGCGGCGGAGATCGCAGCGCTTGCCGAGGCCACCTTCACGCCGGACAAGCTCGCTGCCGAACTCGCCTATTTCGAGCGGGCTGAATCGCGCGGGTTCGAGCGGCCCTATGGCTGGGGCTGGCTGCTCGCGCTCCATGGCGAGTCCGGGCGGCACGGGGATGCGACATGGGCCGTGCGGCTCGAACCATTGGCGCGGGCGCTGGCGGAGCGGTTCGTGCAATACCTGCGCGTCCTCACCTACCCGATCACGGTCGGCACGCATTTCAACACCGCCTTCGCGCTCACCTTGGCGCGCGACTGGGCGGAGAGCCGCGACCCGCTGCTGCTCGCGACCGGGGACGAATGGGCGATGGCCGCTTTCGGCCAGAGGCAGGGCTATGCCGGGTGGGAGCCGGGGGGCGATGAGTTCCTCTCCCCAGTCCTCACCGCCGCGCTGCTGATGAGCCGGGTGATGCCCGCGAGCGCCTTCGAGCCGTGGGTCGAGGGGCTGGTGCTGGCGAACGGATGGGTGGAGCGCGAATGCCGCCCGGTCACGGTGTCGGACCGCAGCGACGGCAAGATCGCGCATCTCGACGGATTGAACCTCAGCCGCGCATGGTGCCTGTGGGAGATCGCCGCGAGGCTCCCGCAGCACCCGGACGCGCCCTTGCTGCACGCCCGCGCCGAGGCGCATTACGACGCCGCGATTCCCCACGTCACCGGCGATTACATGGGCGAACACTGGCTCGCCTCCTTCGCCCTGCTCGCCGCGCTGGCCCGCAGCCGCGCCTAGATCAGCCCGCGCGCCATGTAGTGATCGTGCCGCTCGGGCGGCTCGCCATTGTCGGCGGCCAGCTTTTCGAAGGCGCGCGATTGCGACAGGAACACCTCGCCATTGAGTTCCTCGAGGAAATGCGAGCGCTTGAGCCGGTCCATCACCGGGCCTTTCACCTCGGACAGATGCAGGCCCACCCCGGCATCGCCGAGCCGGTGATTGATCGCCTCGAGGCTTTCGAGCCCCGATGCGTCGATCGCGTTCACCGCCGAACACATCAGGATGACGTGGCGCAACTCGGGCTTTTCCGCGACGCGTTCCAGAACATATTCCTCGAGCCAGCGGGCGTTCAAATAGGTCAGGCTTTCATCGATCCGGATCGAAAGGACGTGGGGGACGGTGAACACCTCGTGCCGCTCGACATTGCGGAAATGCTCGGTTTCGGGAACGCGCCCGACGATCGCGGCATGGGGCCGGCTGGCGCGCCAGAGATAGAGCAGGAGCCCGACGCCCACGCCCGCGATCACGCCCATCTCCACCCCTGCGATGAGCGTGATGCCGATGGTCGCGACGTGGGCTGCGAAATCGGCCTTGGAATAGCGCCACAGCTGCCCCGGCGTCTTCAAATCGACGAGGCTCAGGACCGCAACGATGATCGTCGCGGCGAGCGTAGCGATGGGCAGGCTGAAGAGCAGCGGTGTGAGGAACAGCGAGGCGAGCGCGATGCCGACCGCGGTGAAGGCTCCCGCCGCCGGGGTCTGCGCGCCCGCATCGAAATTGACGACCGAACGCGCGAAGCCGCCCGTCACCGGGTAGCCGCCCGACAGCGCGCTCGCGATGTTCGAGGCGCCCAGCCCGATCAGTTCCTGGTCGGGCGCAATGCGCTGGCGGCGCTTGGCCGCGAGAGTCTGCGCGACCGAGACGCTTTCGACGAAGCCGATGATCGAAATGAGCAGCGCCGGAACCCACAGCGCCTCGATCAGCGACAAGTCGGCGCTCGGCAGGGCGAAGGGGGGCAGGCCCTGCGGGATCTCCCCGGTGATCGCGACGCCCTTCTCGCCGAGGTCGAAGACGATCACCGCCACGATGGTCAGCGCCACGGCCACCACCGGCCCCGCCTTGGCGACCATGTCGGCGGGCTTGGCGGAGAGGCCCAGCCGCATCAGCGCGGGCTTGGCCCCCTTGCGGACCCAGAACAGGAAGGCGAGCGCGGGGACGCCGATGGCGAGCGTATAGGCGTTCGTCTCGCCCAGCGATGCGCCGATGCTGCCGAGCATTTCGGGCCAGTTGTCCCCGCCCCCGCTCACGCCGAGGATGTGCCTGAGCTGGCTCGTTGCGATGAGGATGCCGCTCGCCGTGATGAAGCCGCTGATGACCGGGTGCGACAACAGGTTCGCGAGGAACCCCGCGCGCAGCAGGCCGAGCACGGCAAGCATGATGCCCGACAGGAACGCGAGCGTGATCGCCGCTTCGAGATATTCCGCCGTGCCCTGCTGCGCCACCGCTCCGGCGGCCGAGGCGGTCATCAGCGAAACCACCGCGACCGGGCCGACCGCAAGCGTGCGGCTGGTCCCGAAAATCGCGTAGAACACCAGCGGCAGGATCGAGGCGTAAAGGCCGACCACCGGCGGCAACCCGGCGAGCAGCGCATAGGCGAGGCTCTGCGGGATCAGCATGATCGTGACGATCACCGCCGCGACGAGGTCGCTTGTCAGCACCTCGCGGTCATAGTTGCGGCCCCATTCGAGGATGGGGAGATAGCGTTTCAGCATGGGCTGCCCGTTCCCGTCACGTTGCGATCAGGCCGCCCGGCCCGGCGAGCCATTCGCGCCCCTTGAGCATCCCGTTCCAGTAAAGCCAAGGCAGGAAATCGGCCTTCAGCATCCACGAAAGGCGCTGCGGCTTGGTCCCGTCGACGAGCCATTCGGGAAAGCTCGGCATCAGCTTCCCACCATAGCCGAATTCGGCAAGCACGATTCGGCCGCGCTCGACCGTCAGCGGGCAGGAGCCATAGCCGTCATAGCCCGCGCGCGGCCCCTTGCCGGCGAGTTGCTGGAGCAAGTTGACCGCGACCACCGGCGCCTGCTTGCGCGCGGCCGCCGCCGTCTTGGCATTGGGCATCCCGCCCGCATCGCCGAGCCCGAAGACATTGGGATAGCGCACGTGCTGGAGCGTGTGCTGGTCGACATCGGTGAAGCCCGATTCGGCCGCCAGCGGGCTGTCGGCGAGGAACCCTGGCGCGACCTGCGGGGGCACGACGTGCATCATGTCGAAATCACGCGTGACCTCGCCCTGTTCGGTCTGGAAGGTCGCCTTTTGCGCAGGCCCGTCGACCGCGACGAGATTGTTCGAAAGCTGCAGCGCGATGCCGTATTTCTCGACATATTCCATCAGCGCCGGGACATAGTCCGCGACCCCGAACAGCACGCCGCCCGCGTTGCAGAACTCGACTTCGATGTCATCGAGCACGCCGCGCCGCCGCCAATGGTCGCAGGAAAGATACATCGCCTTCTGCGGTGCGCCCGCGCATTTGATCGGCATGGGCGGCTGGGTGAACAACGCGCGGCCACCCCGCATTTTCTGCACCAGTTCCCAGGTATAGGGCGCAAGGTCGTAGCGGTAGTTCGAGGTAACGCCGTTCTTGCCCAGCGTCTCTTCGAGCCCTTCGATCTTTTCCCAGGCGAGCCGGATGCCGGGCGCGACCACCAGCACGTCATAGGTGACGCTGGACCCGTCGGCGAGCGTCACCTGGTTGTCCTCGGGCTGGAAGGTGGCGGCGGCCTGTTTCAGCCACGTCACGCCCCTGGGCATGACGCTTTCCATCGGGCGCACCGTCACCTCTGGTTCGAACACGCCGCCGCCGACCATGGTCCAGCCGGGCTGGTAGGCATGGGTGTCGGACGGTTCGACGATAGCGATGTCGAGCCCCTTGCGCCGCGCGAGCAGCGAGGCCGCGGTCGCGATCCCCGCCGCGCCGCCGCCGATGACGACGACCGTTTGCTTGTGCGTGCCGGCCATGTTTCCTCTCCCTTGTGCTCTTGTGTTCAGCCGCCGAGCCGCGGGGCGAGGGCGCTGAGGTCGTATCCCGCGGCCTTCGCCCGTTCGAGCCGTTCCTCGGCGGAAAGGCCGGCCGGATTGGCGAGCGTCTCCAGCGTGATCGAGCGCGTTCCGGTGCGGCAGTAGGCGAGCAATGGCCCTTGCGTGCCGCGCCGCACCGCGCCGAAAGCGGCGACGGCGGCATCGGGGAAGGCTCCGCCCGAAACCGGAATGTGATGGAATGCAAGGCCCGCCTCGGTCGCGGCGGCGCGCAGCTCGTCGAGCGGGGGCTGGCCCGGTTCCTCGCCGTCGGGACGGTTGCAGACGACGGCGACATAGCCCCTGTCCGCGAGCGTCTTCATGTCGGCGGGCGCGATCTGGGGGGAGACGGCGAAACCGGGGGAGATGTCTCGAATATCCATCAGGCTTTCCTCTCGGTGAGATGCACGAGCCCCATGCCCGCGAGCATGGCGACGACGAAGACCGCCGCGCCGACCGGCTCGATCACCAGCGCGGCGATGCCTGGGCCGGGGCACAGGCCGGCAATCCCCCAGCCCACGCCGAACAGCGCCGCCCCGCCGATCAGGCGCGCGTCGAGGTCCTTGCGCGTGGGAATCGCGAACCCTTCGGCGAAGAACGGATGGGCGAGGCGCGGCTGGATGCGCCACACGACCACCATCACGAGCACCGCCCCGCCCATGACGAAGGCGAGCGTCGGGTCCCAATCCCCGAACAGGTCGAGGAAGCCGCGCACCCGCGCCGGGTCGGTCATGCCGCCCAATGCCAACCCCGCGCCGAACACCGCTCCCGAAAGGAGCGCGACGATCCCGCGCGCGTTCATTGCAGCACCATGAGGCCGAGGGCGTTCATGGCGGCGACCGTGGCGAAGCCGGTCGCCATGAAAGTCAGCGTCGCGACGATCGAGCGCGCGGAAAAGCGGCTCATCCCGCACACGCCGTGCCCGCTGGTGCAGCCGCTGCCGAGCTTGGTCCCGACCCCGACGACCAGCCCCGCGATGGCGAGGACGAGCGGCGAGGCGAAGCTCGCTTCGATCCCGCCGAGGGCAAGACCGATGACGAGCGCGCCCACTGGCAGGCCGATGACGAAGGCCCATGCGGACGAACGCTCCATCCCGCTCCCGCCGAGCCCGGCGGCGCGTGCGGCGATGCCGGATACGCCCGCGATGCGGCCCGCACCCAGCAGCATGATCGCCGCCGCGAGGCCGATCAGCACGCCTCCGGCCAGCCCGGCGAGCGGGGCCGCGTCAGGAAATCCCGGCAAGCTCATACCGCGTTCACCGGAATCTTGATGTAGCTCACGCCGTTATCCTCCGGTTCGGGCAGACGCCCGCCGCGGATATTGACCTGGACCGAAGGCATGATGAGGTTCGGCATGGCGAGCGTCGCGTCGCGCGTTGTGCGCATTTCGACGAATTCCTCCTCGCTCACGCCGTCCTTGACGTGGATGTTCTCGCGCCGCTGCTGGCCGACCGTGGTTTCCCAGGCATATTCGTCGCGGCCCGGCGCCTTGTAGTCGTGGCACAGGAACAGGCGGGTGTCGTCGGGAAGCGACAGCAGCCGCCGGATCGACTTGAACAGCTGGCGCGCGTCGCCGCCGGGGAAGTCGGCGCGGGCCGTGCCGAAATCGGGCATGAAGATCGTGTCGCCGACGAAGGCCGCATCGCCGATGATGAAGGCCATGTCGGCGGGCGTGTGGCCGGGCACGTGCAGCGCGATGCCGTCGAGCGTGCCGACCTTGAACGTCTCGCCGTCGGCGAAGAGGTGGTCGAACTGCGACCCGTCGCGCTCGAAATCGGTCCCGGCGTTGAACAGCTTGCCGAAGACGTCCTGCACGCGGATGATCTCCTTGCCGATCGCGAGCTTCCCGCCGAGCTTTTCCTGCAGGTAGGGCGCGGCCGAGATGTGGTCGGCATGGGCGTGGGTCTCGATCAGCCAAGTCACTTTCAGATTATTCGAAGTGACGTACTCGATCACGCGATCCGCCGAGCCGTAGGATGTGCGTCCCGAGGCGGCTTCGTAATCGAGCACCGAATCGATGATCGCCGCCTCGTTGGTGGCGGGGTCGTGAACCACGTAGGTGATGGTGAAGGTGGCCTCGTCGAAGAAGCCCGCGATCGTCGGGCGCTTCGCCTTTTCGGCGAGCGCGGCTTCGATCTGGGTGCTGGCCGCTTCGAGCGCGGAGTCGGTATTGCCCATGACACTCTCCTATAAAGTTACATAAATTGTGTATATGTATTGCGTTCAGGCTGTCAAATGCTATGAGAGTGGGAAATGGACCACGTAAACGAAAACCCTCCCCGCCCCGGCGGCCTGCGCATCGGCGACACGGCACCCGATTTCGAGGCCCGCTCCACGATCGGCCCCGTGCGCTTGTCCGCCTTTCGCGGGCGCTGGCTGATCCTGTTCTCGCACCCGGCCGATTTCACGCCGGTCTGCACCACCGAGTTCATCGAGCTCGCCCGCCATGCCGACCGGTTCGAGGCGCTCGACTGCGCGCTCATGGCGCTGTCGGTCGACAGCCTGTTCGCCCATTTCGCCTGGCTGCGCCTGATTCGCGACCGATTCGGGGTGGAGGTGCGCTTTCCCATCGTCGAGGATCCGACGCTGGTGATCGGCAGCGCCTTCGGCATGGTCGCCCCGCAGGACAATGACAGCGCGGCGGTGAGGACGACCTACTTCATCGATCCGACCGGCACGATCCGGGCGATGACCTGCTATCCCGCGAATGTCGGGCGCTCGACACCGGAAATGCTGCGCACATTGGAAGCGCTGCAAGCGATCGACCGCGAAGGCGGCCTTGCTCCGGCCAACTGGCAGCCGGGCGAGAAACTGCTCGGCGCGCCGAGCCACGATCTCGACGCGGTCTATGCGGCGAAGGATCCGGTGGCATGGTTCCTCGAAAGCGAGAGGGATGCGCCATGAGCGACGAACCGCCGATCGAGGAATTGAAGGCGATCGCCCACCCCTTGCGCTTCCGCATCCTCGAAGTGCTGGGCGAGGGCGAACTCAGCGTCGGCGAAATCGACCGCGCCGCCGACATCGGCCAGCCGGCGCTTTCGCAGCAGCTCGGCGTGCTGAGGAAGGCGGGTCTCGTCGAAACGCGCAAGGAGGCCAAGCTCGTCTATTACAGCCTTGCGAGCGAACCGATTGCGCGGCTCGCCCGGGCGCTCGGCGCGATTGCCGGCGGGGCGGATGCGGGCGTAGGCCAAGAGCCGGAAGCGCGGCGCACGCCCGCCCCCGGTGTCGCCAATTTCGCCCGCCTGACCTGAGCCGCGGCGCTATTTGTCGCGAAAGCGCCCGATCACCAGCGCCGCGACCGCCAGCAGCAGGATCGCGCCCGCATCGAACACGACGTTTTCGGGCGCCATGTCCTTGCCCTGCAGCACGATCAGCCGGGCGATGGCGGTGATCGCGATGAAGATCGGGAAGACGAAGAAGGCGCCCTTGCCGGTGTAGAACACCGCGATCATCCCGATCACCTCGGTGTAGAGGAACATCAGCAGCAGGTCGGCAAGCTCGATCCGGCGGTCGGCATAGACCGACCACACCTCGGCCCCGGCGGCGATCAGCGTCATCACCATGGTCACGACCAGCAGCGCGCGCTCGACCCAGCGAAAGGCGCGCTCGGCGCGTTCGAGGTGCCCGTCCTCGCTCGGGGCTTCGGGTTCGGTCGGGGCGCGCGGTTCCTCCATGGGCGCGATGATACAGTAAATCCTTTGATCTTCCATCGCTTTCCCGCGCGTCTTTTCGCTTGCGGATGCGCCAGCGGAGCCTAGGGTCGCGCCGACAAGACGAACAGGGAGGGACGCTTCAGATGAAAGCGAAGTCCGGATTGCGGGCCATGACGGCCCTTGCGGGGAGCGCGCTGGCCGCCGCCTCGCTCGCGGGGAGCCCCGCACAGGCGCAGGAACGCGCGATAGCCTTTACCGATGCGACGATCCTCACCATGGCAGGTGAGACGATCGAAGACGGCACGCTGGTGATCGAGAACGGGAAGATCGTCGCGGTCGGCGCCGAAGTCACGGTCCCCGCCGATGCCGAGCGGCGTTCGCTCGACGGCAAGGTCGTCATGCCCGGCATCGTCGACACCCATTCGCATATCGGCCAGGTCGCTGGCGCGGATTCCTCCGGCCCGATCCAGCCCGAGGTGCGGGCGATGGATTCGATCAACCCGCTTTCCTCCAACATCGCCAAGGCGCGCGCGGGCGGGGTCACAACGGCCAATGTCATGCCGGGGTCGGGCCACCTCGTCAGCGGCCAGACCTATTACATGAAGCTGCGCGAGGGTAAGACGGTCGAGGACATCGCCTTCGCCATGGAGGACGGCGAGGCGATCGGCGGGATCAAGTTCGCCAACGGCACCAATTCGATGCGCGGGAGCGGCGGCTTTCCCGGCACGCGCGCGCGCTCGGCCGCGCTGGTGCGCCAGACCTTCGTCGAGGCGCAAGCCTATTGCGACGGCGAGAAGAAGAAGCGCGACCTTGCCAAGGAGGCGCTGTGCGAAGTGCTCTCGGGCGAACGGCTCGTCCACTTCCACACCCACCGCGCCGACGACATCATGACGGTGCTTCGGCTCAAGCGCGAATTCGGCTTCGACGTGCTGATCCAGCACGGGACCGAGACTTACAAGATCGCCGACAAGCTTGCCGAAGCGGGCGTTCCGGTGTCGAACATCACGCTGGATGCGCCGGGCGGCAAGCTTGAGACGATGGATTTGAGGCTCGACAATGCGGGCATCCTCGAACGCGCGGGCGTGCTGGTGTCGATCCATTCGGACGACCCGATCGTCGACTCGCGCATGATGCTGCGCGAGGCGGCGATGGCGGTGCGCGGCGGGATGAGCCGCGAGGGCGCGCTCATGGCGCTGACGATCAACGGGGCGAAGCAGATGCGGCTCGACGACCGCGTGGGTTCGCTGGAACCCGGCAAGGACGCCGATTTCCTCGTCCTCTCTGGCGATCCGCTGTCGGTCTACACCCATGTCGAGGAAACCTGGGTCGAGGGCGAGAAGCTGTTCGACCGCAGCCGCGAGGAGGACCTCCTGATGGCGACCGGAGGCTATGGCGCGGGCAGCCCGATGGAGGCTTCGCACCACCACTGGGAAATCGCCGAAGGGGAGGGCGGACAATGACCATGATGAGCAAGCTGTTCGCGAGCGCCGCGGTGTTCTGCATCGCCGTTTCCGCGCAGGCGCAGGACGTGGTGGTCAAGGGCGAGCAGGTCCACACCATGGCCGGCCCGATGATCGAGGACGGCGTGGTGGTGATCGACGACGGAAAGATCGTCGCGGTCGGGCCGGCGGCCAGCACTCCTGCCCCCGAAGGCTTCCGCGTGATCGAGGCCAAGGTCGTCACTCCCGGCCTCGTCGATGCGCGCACGGTCGTCGGCCTTGCGGGCTATCTCAACCAGGACCAGGACCAGGACCAGCTCGACGAGAGCGCCCCGGTCCAGCCACAGCTGCGCGCGATCGACGCCTATAATCCGCAAGGCGTGCTGGTCGAATGGCTGCGCGGCTTCGGGATCACCACGATCCACACCGGGCACGGTCCCGGCGCGCTCGTTTCGGGGCAGACCATGGTCGCCAAGACCACGGGGCTGACCGCAGACGATGCCGTTATCCGCCCGCAAGCGATGGTCGCGGCCAATCTCGGGCCGTGGGCGCTGGCGAACGGCGGCAAGTCGCCTGGCACGCGCGCCAAGCAGATCGCCCTGCTCCGCAAGGCGCTGCTCGATGCGCAGGCGGAGGGCGAGGAGAAGGGCGACAAGAGGGAAGGCAAGTCCGGCCCGCCGAGCCTCGAGACGCAGGTGATGCGCGATGTCCTTGCCCGCCGCACGCCGCTGCTGGTCACCGCGCACCGCGCGCAGGACATCATGAGCGCGCTGCGGCTGAAAGAGGAATTCGGCATCGACCTGGTCCTCGACGGGGCATCGGAAGCCTACCTCCTCACCGACGCGATCAAGGAAGCGGGCGTCAACGTCATCCTCCACCCGCCGATGATGCGGCAATATGGCGAGCTCGAGAACGCGAGCTTCACCACCGGCGCGGCGCTGCGCGAAGCGGGGATCCCCTTCGCCTACCAGTCGGGCTACGAGGGCTATGTGCCCAAGACCCGCGTGGTGCTGTGGGAAGCGGGCATCGCGGCGGCTAACGGGCTTGAATGGACCGAGGCGCTCGCCGCGATCACGATCGATGCCGCGCGCATCGTCGGGGTCGGCGACCGTGTCGGCTCGCTCGAGGTCGGCAAGGACGGCGATGTCGCGCTGTTCGATGGGGACCCGTTCGAATACACCTCGCACACCGTGGGCGTGGTGATCGACGGCGAAGTGGTCAGCGAAACGCCGCAATAGGCGCGCCGAAAGGCGACGGAGGCGGGCGGCTCCCATGGGGAGCCGCCCGCTTCGTGCTTCCAGTGGGTGCCGTTCGCACAGGGGCCGGTCACGCTCCCGCCCGGTTCCCCGCGCGCGCAGCTGCAATGCGACCGGCCGCCCGGCACGATGTGCGGCAGCAGGGTTCCAGCCTGTCCGGTGAGAGTTCCGAAACCACGCAGGCTCCTGCGAATTTCCGGAAATTGGTGCGGTCGAGAAGACTCGAACTTCCACGGGCGTTAGCCCACAACGACCTCAACGTTGCGCGTCTACCAGTTCCGCCACGACCGCACTCATGTCAGGGGCGCGGCGAGCCGCTTTCCCCTCGGTAGGAGCGCGCCCCTAGCAAGGGGGCTGGCGCGGTGCAAGCACTTTGAGCGCCTGCTTCGCGCCCCGTCCGCGACCTTTATGCGGGACGTTCGAGAAAGGGTTCCGGGCTGCGCTGTTCCGATCCGGGACCACCGCAGAGGGGCGCTTGCGTTCAGCGTTAAGGTCTTGGCAACCATGGCGCGTGAGCACCGCTTTCACTCTCGCCTCCGCTTTCGTTTTCACCGCCCAGGCGGCGCTGCCCGCCGGCGACGAAGCGGCCCCGCCACGGACCGGGCCGGTTGCGGTCGCCGCGAGCGCGAGCGTGCGGGTCATTCGCCCGGCTGTCATCGACATCGATGCCGAGGTCGATGCGCAGCGCGCGGCCCGCCGGGAACGGGACAGTCAGCGCCGGGTCGATTCGGCGGGGACGATCTGGATCGAATTCAGCTGAAACGTGGGTCGTATGCGGGTTGCGTCAGCCCGGAGCCCAGCCGACTTCGGCGAAGCGCGCGGCTTCGGGCACGTCGGCGATCGCCTCGGTCACGTTGAGTGTCTCGCCGGGGGCGAGGTCGCGCTTGGCCGGGACCACCACCCAATCCTTTATCACCTTCTCGTCTGAATCGCGGAAGACGATGAGGAGGTCGGGCACGCTCCGGCTTTCGCGGCCCTCGTTGCTGATCGTCCCGCGCACCCGGTAGATCCGCTCTCCGCTGTCGAGCGTCTCGACCCGCTGTTCGGACGGCGCGAAATCGAGCGCGAGATCGGGCTTGCCGATACCGAAAGTCGGGCGACTGAAGGGGGCGAATTCGGGCAGGCCGTAATAATTGACCGCGACCGCCGTGCCGCCGGCGAGGAGAGCGAAAATTACCGCTGCGGCGGTCCACATCCGCGCCGGATTGCGGCGAGCGGTGAAGGGCGCACGGTATTCGAACTGCGATGCCTCGCCGTCCTCCCCGTAATCCTCCTCGACGAAGCTTCCCCCGGCATCGTCGCCCCCATCGTGATCCTCGCTCCCTCCGGAGTCGAAACCCGGCTCGGCTGGCGGAGCGTGGCCGGCTTCCCCGGCGAGCGGATCATGGGCCGGATCGATCGGCGTGCCGACCGGCGGCTCGCCCGGTTCTTCGGACCCGCCCCCGCGCACAGGGCGAGAGACCGGGCCGTCTCGGCTGATGCGGGCCTTTTCCCGACCGCTCTCTTCCGCCAGGCCGGAGCCGAGCCCCCGGCGCAGAGCGCGCACGGCGATGCCGGAGTCCATGTCTTCGCGTCCGGAGCCGGGCTCGCCGGGCTCCTGGCCGGCCACTCCGGAAGTCTTGCCGGCGTCGATCGCGTCCTCGCTGCGCCAATGGCTGATGCCGGGACGGGCCACCTCGTCTGGGCTATCGGGCCGGGCACCGGCGGGCTCGTCCGGGGCAGCCCCGCCTTCGTCGGCCGCGGTTGCAGCCGGGGCGTCCCCCTTCTCTGGCGAACCGCCTGTCGGCGCGCCGGTGTCTTGCCCGCCCGGACCGGTTGGCGCCTGCGTCGCGTCCGCGGCGGGAGCGTTCCCATCGCTGGGCGTGGCGGCGCGGTCGCCAGGCTGGACCGGGCGCTCGGGCTGTCGCGGGCGGGCGCGCGCGGCGGCTTCGGGCGAGGGTTCCTGGAACCAGCTGTGCTTGCATTTCGCGCAGCGCACGGTCCGGCCGTCCGGTCCGATCGCGGTTTCCGGCACGGCATAGCGGGTCGCGCAGGCGGGGCAGGATATGATCATCGTCGCTACTGCATTAGAGCGCGGCCTCGCCGGCACAAGGGCGAGTGCCCGCAGGAGCCGGATATCCGCGCTTTTTTCCACATTGTTGCGGTATATATAGGGTATGAGCAGGCGGTTGCACTTCCCCCCCGCAAAGGCCGCTGATAGAGCCGCGCGATGATCGAGAAGCCGGGCGAGATCGTGAAATTCGATAATGTCGGGCTGCGCTACGGCACCGATCCCGAGGTGCTGAGCGACCTGAGCTTCACGCTGTTCCCCGGCAGCTTCTATTTCCTCACAGGGGCCAGCGGGGCGGGCAAGACCAGCCTCTTGAAACTCCTCTACCTCGCCCAGCGCCCTTCGCGCGGGGCGATCCGGATGTTCGGCAAGGACATGATCACCCTGCCGCGCGGTCGCCTGCCCGATTTCCGCCGGCGGCTGGGCGTCGTGTTCCAGAATTTCCGCCTGGTCGAGCACTTGTCCGCCTTCGACAATGTCGCGCTGCCGCTGCGGCTCGCCGGGACCGAGGAGGCGCGGGTGCGCAAGGCGGTGTCCGAAATGCTCGAATGGGTCGGGCTGGCGCACCGCGCCGAAGCGAGCCCGCCGAGCCTTTCGGGCGGGGAACAGCAGCGGGTCGCGATCGCGCGCGCGGTGATCGCGCGGCCCCGGATGCTGATCGCGGACGAGCCGACGGGCAATGTGGACCCCGAAATGGCCCTGAAGCTGCTGCGCCTGTTCGAAGCGCTCAACAACCGGGTCGGCACGACCGTGATCGTCGCCACCCACGATGTCCACTTGCTCAAGAAGGTGCCGGATTCGCTCATCATGCGGCTGCACAAGGGCCGCCTGTCCGACCCCACCGGGGCGCTTCGCTTTCCCCCGCAACCCGGCGGGAGCGAAGCCGGCAGGCCCACCGGGGACAGGCCGCGATGAGCGCCCCTCCGCTTGCCGAAAAGCCCTCGCGCCGGGCCGCGCCGGTCGGTGCGCGGCTCGCGGGGAGCCTGATCCCGCACAGCCGTTTCGGTGGGGCAATGCCGTGGGTGATCGCCTTGCTGACCGCGCTCGTCGTGATCGCCGCGGCGGGCGGGCTTGCGCTCGGCAATCTTGCCGGCAATGCCCGCAGCGATCTTTCGGGGATGGTCACGGTGCAGGTGGTCGAGCCCGATGCTTCGCTGCGCGAGGCAAAGGCCGAACGCGCGGCGGAAATCCTCACCGGCCTGGCGCTGGTGCGATCGGTGCGGGTGGTCCCGCGCGGCGAGCTTGTCGCCTTGCTCGAGCCCTGGCTGGGCGAGGCCGCGGCGAACGGCGAAGTGCCGATCCCGGCGTTGATCGATGTCGAACTGGTGCGCGAAGCCGACCCGCAAGAGATAGCCGCGCTTGAGAAGGCGCTCGAAGGAGAGGTGTCCGGCGCGCGGGTCGATGCGCAGTCGGACTGGCTGGGCCCCGTCTATGACGCGCTCGCCGCGGCGCAATGGTTGGCGCTGGCCTTGATCGCGCTGGTCGCCCTGGCCACCGCGGCGGCGGTGTGGCTTGCCGCGCGGAGCGCTTTTGCCAATAACCGCGAGACGGTCGAGGTCGTCCACCTGCTGGGCGGGACCGACGGGCAGGTGACGCGCATCTTCCAGCGCGCGGTGATCCGCGACGCGGCTTTCGGCTCTCTGATCGGCACGGCGCTCGGAGCCATAGCGGTGTGGCTGCTCGGTCGGCAATTCGCGGGCCTCGACAGCGGGATGGTCTCGGCCGGGGTCCTGACGGCAAGGGATTGGGCGGTGATCGCCGCGATCCCGCTCGCCGCCATCGCACTGGCGGCGCTCACCGGTCGGATCACCATTGCCTTTGCCTTGCGGAAAATGCTTTGAGCGCCGCCGCCGTGATTCGCTACGTCCTCTCCACGCTGCTGCTCGCCTGGGCGCTCGGTTTCCTGTGGTTCGCCGTGTTCCTGCCGCAGCCTGCGGGCGAGGTGCGGACCGATGCGGTGATCGTGCCCACCGGCGCTGCCGGCCGCATCCCGCAGGGGCTTGCCGTGCTCGATGCGGGGCTGGCCGACCGGATGCTGGTGAGCGGGGTCGCGCCCGAAGTGCGCCCGGCCGAATTCGCCGCCGAGTTCGGCGTATCCGAGGAACGCATGGAATGCTGCGTCACGCTCGGCTTCGCGGCGGTCGACACCAAGGGCAATGCCTCGGAAATCGCCGCCTGGGTCGAGGAGAACGACATCGCCTCGCTGCGGCTGGTGACGACCGACTGGCATATGCGCCGCGCCGCGAGCGAACTCGACCGCACGCTGCCGGACGGGGTCGAGGTGGTGCGCGACGCGGTCCCCTCTCAGCCGAGCCTCGCCAGCCTGTTCCTTGAATATCACAAGCTGATTGCGAGCCGGGCCGGCGGGCTCGTCGGGATCTGACGATGCTGGCGGTGCTGCGCAATCTCGTTTTCTACCCGCTGTTCTACGGGGTGAGCGCGCTGCTCGTCATCGTCTCGCTTGTCGTCCTGCCGTTCGGGATCGGGCCGCTGAGGCGTGTCGTCGCGGCGTGGAGCGCGTGGCATCGCTGGTGCGTGCGGCGCCTGCTCGGCATCGAAATCCGGGTCGAAGGCGAATTGCCGCGCGGCGAGGTGCTGATCGCGGTCAAGCACGAAAGCTTCTTCGAGGCGATCGACATTCCCTCGCTGCTCCCCTTCCCGACCGTCTTCGCCAAGCGCGAGCTGTTCGCCATTCCCGGCTGGGGCTATTCGGCGAAGCGGTACGGCCTCGTCCCGGTCGCACGCGATGCCGGGGCGAAGGCGCTGCGCGAGATGATCGCGCTTGCCCGCGTGCGGGTGGGCGAGGGGCGGCCGCTGGTGATCTTTCCCGAAGGCACGCGCGTCCCCCACGGCAGCCGCGCGCCGCTGCAATCGGGCTTTGCCGGGACATACAAGCTGCTGAAGCTTCCCGTCGTGCCGGTCGCGGTCGATTCCGGCCCGCTCTACCACCGCCGGATCAAGCGGCCCGGCACGATCACCTACCGCGTCGGCGAGACGATCCCGGCGGGCCTTCCGCGCGAGGAGATCGAGGCGCGCGTCCACGCCGCGATCAACAGCCTCAACCCGTAATCTTCAATGCTCGCGGCCGAAATCGGGCCGCGGCGTCTCCTGCCCTTCCTCGATCACCTGCCGCCGGATCGCGCGGGTGCGGGAAAACAGGTCGTGCAGCGTTTCCCCGTCGCCCGAACGGATCGCGCGCTGGAGCGCGGTCAAATCCTCGGTGAAGCGCCCGAGCATTTCGAGCACCGCCTCGCGGTTGTTGAGGAAGACATCGCGCCACATCACCGGGTCCGAGGCGGCGATGCGGGTGAAATCGCGAAAGCCCCCGGCGGAATACTTGATGACCTCGCTGCGGGTGACGTCCTCGAGATCGCTCGCCGTGCCGACGATGGTGAAGGCGATGAGGTGCGGGATGTGGCTGGTGACCGCAAGCACGAGGTCGTGGTGCGCTGCGTCCATCACCTCGACCTTCGCGCCGAGGCCCGCCCAGAAATTCGACAATGCCTCTAGCGCTTCCCCGTCGCAGTCCGCGGGCGGGGTGAGGATGCACCAGCGGCCCACGAACAGCGTGGCGAAGCCCGCTTCCGGCCCGCTCTGCTCGGTCCCGGCGACGGGGTGGGCGGGGATGACGCAGCGGCCCGGCAGGACTTCGGCGAGCGCGTCGGCAACGCTTTGCTTGGACGAGCCGACATCGCTCACGATCGCGCCCTCCTTCAGCGCGTCCGCGATGGAGACGGCGGCGTCGCGCATCGCGCCGACGGGCACGCACAGGATGACGAGGTCGGCTTCGCGCACCGCCTCGACCGGGCTTTCGCAGACCTGCCCGACGAGGCCCAGTTCCTCTGCCTTGGCGCGAACCTTGGGATTGGCGTCGAAGCCGCTGGTGGCGATGCCCGGCGCGCGCTCCTTCAGCGCCAGCGCGATCGAGGAGCCGAGCAGGCCGAGGCCGATGATGGCGACGCGTTCTATCCTCATGGGGCTTCCCCGCAGAGCTTGCGCAGGCAGGCAATCACCCGGTCCATGTCCGCGCTGCGCCCGATGGTGATGCGCAGGGCATGGGGCAGCCCCTGTCCGGGCAGGTGGCGCACGGCATAGCCTTCCTCCGCGAGCGCCTCGAGCGCGGTTTCGGCGGACAGCTCGCCCTCGAACAGGACGAGCAGGAAATTGGCCTCGCTCGGCACGGCGCGAAGGCCATGATTGCCGAGAGCGGCGACAGCTTCGGCAAGACGCGCGCGTTCGGCGGCGTTGTGCGCGCGGCTGTTCTCGACGAAGGCCGCGTCGCCCAGCGCGGCGAGTGCGGCGGCCTGCCCGCTTGCGGTGACGTTGAACGGCCCGCGGATACGGTTGAGCACGTCGATGATGCCCGGCGCGCCATAGGCCCAACCGACGCGCTCGGCGGCGAGGCCGTGGATCTTGGAGAAGGTCCGCGTCACCAGCACGTTGTCATGGGCCGAGGCGAGATCGAACGCGGCGCGCTGGTGGGCGGGGTCGACATATTCGCCGTAAGCTTCGTCCACCACCAGCAGCACGTGCCGAGGAAGCCCCGCATGGAGCCGCGCGACTTCGGCGGGCGGCAGCCATGTGCCGGTCGGATTGTTCGGATTGGCGAGGAAGACGACCCGCGTGGAATCGCTGACCGCGCCGAGCAGCGCATCGACATCGGCGGTGAAATCGCGGTCGGCCACTTCGACAGGCGTCGCCCCACAGCGGCGCGCGGCGATGTCGTAGACCGCGAAGGAATGGCGCGAAAAGACCACTGCGTCGCCCGGCCCGGCAAAGCCCTGCGCGGCGAGATTCAGAAGCTCGTCCGAGCCCGTCCCGCACACGATGCGCTGAGGGTCGAGCCCGTGCAGCGCGCCCAGCGCCTCGCGCAGCGCGTTCGAGCCCGGATCGGGATAGGTTGCCGCTTCCTCGCGCGCCTGCGCGAGCGCTTCGAGCGCCGCGGGGCTGGTGCCGAGCGGGTTCTCGTTCGCCGACAGCTTGACGAGCGCGCGCCCGTCGCTCGCCTTGGACTTGCCGGGAGTGTAGGCGTGGATGCCGAGGATCCACTCTTTGGGTTCGGGACGTGTGTTCATCGAGGTCGCGGCGATAAACGCTTCGCGGGTGCTGGGCCAGCCCTCTCGTTGCCCGCCATGCGCGCTCCGATTGACTTGCGCGCGCGCCTCGCCCAATCGCTCGCGGCCATGGATGCCCTTGCGCACGCAAAGACCTATGCGATCCCGCACGACCTGCCGCTCGACAGCGGGCAGGCGCTTGTCGGTGCGCGGATCGCCTACGAGACTTACGGTGAGCTGGCCGAAGACCGCTCGAACGCGGTGCTCGTCTGCCACGCGCTCACCGGCGACCAGTATGTCGCAAGCACCCATCCCGTCACCGGCAAGCCCGGCTGGTGGGAGCGCATGGTGGGGCCGGGCAAGCCGATCGACACCGACCGCTTCCACGTCATCTGCGCCAATGTCATCGGATCGTGCATGGGCTCGACCGGCCCTGCGAGCGAGGCTTCCGACGGCAAGCCCTACGCCATGCGCTTTCCCGTCATCACCATCCGCGACATGGTGCGCGGGCTCGTCGCGCTGCTCGACGGGCTGGGGATCGAGCGGCTTCACGCGGTCGTCGGCGGGTCGATGGGCGGGATGCAGGCGCTGAGCCTTGCCGCCAACTGGCCCGAGCGCGCCGAGCGCGTGCTGGTGATCGCCTCGACCGCGCGCCATTCGGCGCAAAACATCGCCTTTCACGAGGTCGGGCGGCAGGCGATCATGGCCGACCCGGCGTGGGCGGGAGGCGACTACTACGAGGGCGAGGCGCGGCCCGACAACGGGCTCGCCGTGGCGCGCATGGCGGCGCATATCACCTATCTGTCGGAAGAGGGGCTGACCGCCAAGTTCGGGCGGCGCCTGCAGGACCGCGACGCGACGAGTTTCAGCTTCGATGCCGATTTCCAGGTCGAGAGCTACCTGCGCTACCAGGGCAGCGGCTTCACCCAGCGTTTCGATGCGAACAGCTATCTCTACATCACCCGCGCGATGGACTATTTCGACCTCGCAGAAGAGCATGGCGGCAAGCTCGCCAATGCCTTTGCGGGAAGCAGCGCGCGGTTCTGCGTGGTGAGTTTCGACACCGACTGGCTCTATCCGACCTCCGAAAGTCGCCACATCGTCCACGCCTTGAACGCGGCGGGGGCGAAAGTGAGCTTCGTCGAACTGAGCGCGCCGGCGGGTCACGACAGCTTCCTATTGCCGCACGACCAGCTCGACCGGGTGGTGGGGGGCTTCATCGAATGAGCCTGCGCGCCGACCTTGCCGCGATCGCCGCCCATGTGCGCGAGGGCAGCCGCGTGCTCGACATAGGCTGCGGCGACGGGGCGCTGATGGACCACCTGCAGAGCGAAGGCGGGTGCGATGCGCGCGGGATGGAGCTCGATCCCGTGCTCGTCCAGCGCTGCGTGTCGCGCGGGCTTTCGGTGGTGCAGGGCGATGCGAACGTCGACCTTGCCGACTATCCCGACAAGGCGTTCGACTATGCGATCCTCAGCCAGACGCTGCAGACCGCGACGCGGCCCGACCTGATGCTCGACGAATTGCTGCGGGTGGGAAGCCGCGCTTTCGTCAGCTTTCCCAATTTCGCCCACTGGCGCACGCGCACCGCGCTGATGTTCGGCGGGCGGATGCCGGTCACGCGGGCGCTGCCGGTGAGCTGGTACGAGACCGAGAACATCCACCACGTCACGATCGACGATTTCCGCGACCTCGCCCGCGCCAAGGGCGCTCTGATCGAGAGGTCGTGGTTCTTCGCGAACGAGCGCGCCATTTCGCCCGTGGGGGCGAACTGGCGCGCCGAATTCGCGGTGTTCGAGCTGTCGCGCTAGGTCAGCCCGCGCGGTGGATGCCGCAAATCTTGTTGCCGTCGGGATCGGTGAAATAGCACAGGTGCATCACTCCCATCGGCCCTTCGCGCGGGCCGGGCGGGTCTTCGATGCTCGTGCCGCCATTGGCGATGGCGACATCGTGGAGCTCCTTGACCTGTTCGGGGCTCGAACAGGTGAAGCCGATCGTCGCCCCGTTGGCGCAGGTGGCGGGCTGATCGTTGATCGGTTCGGACACGGCGAAAGTGTGCCCGCCGTGCATATAGAACAGGCGCGTGTGCCCGCTGGCGGCGACGTTGACGAAGGGCTCGCCCGCGCCGAGCACGCCGAGCACGGCGTTGTAGAAGGTCTTCGACCGCTCGATGTCGTTCGAGCCGATCATGACGTGGCTTATCATGTGCGTTTCTCTCCTCTTGTGACCCGGCGGGTGGATTAGGCGCTGGCCTGCGGGGCGGCAAGCCGGGTTTTCGTAGCCAGCGGTTCATCGCAGCGCCTATAGGACAGGGCCATGACCCTGCTTTCGCTCATCGCCCCGCTCGCGCTTGCCGCGCAATCCGCCGCACCCGCCGAAGAAGCCGCTTCCGTCACGCTCGAGGCGCTCGAACTCGAACAGGCCGCCGCGCTGCGCTGTGCGGTCGCCTTTGCGCTGGTGAGCGCGTGGCAGCAGGACGGCGACGAGCGCGGCGCGGCCTTCCCCGCGCTGGAAGAGGCCGAAGCGCGCGAATTCTTCGTGCGGACGATGGCGCGGCTGATGGACGAGCGCGCGCTCGACCGTGCGGGCGTGCTCGATCTCGTCGCGCTGCAGAACGGCCGTTTCGAACTGCGCCCCGAGACGGTCGGTGAGATCATGCCCGCCTGCCTCCTGATGAAGCGTTCCGCCGGGCTGTAGGCCGCCCGCCCACTTATGCGCAGGCTTCGCCGCGCCGGGCCGCCGCGCGGCTGGATTCGCGCGGGCATTTGAGGCATTCGTGGACGCACGATGTGGCGTCTCTACCAGTTTCCGCTGTGCCCCTTCAGCCGCAAGGTGCGCCTGCTCATGGGCGAAAAGCAGGTCGCCTACGACATGGTGCGCGAAGACCCGTGGGCGGCTTCCGACGCGTTCTGGAATCTCAATCCGGCGGGCCGCACCCCGGTGCTGGTCGACGAGGCGCGCGGCATCACGCTCGCCGACAGCCGGGCGATCTGCGAATATCTCGAGGAAACTCTCGACAAGGCGCCGATGATCAATGGCCCCGCCACCATGCGCGCGGAAATCCGCCGGCTGGTCGCGCTGTTCGACGAGAATTTCTACGCCGACGTGACCGCGCCGCTTTTGTCCGAACGGATGAAGAAACGCCTGGTGCTCAAGCAGCCGCCCGACAGCCGCGCGCTGCGCGAGGCGATGAAGATGGCGCATGGGCATCTCGATTACATGGACTGGCTGATCGACAACCGCCCGTGGCTGGCGGGGTCCACCATGAGCCTTGCCGACCTTGCCGCCGCCGCGCAGATCTCGGTCGCGGACTACCTTGGCGGGATCGACTGGAACGGGCACGAACAGACCCGCGGCTGGTATGCCGTGTTCAAGAGCCGCCCGAGTTTCCGCCCGCTGCTCACCGAGCGGATGGACGTGATAAAGCCGCCCGCCCATTACGCCCTCGTCGATATGTAGCACTGCCCGCAGCGCCCTTGCGCCCGAGCGAGCGGTCCCGATATAGCCGGGGACGAGGAAGGACGACGCGATGGACACCCCCGACGACCCGAAAAGCCTGACCGAGGAGCAATGGCGCGAGCGGCTCACCGCCGAACAGTTCCACATCCTGCGCGAGGCCGGGACCGAGCGCGCTTTCACCGGCAAGTACGACAAGTTCTACGAAGACGGCGAATATATGTGCGCCGCGTGCGGCACGCGCCTTTTCATCAGTGCGGCGAAATACAACAGCGGCTGCGGCTGGCCCGCCTTCACGCGGCCCTCGGACGAAGGCACGGTCGAGGAACGCCGTGACACGTCCTTCGGCATGATCCGCACCGAAGTCCTGTGCGGCAAGTGCGGGAGCCACCTCGGCCACGTCTTCCCCGACGGCCCGCCGGCGGAAGGGGGCTTGCGCTACTGCATCAATTCCGCTGCGCTCGAATTCGTCCCCGAAGACGGGGAATAGGCTCCCTCACCGCCTCGCTGCGCGCCGATATGCACCGCCCGTGCGACCGCCGCCGGGGAGTCTTGCGGGCGGGCGTGTTCACGCCGGGTTACAACTCGCCTATGCATGAAGCGGCTTCGGGCATCGGATTGTCCGGCAGCAGGCGGACGGACTGAATTCACTCGATGTCGAAACGGGGCAGGAACCTGGCTAACAAGGACAAGCGCGGATCGCGCCGCGCCGCGGCGGAGCGGAGCGGCAAGCCCGCGCGCGCGGGCGGCTCGGGAGGATCGGGCGGTAGGAAAGGCGGCGGCGGCAAGAACGGCTCTTCCCCGTTCCGGCGCTGGATCAAGCGGATCGCGCTCGGCTCGGTCGCGCTCGCTCTCCTCGCGCTCGTCTTCCTGACCGTCGCGGTCGGCTTCGCCGCGCGCTCGATCCCGAGCTATTACCAGCTCAAGGCGCAGCAGGCCGGCCAGACCATCCTCGTGCGCGCGAGCGACGGGAGCGAGATCGTCGAACTGGGCCCGTCCTTTGGCGAATGGCTCGATTTCGAGGAAATCCCCGAGACCATGACCAACGCGATGGTCGCGGTCGAGGACAAGCGGTTCTATTCGCATTACGGCATCGATCCGGTGCGCACTACGGGCGCGATTATCGAAGGGATTGTCGGTTCGCGCGAGCGGGTCGGCGGGACTTCGACCATTTCGCAGCAGCTTGCCCGCAACCTCTTTCTCAACACCAACCGCACCTTCGACCGCAAGGCGCGCGAGGCGGTGCTGGCGATGGCGCTCGAATGGAAATTCTCCAAGGAGCAGATCCTCGAGCTTTACCTCAACAAGGTCTATTTCGGCGGCGGCGCCTATGGCATCGATTCGGCCAGCCGCAAGTTCTTCAGCCACCCGGCCAAGGAGCTGTCCGTCGCCGAGGCCGCGATCATCGCCGGGCTGGTCAAGGCGCCCTCGCGCTATTCGCCCACCGCCGACGTGCAGGCCGCCGTGGACCGCGCCAAGGTCGTCCTGCGGCTGATGCGCGAACAGGGCTATATCACCCCCGCGCAGGCCAGCGTCGATGTCGATGCGGTCAAGCTCAAGGAGCAGGCGGGGCAGAACTCGGTGCGCTATTTCACCGACTGGGCGCTGCCGCAGCTCGACATCCTGCTGCCCGAAACCTTCGCGCCGATCGAGGTCTGGACGACGATCGACATCGGCAAGCAGCGCGCCGCGACCGCCGCGATCGACGCCAATACCCCGGACGGCGCGCAAGGCGCGCTGGTCAGCCTCGACCGCGACGGGGCGATCCTCGCGCTGGTCGGAGGCACGGATTATGTCGAGACCAATTTCAACCGCGCGACCAATGCGATGCGCCAGCCCGGCTCCTCGTGGAAGCTGTTCGTCTACCTCGCCGCGCTCGAAGCCGGATACCGCCCCGACGACCTCGTGGTGGACACGCCGGTGACCATCGACGGGTGGAGCCCGCGCAACGCCAACGGGCGCAATGTGGGCGAGACGAACCTGCGCACCGCGTTTGCCTATTCGATCAACACGGTCGCAGCGCAGCTCGGCAACGAGGTCGGCTTCGGCACGGTCGCCTCGATGGCGCGGCGCTTCGGCGTTTCCTCTCCGATCTCGACCTTTCCCTCGATGGTGCTGGGGTCTTCGGAGGTCCGCCTGATCGAGATGACCCGCGCCTTCGCCGCGATCTCGGCGGGCGGCGTGGGGGTGGAGCCCTATGGCATCACCCGCGTCGTCACCGCCGATGGGGAACTGCTCTACGAACGCGAGCGCCCGCGCGACCGCCAGCTGGTGCCCGAATACGTCACCGCCGGGATGACCGACCTCTTGCAGGCCGCGGTCCAGACCGGGACGGGCCGCGCGGCGCAGATCGGGCGGCCGGTGGCGGGCAAGACCGGCACGACCAGCTCGAACAAGGACGGCTGGTTCGTGGGCTTTTCCAGCGGGATCACGACCGGCGTGTGGATGGGGCGCGACGATGCGCGGCCGGTTCCGGGCCTGCAGGGCGGGCGCGCTCCGGCTCAGGCGTTCGCAGCCTATATGCGCTATGCGGTGAAGGATCGCCCTGTCGAGGAATTCGACACGGATCTGAACCTGCCAGACTGGCAGCTCGAACCCGACGACGAATACCTCTTCGGCGACCCGGACGATTATTACTTCATCGACGAGCAGGGCAACCTGATCGAGCCGGGCCGGCGCAGCGGCGAGGGATCGCCCTTCGGCCCCGAGGGCGAGCGGGTGGAGGAGCCCGACGTGGTCGACGAGCCTCCGGCAGCGCTCGACGAGGAAGTGCTCGAGCGTGCGATCGGCAGCGACCTACCCGAAGTGCGGCGCGGCAACGCGCAGCAACAGCAGCGCCGCGAGCAGCAGCGCCGCGAGCAGCAGCCGCGCCCGAGCCCCACGCCGACCATCGCCCCGCCCCTGCCGCAGGGCGAAGGCGGTCCCTGAGCGGGAAGGCGCTTCCTGGCCGAAAGCGAAAGGGCGCCCGCGGCCTTGGCCGCGGGCGCCCTCTCTCGTTCGGCGCTGTGCCTGCCGCGCTGCGTCAGCGCAGGCGGACGGGCAGGAAGCGCGCGGGCTGGCCGCGCCGCTTGATCCTGAGCAGCACCGCGTCGCGGCCCGCGTCCTCGGCCGCGGCGATCTGCGCGTTCAGCGCCTCGATCGTGTCGACGGTCTCGTAATTGGCCGAAAGGATGATGTCGCCCCGGCGCAGACCCTTGCGGCCCGCGTCCGAATTGGGATCGACCGCCGCGATCACGAGCCCGGCCGTGTCCTCGTCCACGCCGAGGCTGTTCCTGATCTGCGGAGTTAGGGTGATCACCTGCAGGCCCAGCTTTTCCTCGATATTGCCGTCCGAGGCATCGGGATCCATCGGCGTTTCCGCATCGGGATCGAACACCTGCTGCGAGCGCATCAGCTCTTCCTCGCTCGGGCGCTTGCCGAGCGTGGCGGTGAGGTCGAGCGTCTCGCCCTCGCGCAGCACCGTGATCGGAATGCGCGTGCCGGGGTCGAGATTGCCGACGATGATCGACACGGTCTGGTCGGAGGTGACTTCCTTGTTGTTGATCTCGGTGATGATGTCGCCCGGGCGCAGGCCCGCCTCTGCGGCGGCGCTGTCGTCCTGCACGCTCTGGACCAGTTCGCCGCGGTTGCGCGGCAGGCCGAGCGAATCGGCGAGGTCGTCGTCCATCGGCTGCAGCCCCACGCCGAGGAAGCCGCGCTCGATCTCCTCGCCCGCCATCAGCTGGCGCACGATCGGGGCGGCGGTTTCGGCGGGGATGGCGAAGCCGATCCCGACGCTCCCGCCCGAAGGCGAGAAGATCGCGTTGTTGATGCCGATGACATTGCCGCGCATATCGAACAGCGGACCGCCCGAATTGCCGCGATTGATGCTCGCATCGGTCTGGATGTAGCGGTCATAGGCGCCGCCCTGGCCGGTGGTGCGCTGGATCGCGGAGACGATCCCGCTCGTCACCGTCCCGCCGAGGCCGAAGGGGTTGCCGATCGCCACCACCCAATCGCCGACGCGCGTCGCGCTCGAATCGCCGAAAGTGACGAAGGGGAACGTCCGGTCGGCGTTGATCTTGAGCACGGCAAGGTCGCTTGCCGCGTCCGCACCGACCAGTTCCGCCTCGTATTCGGTCCCGTCGGGCATGGTGACCGTGATTTCCTCCAGCGTCGCATTGGTGTTGGGCGGGGAGACCACGTGGTTGTTGGTCACGACGAAGCCGTCGGCCGAGATGATGAAGCCCGAGCCCAGCGACTGCGCCTCGCGCGTCTGGGGCTGGCTGCCGCGGCGGCGGTTGAACAGCTCGGCGAAAGGCGTGCCGGCAAAGGGGTTGGAGTTGACCTGCACCCGCTGGCGGGTGGCGATGTTGACCACGGCGGGCTGCAACTGCTCGGTCAGGTCGGCGAAGCTCGCCGGGGCGCCTTCGACGGGGACGACGCGGTTCATCACCTGGTCGTCGTTCTGCGCCACCTGCGCCCCGGCGGGAATCCCCGTCATCAGCGAGATGGCCGCGCCGCCCACCAGCAGCGCGCTCGAAAGACCATATACATAACGCACGGTGTTCACGTCCTCTTGTCCTTGTCCTTGGGCGGCAACGCGGGGGGCGGCCCCCGTGTTCCTGCCGGTTCATCACTTGCGCCCGCGGAATTCAGCGCAAACGCACTGAACGCCGTTTGAACGCGGGGCATCCTCCGTCGGCGCGTATCAACGCTTCATCGGCAGGTCCGCGAAGGCGCACGGAAAGGGCGCGAGGCGGGCGCGCGGGTGTCAGCGCCGACCCCGGAACTGCCGCAGGTATTCGTTGTCGGGCGAGAGGATGAAGGAGCTTTCCCCGCGTCCCTCGCCCCGCGCGAAGCTTTGTTCGTAGCTCTGCATCGCGCGGTAGAAATCGTAGAAATCCTGATCCTTGCCGAACGCCTCGGCATAGATGCGCGCGGCTTCGGCGTCGGCTTCGGCGCGGATGATGCGCGCGTCGCGCGTGCCCTGCGCGCGGATCGTGCGCGCCTCGCGTTCGCGGTCGGTTTCCATCCGGCGGAAGGCCGACTGCAGCGGCGCGCCTTCGGGAAGGTCGGTGCGCTTGATCTGCACGTCGATCACCTCGGCGCCGTATTGCCGCGCCTCGCGGTCGAGATTGGCGCGCACATTGGCAAGCGCCGTGCCGCGTTCGGCGGTCAGCATCGCCTGGAAGGTCCGCCGGCCGAGCTCCTGGCGCAGCGCCGAGTTGAGGATCGGCTCCAGCGCGCGGCGCACGCCGTCGGTGTTGTTGGCGCGTTCGACCATCGTCACCGGATCGACGATGCGAAAGCGCGCATAGGCGTTCACCAGCAGGCGCTGCTGGTCGTTGGAAAGCACTTCCTCGTCGCGCATCTCGAGATCGAGCACGCGCTTGTCGACGCGGCGCAGGCTTTCGACCAGCGGCACGCGGAATTTCAGCCCCGCGCCGCTGTCGCCGCCCGGCGTGTTGACCGTGCGCACCGGCTTACCGGCCTGCACGACGACGACCTGCTCTTCCTCGTTGACGACATAGGCCGACAGGAACAGCGCGACGAGCCCGATCCCGGCGATCACGAAGGCCCAGCGATACTTGGTCCAGATGGAGTCCATATTCTCAGCGATCCCGTTTTCTTACTGTCCGCCCGGCGCGCCCTGGCGGGAGCGGCGCTGGATTTCGGGCAGGGGGAGGTAGGGCGTGACGCCTTCGGCCTCGACAATCGTCTTGTCGGTCTGGGCGAGCACCCGCTCCATGGTTTCGTAATAGAGCCGCTGGCGCGTCACTTCGGGCGCGAGGCGGTATTGTTCGTAGACCTTGTCGAAGGCCTCCGCCTCGCCCTCGGCGCGCGAAAGCGTCTGCTGGGCATAGCCGCGCGCCTCGTTGCGGGCGGCATCGGCGTTCTGTTCGGCCACCGACACGTCGCGGAAGGCATCGACGACTTCGCCCGGCGGGTCGGCCTTGGCGATTTCGACACCGCGCACGTCGATCCCCGCGCCATAGGCGTCGAGCGTTTCCTGCATCCTCAGGCGCACGCGCTGCTGGATTTCGGCGCGGCCCTGCCCGGTGAAGGTTTCATCGAGCGTCTTTTCCGCGACCGAGGCGCGCATCGCGGCTTCGGCGACTTCGTTCACGGTCTCGATCGGGTCGGCCAGCTCGAACTTGAAATCGGCCAGATCCTTGATGTTCCAGCGCACGGTATAGCTGAGGTCGACGAGGTTCTGGTCGCCCGTCAGGATCAGCTTGGCGCGCTGGTTCGAGGCCGGGATATTGACCGCGCGAACGCCCTGCACGTCTTCCTTGTCGACCGATTCGATCGGGTAGGGCAGGGTGAAATGCAGGCCCGGGTCGAGCGTGCGGCTGTAGCTGCCCAAGGTCTTGACCACGCCCTGTTCGCGCGGCTCGACGAGATGGACGCTGGAAAGCAGCAGGAAGCCGCCGATCACGACCACTGCGATGACCGGGCCCCAGCTCTTGCCGCCGGGGCGCTGGGGCATCCGGAAATTGGGTCCGCCCGGCCCGCCGCCGCGGCGACGCGGGCCTTCGGGGCCGCGGTTCTTGAAGATGTCCTCGATGCTGGCCGAGCGGCGCTTGCCTTCGCCCGAGCCGTCGTTGCCACCGCCGGGGAGCCACGGGTTGCGCGGGCCTCCGCCCTTTTCGCCCGACGGGGAATCCTCCCCGCCGCGATCCGTGTCGTCGCCCCCGCCGGAGCTGCCCCAGGGGTTTTTCCCCGCCATGGCAAGATTGTCTCCCGCAAGCGGTCCAAGGCCCGCTCCGGCTCCCCTTGCGGCCGCACCGGGCCGTCTTTTCCAACCGTCGAAAATTCCCATGAGCCTCTTATAGGAACGCGAGTCGGGGAAAAACAGGGGTATTGCGATTTGAAAAAGCCGCACCAGCGCAAAAACACAATTCAACACGCCCCGATTGATGTTAGAGGCCGCTGCCCATGAGCGATCCCGCAAATTCCGCCCCCGCCAATGGCCGCGAACCCGCAGGCGAGGAGAAGCGCCTGCGCGCCGCGCTCCCGCCCGAGATCGACCACCGCGTGCGTTCGGCGCGCCTGCTCAACGACCGCGCGATCGTGGTCGCCGAGGCGGGCGACCTGTCCGAGACGAAGCGCGATGAACTCGAAGCCGAGATCACCCGCCTGCTGACCCCGCTCGAAGGGGTCGGTGAGGTCCGCATCGCGCTCACCGGGGAACGCCGCCGGCGGCGGATCATCGCGGTCGGCAGCGGCAAGGGCGGGGTCGGCAAGTCGACGCTCACCACCAACCTTGCGGTCGCGCTGGCGCGGCTCGGGCGCAAGGTCGGGGTGATCGACGGCGACATCTACGGCCCATCCCAGCCCAAGCTGCTTGCGACCGAAGGCACGAAGCCGTCGGTCGAGGACGAAAAGCTCGTCCCGCTCGACAGCCCCTATGGCGTGAAGGTGCTCTCGATGGGGCACATCGTCGCGCCCGGAAAGGCGCTGGCGTGGCGCGGGCCGATGGCGGGCAAGGCGCTGGGCCAGCTGGTCGATGCGAACTGGGGCGAGACGGAACTGCTCCTGATCGATATGCCGCCGGGCACGGGCGACGTGCAGCTTTCCATGATGGCCGATCACAAGCCCGACGGGGTGATCCTCATCTCGACGCCGCAGGACCTTGCTCTGATCGACGCGGCGCGCGCCGGGCAGTTGTTCGAACAGGGCGAGGTCGCGATCATCGGCCTCGTCGAGAACATGGCGGGCGAGATCTTCGGCTCGGGCGGGGTCGAGAAATTCGCCCACGCGCTCGACATTCCCTTCCTCGGCCGCATCCCGCTCGACGCGGAAACGCGCACCAGCGGCGATGCCGGAAAGCCCCCGGCGGCGGGCGAGGGCGAGTCCGGCAAGCCCTTCCGCGCGATCGGCGAAAGGGTCGCGCGCTGGCTCGATACGGGGAAGGTCTGACCCCATGAAACTCTCGCGCCGCGGCATCCTGGCGGGCGCCGCCGCGGGCGGGGGACTGCTGGTCGCATGGTGGCTGCTGCCGCGGACCTATCACAACCCGCTCACCCCCGGCGAAGGCGAGCACGTCTTCGGCGCGTGGCTGCGGATCGGGGAGGATTCGGTCGTCACCGTCGCGGTGCCGCAGCTCGAGATGGGGCAGGGCGTGACGACGGTGCTGCCGCAGCTTGTCGCGATGGAACTGGGCGCGGACTGGCGGCAGGTCGCTATCGAGCCCGCCCCGCCTTCGGGCGCCTATGCCAACATCCCGCTCGCCCGCAAATGGGCGCCGCTGTGGGATCCGCTTGCCGCCGGGCTTTCCGAGACAAGCGACGAATGGATCGCCACGCGTTTCGCCCGCGATAACCGCTTCATCGCGACCGCCGAGGGCACGACGCTCGCGGCCTATGAAGGCATGGCGCGCGAGGCCGGGGCGGCGGCGCGGGCGATGCTGGCGCAGGAGGCGGCGGAGCGCTGGGGCATGGCGTGGGAGGAGCTGGCGGTCGCGAACGGGCTCGTGCGCGGCGGCGAGGGGCTTTCCGCGACCTTCGGCGAACTCGCCGCTGGAGCCGCGCAGCGCGCCGTGCCCGACCCCGCGCCGCTGCGCCCCGAGCCCCCGCGCGAGGATCCGCTGACGCTTTCTTCGGGCACGCCGCCCGCCTTCCCGCGCATCGACCTGCCCGCCAAGGTCGACGGCTCGCTCCAGTTCGCAGGCGACGTGCGGCTGCCCGACCTGCTCCACGCCTCGATCCGCCACGGGCCCAATGCCGGGGCCGAACTCACGACCTTCGATTCGGCTGCGGGCTACCGCGTGCCGGGCGTCGCGCGAATCGTCGCGGGCAAGCGCTGGCTGGCGGCGGTCGCCGAGACTTGGTGGAGCGCGCAAGCCGCGCTCGATGCGATGGACCCGCAATTCACCGCGGCCTTTCCCGCGAACAGTTCGGAAATCGCCACCCGGCTCGGCCTGATGCTCGAAAGCGGGCCGTCCTTCCGCATTGCCGAAACCGGCTTCGGAGCCGAAGGCATGACCCGCGTCGACCTCGCCCGCCGTTACGAGGTCGAGCCGCATCTCGCCGCCCCGCTCGAGACGGCGAGCGCGACCGCGCGGCTGAAACGCGGCAAGCTCGAATTGTGGATCGCGAGCCAGGCCCCGGAAAGCGCGCGCAAGGCCGCCGCCGAGGCGCTCGGCCTCGCGGTCGAGGACGTCGCGCTTTATCCGATGCCCGCAGGCGGCAGCTTCGACGCGCGGCTCGAACACGACCACGTGATCGAGGTCGCGCTGATCGCGCGCGAGACCTCCCCGCGCCCGGTCCAGCTGACATGGCCGCGCGCGTCGGAACTGACGCACGCGCGGCCCCGCCCGCCCGCGTGGATGCTGCTCGGCGCGCAGGTGCAGCCCGGCGTGCCCGGCAGTCCCGGCACGGGCGGTGCGATCGACGCGCTGCGGGTGCGGATCGCCTGCCCGCCCGCCGCGCTCGAATCCGGGCGGCGGCTGTTCGGCGGGCTGACGCCCTGGGCCGCGATTCGCGAGACGGAAGGCAATGCCGATCCCCTCGCCTGCACCGGCGCGCTCCCGCCCTACGAATTGCCGAGCGTGGTGGTCGAACACGTGCCCGTCGAAATCGGCCTGCCGACAGGGCGCGTGCGCGGCAATGCCGACGGCTACACCGCCTTCGCCGTCGAAAGCTTCATCGACGAGATCGCGCAGGCGAGCGGGCGCGAGCCGCTGTCCTTTCGCATGGCGATGCTCGGCAGCGACATCCGGCTCGCCGCGTGCCTCCAGCGCGCGGCGCAGCTCGGCGGCTGGGACGGCGGGACGAGTGGGAGCGGGCAGGGCATTGCCTGCCACCGCATCGGCGACGGGCCTCACGCGGCCCGCATCGCCTGCGTCGCCACCGCGCGCGGAAGCGAGACGGGCGTGCGCGTCTCGAAGCTGTCGGTCGCGGTCGATATCGGGCGGATCGTCAATCTCGACATCGCCCGCCAGCAGGTCGAAGGCGGGCTCATCTTCGGGCTCGGCATGGCGCTCGGCCGCGCGCCGCGCTGGCGCAGCGGCCTTCCAGCGAGCGCGGATTACGCCGATCTCGACCTGCCGACGCTCGCTGATTGCCCGGAGATAGAGGTCGACTTTCTGGCCAGCGAAGCCCCGCCCTCCGATCCGGGCGAAATCGGTGCGGTCGTCGCCCCGCCCGCCATCGCCAACGCGCTGTTTTCGGCTACGGGCTTGCGCCTGCGGCGTCTGCCCCTACTTTCGGACGGTATATGACCCGGACATTCCTGCCCCACCCGGTCCGGGCCGTTTTCCTGCCCGGTATTGACGTGTTGCGGACGCGCTCGCAGGAGGCGCGGACCTCATGACCTGGCGCGACCAACAGCTTCCCCCCGATCACCCCCCGGTGAAAAGCGGCCGCATCGGCGTGCTGCTGGTCAATCTCGGCACGCCCGACGCGCCCGATCCCGTCTCGGTGAAGCGCTATCTCAAGCAGTTCCTGTCCGACCGCCGCGTGATCGAGATCCCGCCGATCGCGTGGCAGCCGATCCTGCGCGGCATCATCCTCAACACGCGGCCCCAGAAAAGCGCCGAGGCCTATGCCAAGATCTGGACCCCGCGCGGCTCGCCGCTCGCCGACATCACCGCAAGCCAGGCCGAGGCGATGGCCGAGGCGCTGGGCGAGGCGGCGCTGGTCGATTACGCGATGCGCTACGGCAAGCCGTCTATCGAGGACAAGCTCACCCAGCTGATGCAGCAGGGCTGCGACCGCATCCTGATCGCGCCGATGTATCCGCAATATTGCGCGGCCACCACCGCGACCGTGTTCGACGAGGTCGCCCGCGTGCTGGGCGAGATGCGCTGGCAGCCGACCTTGCGCTTCGTCCCGCCCTATCACGACGACGACAATTACATCGCCGCGCTCGCCGACGACCTGACCCGTCAGGTTTCGGCGCTCGATTTCGCGCCCGAGGTGATGCTGCTGTCGTTCCACGGGATGCCGCTGAGGACGCTGGAGCAGGGCGATCCCTATCACTGCCAGTGCTGCAAGACCTCGCGCCTGTTGCAGGACCGGCTGCGCGAACGCCGGGAATTCGCCGGAACCCGCTTCGAGACGACCTTCCAGTCGCGCTTCGGCCCGGCGAAATGGCTCGAACCGGCGACCGACGACACGCTCATCAAGGAAGGCGAGAAGGGCACGAAGCGGCTGGTGGTCGCAGCGCCCGGTTTCGCCGTGGACTGCGTCGAGACGCTGGAGGAGCTCGCGCTGGAAGGGCGCGACGAATTTCTCGAGGCGGGCGGCGAGCACTATGCCGTGCTCGACTGCCTCAACACGTCGGATGCCGGGCTCGCCATGCTCGATGCGATGCTGCGGCGCGAGCTTTCCGGCTGGATTTGACCCTTAGGCTTATTTACACCCCAATCTTATTTACACTAAGGTCAGTTGCAAACCCGAACCTCTTTTTCGTGGTAAGGACTGGACCATGGCTACCCTCGCACAACATCACACCGCCGCCGAAGCGCGCTCCTTCGACCATTGGAGCGAAGGCCGCCTCGACGAATCGGACCTTTCCCACATCCCGGGCGAAGCCGGCTGGCCTGTTGTGGGCAACACCTTCCGGATGCTCGCCGACCCGCACGGTTTCGCGCGGCGGATGATCGACACCTACGGCAAGGTCTACAAGAACCGCGCTTTCGGCGGCTGGCAGGTCGCGCTGATCGGGGCCGAGGCGAACGAGATGCTGCTGTTCGACCGGAACAAGATGTTTTCCAGCGAACAGGGCTGGGGCCCCGTGCTGGACCAGCTTTTCCCGCGTGGGCTCATGCTGATCGATTTCGAGCATCACCGGGTCGACCGCCGCGCGCTGTCGATCGCGTTCAAGCCGGAACCGATGCGGCATTATTCGGGCGCGCTCAATTCAGGGATAGCGCGCGAGGTCGAAGGCTGGGAAGGGGCGATGACCTTCTACCCGGCGATCAAGAAGCTGACGCTCGACCTTGCCGCCGACAGTTTCATCGGCATTCCGTGGGGGCCGGAGGCGGACCGCATCAACGAAGCCTTCGTCGACATGGTGCAGGCCTCGGTCGCGCCGGTGCGCAAGCCGCTGCCCTTCACCAAGATGAAGAAGGGCGTCGACGGGCGGGCTTACCTCATCGACTATTTCACCCGCGAGACGCATCGCCGCCGGGCCGAAGGCGGCGGGCAGGATATGTTCAGCCAGTTCGCCACCGCGACGCGCGAGGACGGCAGCCTGCTGCCGGTCGACGAGGTGGTCGATCACATGAACTTCCTGATGATGGCCGCGCACGACACGATCACGTCTAGCGCGACCTCGCTGATCTACTATCTCGCCAAGAACCCCGACTGGCAGGAAAAGCTGCGCGAAGAAGTGTTCGCGGTGACCGGCGGGCCTGACGGGTCGGGCAAGGCGCGCGCGCTCGATTACGGCGATCTCGGCAAGCTCGAACTCACCGAAATGGCCTTCAAGGAAGCGCTCAGGATGATCCCGCCTGTGCCTTCCATGCCGCGCCGCGCGCTGCGCGAATTCGAATACGAAGGCTATCGCATCCCGGCGGGCACGATGGTCGGCATCAACATCTACTGGACCCACCATTCGCAAGAATACTGGGACGATCCCTTCACCTTCGATCCGATGCGCTTCACGCCCGAGGCGGTGAAGGCGCGGCACAAATATGCCTGGGTTCCCTTCGGCGGGGGCGCGCATATGTGCCTGGGGCTGCATTTCGCCTATATGCAGGTGAAGATCCTGATCGCGCAGCTGCTCCAGCGGTACCGCATCGAGGTGGCCGAAGGCTATGCGCCGCATTGGCAGGAATGGCCGATCCCGCAGCCGAAGGACGGACTGAAGGTGGAATTCGTCAAGCTGTAGGAAACCCGCAGGGACGTTCCTACAGCCGCGATTCCGTTTGGTTCAAGGGGGTATGGACGACGCGAACCACGCCCCCTTTTTGCCGCAGTGGGAGAATCAGAAATCCCAGGCGATGCCGTTCTTCTCCCAGTCGCCGTAGCGGGTGGGGGAAAGGTCGCGCGGCTCGTCCTTGAGCGGATCGACCTGCTTCGGCTCGGGCACGGGGTCGTTGGTCCAGTGCGCGGGCTTCTTGAACTGCTTGGCGGCTTCGGATTTCTGCTTGGTCATGACTTCACTCAAATGTGCGCGCTGGCGCTTGGTTTCAAGCGGGTCTAGGGCGCGGTCATGCCGAAGACACCGGGCCTTCCCGCGCGCCGCGCCGCGCTCAAGCTTCTCGATGCCGTCCTGCGCCGGGGCGAGACGCTCGAACAGGCGGAGGGCGCGGCGCTTTCGGGGATTCACGCAGCCGAGGACCGCGCGCTCGCCCGGGCCATCGCAGGCGAGGCGCTGCGCTGGCTGGTCGACTGCGACGCGCTGATCGACAGCGCGACGAAGCAGCGCCTGCCGGACGACGCCAAGGCGCGCAGCGTGCTGCGGATCATGCTCGCACAGTCGCTCAGGCTCGGCACGCCGGCGCACGCCGTGGTCGCGACCGGACTGCCGCTGCTCGCCGGAGGACCGCGGCGGCTGGCGCACGGCGTGTTCTCGACCCTGACGAAGCGCGAGGTCGCCCTTCCCGCCGCGCCGACCCTGCCCGAGCGGGTCCGCGCGCGCTGGGGCGAGCGGGCCGATGCGATCGCCCCCGGACTTGCCGACCCGCCCGAACTCGACCTTGCCCTCAAGGACGCCTCGCAGACTGCCGAGCGCGCCGCGTGCATGGGCGGAGTGAGTCTCGCCCCCGGCCATGTCCGCCTGCCGCGCGGCACGGCGGTCGAGGCGCTGGAGGGGTTCAGGGAGGGGGATTGGTGGGTGCAGGATCTCGCCGCGCAAATCCCGGCCCGGCTGCTGGGCGGAGGCGCCAATGAACCGGGTGGCCGTCACGCGCTCGACCTGTGCGCCGCGCCGGGCGGCAAGACGCTGGCGCTCGCCGCGAGCGGGTGGAAAGTGACCGCGCTGGACATCTCCAAGAGGCGGCTCGACCTGCTCAAGGCGAACCTGAAGCGCACCGGCCTCGCCGCCTCGCCGGTGCGGGCCGATGCTCTTACATGGGAACCGAGGCACCGCTTCGACGCGATCCTGCTCGACGCGCCCTGCACCGCGACCGGCACCTGCCGCCGCCACCCCGATGTGCTGCACCGCATCGGCAAGGGCCAGATTGCGGAAATGGTCGAATTGCAGCGTGCCCTCCTCACCCGCGCCGCCGACTGGCTCGCGCCCGGCGGGCGGCTGGTCTACGCGGTGTGCTCGCTAGAGGAGGAGGAAGGCGAGCAGCAGGCGCGCTGGATTGCCGAGACGCTCGGGCTGGAACAGGCGCCGGTCGCTGCCGCCGAATTGCCCGCGGGCCTCACGCCGACTGCCGAGGGCCACGTCCGCACCCATCCTGGGATGCTGGCGGAGCAGGGCGGGCTCGACGGGTTCTTCATCAGCCGCTGGCGAGGAAAGGGAGGGCTCCCATGACGAAAGAGAAGACCGTACGCCTCTATTCCGATCAGAACGCGCAGAGCCGCCGGACGATCGATCTCACCCTGCGTGCCAACGGGTCGATCCGGCTCGAAGCCGGTGATGTCGGGCCGCTCGTCGAACGGATGTTCGGGGACGGTGACTACGAGTTCTGGGTCACCGTCGAGCCGGATGCGGTCGCCGCGCTCTGCTTCGCGCTCCTGCAAGACCGGTTTTCGGGTGACGCGAACGCCATCGACCATCTCAGGAGCTTTTGCGAGGCCGAAGGCGTGCGATGCGACTTTGGCAGCTGGGCCTGACCCGGACCCTTCGCGTCAGACCTTCACCTTTTCGGCGAAGCTCTTGCGCAGCTTCATCAGCTTGGGCGGGATGACCGCGAGGCAATAGGGGTTCCGCTGGCCTTCGCCCTCCCAGTATTCCTGGTGGTAGTCCTCCGCCGGATACCACGGCTTCACCTGTTCGCCCCCTTCGCCCGCATTGGCATCGAAGCCCTCGATCGTGGTCACGGCCATCTTGCCGTTCTCGGTGTTCCAGCGGAGGATCGCGGCCTTGGCTTCCTCGAACTGCCCGGCCGAAAGCGGGAAGATCGCGCTGCGATACTGCGTGCCGACATCGTTGCCCTGGCGGTTCAATTGGGTCGGGTCGTGCGTGCCCATGAAGACGTCGTAGATCTCGGCAAGGCTGATCGTGCCCGGATCGAAAGTCACCCGGATCGCCTCGGCATGGCCGGTGCGCCCGGTGCAGATGTCCTTGTAGGTCGGATTGTCGGTCTCGCCGCCGATATAGCCGCTTTCGACCTCGCTCACGCCCACCACATCGCGGAAGACCGCCTCGGTGCACCAGAAGCACCCGCCTGCCATGATCGCCTGTTCCATGCCGTCTCCTTTGCCTTTTGCCCGGACTTAGGAAGGGAACGCAGCAATGTCATCGCTTGTTTCCGGGTCATCGCTTGTTTCCGCGGGCGCGATCACTAATCATGGCCCGCACCCCGACGAGAGGAGATTCCCGATGAAACGCCTTGCACTTGCCGCCGCGACCGCGCTTGCCGGAGCCGCGGCGCTTACCGCCGTTCCCGCCATCGCCGACAATCACATGGAAGCCTCGGCGCCTGCGCTCGAGGACGTGCTGGCCGATGCCCGCCGCGACCAGGACCGCGCGCGCGACCAGTATCGCAACCCCGCCGAAACGCTCGCCTTCTTCGGGGTCGAGCCCGACATGACCGTCGCCGAATTCAGCCCCGGCGGCGGCTGGTATACCCGCGTGCTCGCGCCCTATATCGCGCCTGCCGGCAAATATGTCGCCTTCAACACCCCCGCGCAGCAGCCGCCCGAAGGGCCGGGCTGGGCCGAGACTTTCACCAAGCGCGTCTCCGACATGATCGGCACCGCGCCGGGCAAGGTCGACGCCTTCGAGGTCGGCTCGATGCCGGAGGACATGGCCGGCACGGTCGACCGCGTGCTGATCTTCCGTTCGATGCACGGGCTCAACGCCGGCAACATGGCCGACAGCGTGCTCAAGACCGCGCGAATGCTGCTCAAGGACGACGGCATGGTCGGCGTGGTCCAGCACCGCGCCCCCGACGGCGCGAGCTACGACGACTACGGCGCTCGCCAACGCGGCTATATGCGCGAGAAGGACGTCGTGAACATATTCGAGGCGGCCGGCTTCGAACTGGTGAAGAAGAGCGAGATCAACGCCAATCCCAAGGATCCGGCGAACTGGCCGCGCGGCGTGTGGACCCTGCCCCCCACACTAGCGACGGGCGAGGACGATCCCAAGCGGTCCGAATATCTCTCCATCGGTGAGAGCGACCGCATGACCCTCCTGTTCAAGAAAGCCTACTGATCGCCTGCGGGCGGCGACGAGGAAATCCAAGACCCATGCGAAGCATCACCGTCGCCGCCCTCCAGCTGTCGCTCGACCGCGGCAGCGAGCAGGCCAATATCGATGCCGTCGCCGAACTTGTCGGCGAAGCGGCGGGGCAGGGCGCGCGCGTAATCCAGCCGCCCGAACTCTTCTCCACCCCCTATTTCTGCCGCGAGGAGGAGGAGGCGCTGTTCGCGCTCGCCAAGCCGACTGCGGAACATCCGAGCGTGATTGCGATGCAGCGGCTTGCGGAAAGGCTGAAGGTCGCGATCCCGACCAGCTTCTTCGAGCGTGACGGGCATCACTATTACAATACGCTCGCCATGATCGGGCCGGATGGGGCGATCATGGGAACCTATCGCAAGAGCCATATCCCCGACGGGCCGGGCTACGAGGAGAAGTACTATTTCCGCCCCGGAAACGACGGGTTCAAGGTGTGGGACGTGCCCGGCGACGACGGGGCCCCGGTGCGGATCGGCGTCGGCGTGTGCTGGGACCAGTGGTATCCAGAGGCGGCGCGGATCATGGCGCTCAAAGGCGCGGAAGTGCTGTTCTACCCCACCGCGATCGGCTCCGAACCGTACGACCCTGACCTCGACACCAGCCGGATGTGGCGCCGCGCAATGCAGGGCCACGCAGTCTCGAACTGTATCCCCGTCATCGCGGTCAACCGGATCGGAGCGGAAGGGCCGCAAGGTGCCGAGCAGGTCTTCTACGGCCACTCCTTCATCACCGACGAATGGGGCGATCTCGTCGCCGAATTCGGGCGCGAGGAAGAGGGTGTGCTGGTCGCCACGCTCGACCTCGAACGCGCCGCGACGCACCGGGCGGGCATGGGCTTCTTCCGCGACCGCCGCCCGAACCTTTACGAACGGCTGGCGCAGGACATTTGAGCAGCCTCTACCTCGTCGCATTGGGATCGAACCGGCGCCACCATGTCTATGGCCCGCCGCGCGCGGTCGTGCACGCCGCGATGGAGGAGCTCGCCGCTTTCGGCACGGTCATGGCGCGATCGCGCGTGGTGCGCTCCGCCCCGATGGGCGCGGCCCAGCGCCGCTTCGCCAATGCCGCGAGCGTGCTGGCGAGCGAATATGACCCGCCCGCCCTGCTCGCCGCGCTCAAGCGGATGGAGCGCGAATTCGGGCGGCGGCGCGGGCGGCGCTGGGGCGACCGGGTGCTCGATCTCGACATCGTGCTGTGGAGCGGCGGGGAGTGGCGGGGAGAGCTGCTGACGATACCGCACCCCCATTTCCGCGAGCGCGCCTTCGTGCTTGGCCCGGCGAGCGAGGTGGCGCGCGGCTGGCGCGATCCCGTCACCGGCCTCACCATCGCCCAGCTCACTCGCCGCTTGACCAGGAGGGAGGCGCTGCCTAGGTGAGCGCTCCGCCGTCGCGGCTCCTCGCCGCTGCGCGCGACCCTTGGCAAGGGCCCTTAGCTCAGTCGGTAGAGCAACTGACTTTTAATCAGTAGGTCGCTGGTTCGAACCCAGCAGGGCTCACCATTTATCGCCTTGAAGTCCTTGGTTTTCCGTCTTTTATGGCGCAAGCGTCTGGATCATCTGCACCACAAAGCTGCTACACAGCGGAGGGTGGTGAGGTGTTCAAGTTATCCCGGCGCAAAGGCTCTTCGATGTGGCAGGTGCGCAAGCGGTGGCCGCTCGATTGCGCTCCGATCCTTCGCGGAGAGTTCATCCGCTCCACGGGAGAGACGGACAAGGAGAAGGCTGCGGACAAGCTCCCGCTCATTGCTGGGGAGTATCGTGCGAAGGTGAATGAGGCTCGCGAGGCTGCAAAGGCGATCCCCGAGCGATCCCTGACCGAAGCCGAAGCGCATCGCATGGCGGCAGAGTTCTTCAACACCCAGCTTCCCTCCTTCCTGCCCCAGCGGCGGCTTGAGGCTACCGACCATAGGCAGCTCCTCCGGACGACCAAGGACCGCCTTGAGGCCGCTCAAGCGATGCTCGGGCGGGGCGACGTTGGACCTGTCCTAGCGGCCAGCAGGACACTCATGCAGCAGGCCGGACTGTCGACCGACGAGGACAGCCCCGAGGTGGCCTACCTACAGCGGATGCTCATGCGAGCATTTGTCGAGCTACACCGGGCAGCGATAGCGCGACTCGAGGGCGATGCCGCCTACGCCCCGCGCGATGCCGAGCTGGTGGCACCCCCGGCTGCCCCCGAGGCGTCCGAGGAGAAGACCGTGGGCCAGCTGATTGAGGCATACGAGCGGGCGAAAAGTCCGGGATGGTCTGCATCTTCCAAGCGCGCCTTTGGCCCGGTTGCTCGCCTGCTCCGCGAGGAGTTCGGGGAGCGGGAGGTGAGCAGCATCACACGCGAAGACGCTCGGGAGTTTGTCGAGCTTTTGCAGTCCATCCCTAAAGGCATGGGCCGGAGGCTTGCGCTCAAGGGTCTGACAGCGCGTGAGGCAGTGGCCAAGGGGAAGGAGCTGGGTATAGCCCCGATCACGGCGAAGACCGTGAATGACGGATACCTTGTCCATGTGGTCGCGGTCTTCAACTGGGCGGTCACCGAGCGGTGGATCGCTTCTCACTCATTTCACAAGCTGCGGGTGGCCGATCCAATCGATGATGCAGACCGCCGTGATCCGTTCACCAGCGAGCAGCTCAAAACGATCTTCACGCACGCTCCTTGGGATCGCCCGTGGGATAACAGCAGGGACGATCCGGGGCGATTCTGGGTGCCGCTGCTGTGCCTGTTTCAGGGGCTGCGTTTGAGCGAGGCTACGCGCCTGCGGATCAGCGATGTGGAGGAGGGTGGCACACCTGCGATCCATATCCGCACCCAAGGTGGGCAGCGCCTCAAGACCGAGTCATCGCGGGGAACGTTGCCGCTCCATCCTGAGCTGATCCGTCTGGGGTTCCTGTCGTTCGTCGATGAGCAGAAAGCTGCGGGGGAGGATCAGTTATTCCCGGAGGAAGGCTCAGGGCGCGATCTGTCCGATTGGTTCAGCGGCCATGTCCGGGCGATGAAGCTGGAAGGGCGGAAGCTCGGTATGCACTCATTTCGACACGGGTTTGAGGACAGGCTGCGCGAGGCTGGCCTGCCGGAGCGCACGGCCTTGGCGCTGGCTCGTCGCGCTGAGAAAGGGTCCAGCCGCGTTTATGGTGAAGGGGCTTCCATGCAGAGCAAGGCGGAGGCGATTGAGCGCGTGGTTTACCCCGGCCTCGCCCTTGATCATCTGGCCCCGTGAAACTCGCGGATTCCCGTGGGGGGCCTAAAACACCGCCCATAGCAGCGAGAACCGAAAAATCGGGGACAGGCCGACCCAGCGTCAGCCCAAGCGGCATCCCATCCGGCGGCTTCGGGCCTGTCGAAGGGCGCGGATTTATGAAGGGGGTCACAAAAGGTGACCTTTAGAAGAGAGAATCGGGATTTTCGGGTCTCCGCCTTCCCTAGGTCAGCCCGAATGACCGACCAGCGGAGCTTCGCTCAGTGACGACCACCAACGCCTGTTAGCGAAGGGGTTGACATGATACAGCGTATCATATACCCTAGTCCCTTACTAGTACTACTACTCAGTACTGCGCTTAGGGATATAGGAAGGGAAGAGATAGTAAGGGAGTATCCCTTAGGTCTGCCCCAAGGTCATCCCTCCGGTCAGCCCCAAGGTCTATCCTAGCGGGGCTGCTCAGTCACCATCCTCTTCTCCTGTCCATACCAACGGGGCTGCCCCGGCAAGTGTGCCCTGTGCTGCCCGTGAAGGGGGCTAGGATTCGAAAGACGGGGCTGCGCGGCACTCACCCCCCACCCGATGCCAAATCGTCAATCCTGAGTCACCTGAGAGGCTCCTACGGGTTTGACCCCCAGGCTGCCCCAGCGGGGCTGCCTTCCCCCGCCATCACCACCATCACCTGACACCCGCCAAGGGCTGCCCCAGCGGGGCCGCCCCTGCAAGGAGTCCTGCCCATCACGTTCCACAACCCCCACGCCACGCCCTACGCCTTCCCAGCGGGAAAGGACCGGGCGCTGACGGACTACCTCGAGGAGAGGACCAAGTACGACCCAGCCAGCGGCTGTCTGCTCTGGACGGGGCCTGTGACCAAGGACGGAACCCCCGTGGCCTCCCAGCCCATTGCATCGAAGCGCGGCTCCCGGCAGATCACCCGGCTGGTGTGGTCGCTCCACCACGGTCGCAAGCTCGACCAGAGCGAGCAGCTCGTCCGCACCTGCGGCAACCCGAAGTGCATCCACCCGGAGCATCTCAAGGTCGCCGATGCGGCTGACCTGTGGGATGACCCCGAGATGCCCCGCAAGCGACAAGGCAGCGTCGGCTCGCTCAAGGTCGGCAACCGGACCCTGTCGGCGCAAGAGGTCCATCTCATTCAGAACTGGCCCCTGCCCCGCGACCCGTCCTTGGGTCTGCCCTACCTGTTTCGCTACGAGCTTGGCCTATCCCATCTTTCCCAGCCTCGCTGGTGCGACATCAGGCCCCACGCCCTTCACCGGTTCGAGATCATCCGCGCCGTGCGCCGCTGCCCGATCCGGGCCAGCCGCTCGGTCCTGCCCTGCGGATTCATCCGCTACGACCTCCCGCCGGGGGTCACCGAGATCGCCTTCACCGAGCCGCCGCCCCCGCAGTGGGAGCCGAGCGGCTGGACGGAAGACGATTGGGAGCAAGTCGAATGGCAAGCAGCCCTACCACCCATCCACCCCGAGGCCGACCATCGGCCATCCATCCACCCAGCTGATCTAGAGCGGCAAGCCGCCTAGCAGCCAACCGAGAGCAACTGACCATGTCAGACAATCTTCCCGAGAACCTCCAACCCACCGCCGCCGATATCGCCCGAGACCGGGAGCTTGCCGCCGAGGCCAAGGCCATCCTTGGCGAGATCGAAAAGGAGAGCGGCCACCGGGTGAAGGTCAACACCCAGAGCTACAGCTCCGTCCAGTACGGAGCGGACGGCAGCATCGTCTCGCGTATCGAGAACGATGTCCCGCTGCAGACCCCTGAACAGGAAGCCGTCGCCAAGGCGCAGTCTGCCGCCAATGCCGAGCTGATGCGGATCGAGAGCGACATCGCCCGCCTTGTCGCGCAACGCGACGAGATCACGGGCTACGACACCGAGGGCAACCCCAAGTACTTCCTGCCCGAACGCGACCGCCAGCAGCTCGAACGCCGCATCCGCCACCTTCGCCTTGGCCTCGTCAACCAGAAGCGGCTGAACGAGCGCAAGTGGCGCAAGGAGGCAGCCGAGCGATTCGAGCGGCAGCAAGAGTTGCAGAACGAGGCCCAGAAGCTCGCCAAGGAGCTGGAGGCCAAGGGCCGCGTCCAGCGCATTCCCGGCTGGTAAGCGATGCCCCGGCTTTCCGCCCTCGCCCTGCTCGCCGTCGGCGCGCTTTCACACCTCCTCACCTTCGCCCTGGCCTAACCGCTAGGCCCCGAGGTTGCTCAAGGGCCGGGGTAGCGTCCGGCTCTCTCACTGACCCCGCCCGTTTGTCATGGTCCGGGCGGGGCCATCTTTCCGACGCAGACCGTGACCCTCCCCAAAGTGAGAGAATGAGCACCACAACCAAGACTCCGGCCCGCGCGGGCCGAGAGCGGACCTGCCACCAGTGCGGGACCACCTACCGCTCGCCGCGCAACTCCTCCCGCTACTGCTCCCCGGCCTGCCGCAAGCGCGCCGCCCGAGGGACCGCCCCAACGGGAGGCCCTAAGGCTGGCCCTTCGGCTTTCTCCCCGATCACCAAGGCCCTTTACCTCACTGGCTATGTCGGCCCCATCGGCCCGACCAGCCGCCGGGAGGACAGCCCAACCGTGTACGGCCTGCTGGTCGACCGCGAGGCTGCCTTTGCGGAGCTTGTCCACCAGTTCGACCGCAAGGATTGGGGGATCGTAAGCCGCGAAGAGTTCGATGCGGCTTTAAAGGCAGACGGCATCGTGGCCTTCACCCAGCGCAGCCCTGAGGCTGCCGCTCGGAAGCGCCGGAGCGATATCCGCAGGCAGCGCATCAAGCGAGCCATCTGAGCCTCTTAGCGTCCCGTTTCGCCGGGTTAGGGTCCAGACCTAGCCGCACTGTCGACACGGGACGCTAAGCACTGCGCGAAGGCGCGGAAAAGCGATGCCTTGGGTGGGCACTCAGGCGGACCCTAGGTTACACTTACGCACCAAAAGCGGACTGACCGCTAACGACCCCATTGCGGCCAAAGCCACGCCTTATTAGTGACGCTGAATGAGTTTAGCATTCTGCACGCGGTTTTTACCCGTTCTTGCTGCGCTTGCCGTAAGTTCTTGCGGGCCAGTTCGCCCTCAAGACAGGATGTGTCAGACCGATAAGCTTATCGGTTCCGGCGAGCGGGACTTAGCGGCCTTGGAAAGATACTTCCCGGACGGTTTCCCTGAGCAAATGCAGCCTGGTAATTGTGGCGTTGAAGGACCACGTCTTACCACCGTGGAGACCGAATGGTATCCGAGCCAGTGGAGCGCCGCTTGCGAACCGCCGCTAGAGGATGCTGTCACGACGGAAACCAATTCCCAATTTACCTTCCGCTTCAGCTATCTGCCATCATTTGATTCTTCCATCTTCATGCGCCTTGAATCGGATGACAACGGTCACATTCTCATTGTGAAGCAGATGACCGGCAACGGCGGAGGTGATCCGGGCATCATTTCTCGCTCGAAGGAGATTGAACTTGCGAACGATGAAGTCGCGGCCATTCAAGAGAGCATAGTCGGCATTTTGGAAGCCCGTGATGAAAGTATTGCAAAGTTACGACGAGAGGGGCCAAAGTACCCCTGCTCCTACCCATTCGACGGGACGCAGTGGATCTTGGAGACTGTTCAAAACGGGGAGTATGACTTGGTTCAAGATAATACACCTAGGCAAGGTTTATTATTCGACCTTGGGCACATGCTGTTAACGAAGACCGGTTGGGAAGACGTTTCTGAATTTTAGCCGACGTCCGGTTTCCACCCATAATCAGACATTGGCGAATGTCCGGAATATATCGCGCAAAAATCTGAAGAGGGATTGATAGATCGGGCTGCGCCAGTTTCCCCCGTGGGGGGTGCGATCCCCCGGAGGCAGCCGCTGCAACCGCCCCGAGGCACACAATCCGTCCCCTCGCGTTGCTTGAGTCCACCCGAGTCGCTTCCGCGACGAACCGAGCTTCACCCCCTTGCTCAATCCTCCGGCCCAGCCATACAAATCTGCCTAACGACGGTTACGCAGTTCTGTATGGAGGGAAGATCATGTGCCGAGTGGTGGCCTACTACCGAGTCTCGACCGCTGAACAGGGCCGCTCAGGCCTAGGGATCGAAGCCCAGCGGCAAGCCGTGCGCCAGCTCTGCGAGGCTCGCGGCTGGGAGGTGATCGACGAGCGGACCGAGGTGGAGAGCGGCAAGACCTCAAACCGCCCCCAGCTCGCCGCTGCGCTCCACCATGCGAAGGTCACAGGGGCGACCCTAGTGGTGGCCAAGCTAGACCGCCTAAGCCGCTCTGTGGCCTTCCTCAGCGCGCTGCAGGATAGCGGAGCCAAGTTCGTCGCTGCCGATATGCCCGAGGCGAACGACCTCACCGTGCACATCATGGCAGCCGTGGCGCAAGCCGAGCGGGAGGCCATCAGCAAGCGCACCAAGGATGCCCTGAGGGCTGCCAAAGCGGCTGGTCGTAAGCTGGGCAACCCGAATGGCGCAGCGGCTCTCCACAGGGCTGGCAAGGGGAACTCAGCGGCTGTGGAGAAGGTGAAGGCGGGAGCCAATAGCTACGCCCAAGACCTCGCCCCTGTGATCGCAGACATTCGGGCGAGCGGGGTGACCTCGCTAGGTGGCATCGCGGCGGAACTCAACGCTCGCCACATCCAAACTCGCAGGGGCGGGAAGTGGCACGCCTCAAGCGTGAGGAACCTGCTGGCCCGCCTCGCCTAAGGGTGTATTGCTCGGGTAACGCACTCGCGCTCATTCGCCTGAGAGGGTCTGATTTTTTCGACCTTGCCCATGCCCTTGCCGCCCTTGGGATATCCGCTAGGCTGGCCGCATGGCAGCACCCACACGCAAGAAGGTCTTCGACATTGTCGGCGAGTCCCGTGACGCGACGGACGGAACCCCGCGCCAGAATCTCCTTGCGAAGGTTGATCCCGGCGACGAGGTCAGCCTCCAGCGCCAGCCCGATAACCCGCATGACCCAAACGCAGTGGCCGTGCTCTGGAACGGGAAAGACATAGGCTTCCTGTCGCGGGAGGATGCCGCAGCCTTCGCCCCTGCTCTAGATGACGGGGTGTCCTACGCCGCACGGGTCCATGAGCTGAAAGGCGGGGTGAAGGGGTTTGCCTCCTACGGGGCGAAGATTGCCATCGCATGGGAAGGCAACAAGCTCCCGGCCTTCCGCCCGCTCGACGAGGAGCAAGAGCGATCGCGGAGAGGCCAGATAGCAGCCATGGGGCGAGAGCGGGATGCCTCAGGGGCATTCACCGGGGGCAACGCAGAGGGAGAACCCAAGGGCGGATGCATGGGGGTTCTCGTCGGCTTTGTGCTGGTGGGTGCGGCGGGCCTATACAGCTTCGTTTGACGGGCCATTAGCGTCCCGTATCGACCAAAACGGGGCATACCTACCTTCGCTGTCGATACGGGACGCTAAGGGGCTTTGTAACCCGCAGGAAACTGGGAGCGTGAAGAGCCGCTTTCTAAGACCTAGACCCCTTGTCTGGGCAGGCCCTAGATCTCATACCGCCCGAGCTTCTCCACCTCAGCCCTGAGGGTCTCCATATCCCACTCCCCGTAGGCCTGCCCCTCAGGTGACCTGAGGCTTGCCTCCGGTGCCCGCAGAGTGCTACACAATACCCCGTTACGAGTGGTGCAGAAATGGCAGAAAACTGCGGTTTTAGGGGCTGATACCGGGAGTAGGTCGCTGGTTCGAACCCAGCAGGGCTCACCATCGCTGCGCCGCGATGGGATGCAAGGCTCTTACATCCCGCGCTTCGGTGCGACTTTCGTGCAGGTCATCGGCATCATCCGGCCCACCGTCCACGTGGCCTCGTCGCCGCGGTCCCAGAAGGTGTGGCGCGCCGTCATGTATTTCGCGCCCGATGCGGCCGGAACCTGCGGCAGGATGAGCGGTTCCTCATCGCCTACCTGCACCTGCACCCGGTCGCCTTCGAGATAATCGACTGTGAGCAGCGGGCCGCGGTCGCATTGGTAATAGACGCTTGCCGCGGAATCGCTCGCATCATCATAGGTGCATCCGGCCAGCGCCAGAGCGCCGAGTGCCAGAGCATAGCCCGAAAACCGCATCGCTTTTCTCCCTCCATGCCTTCCGCCCCGGCAGACAGCTTAGGTCGAGTGGCGGGATAATCAATCGGCCGGGGGCGATGCCGAACTGCCGGGCTGCGGAGTTTCTTCGCGCCCGTCGAGCCAGCGGGCCGCGCGCACCCCGAAGGTGATGAGGAAGGGGACCAGCAACAGGCTCAATGTCACCTTGGCGATGACCTGGCCGACCAGCAGGGTGGATATGTCGAACTGGCCGTAAAAAGCGAGCGTCACGAAGATCACCGAATCGACCGCCTGGCTCAGCGCGGAGGCGACCGCTCCCCGGATCATCAGGCCGATCGTGGTGCCTTCTCCTTCGCCGCGCAGCCGGTCGAAGATCCAGATGTTGAGCAGGAGCGAGACGAGATAGGCGGCCGGTCCCGCCAGCATGATGCGCGGCGTCTGGCCCAGCACCCGCTCGAAGGCGGCGAGATCCTCGCCGCGGAAGTCGGTCATCTCGGGCGAGGGCGGCAGGCCGAGAACGAGGAAGATGATCGCCGCCGAAAGCCCGAGCGGGAGGAATCCCCACCACACGATGCGCTGCGCCATCGCCCGTCCGTAAAGCTGGGCGATGGTGCTGGAGATCACGACCAGCAGCAGGAAGGCGAAGATCCCGCTTTCGACCGCCAGCTCGCTCGGCCAGAGCTGGACCTGCTTGAACGCGATGACGCCCGCGAGCACGGTCATGCCGCCATAGAGCAAGGTGAAGACGAACAGGCCCAGCGGCATGGCGACCCGGCGGGGCGCGGAAACGGTCTCGGTCATGCCTTGTGCGCTAGTCGGGCGGGGCCGAAAAGGGAAGCGGCAAGCCCGCCCGCTTCCCCGACCGGGACGAGCCTGTCGGGAGCGTTCTCCCGGCTGCCGGTTGCGCGGCCTGCCTCTGGACTATTGCGCATTCCTCCGCAAAGTGCCACGCGAAGGGCACAAGGTGCGCTCCTGCGCGCCGGGGGGTCAGTCTCCGACACGTCTACCGCCTGCGGAAAGCGCGCAGCTTTTCCGCACGCCCACCAAGAGCCGAATTCCGCCGTGAACGAAAGCGCCACGTCCATTCTCTTCAGCCTGCTCGGCATCCTTGCCATCCTCGGGATCGCCTATGCCCTGTCTTCGGGCCGCTCGCATATCCGCCTGCGCGTGGTCGGTGCGGCCTTTGCGCTGCAGGCGGCGATGGCGGTGCTGGTCCTGCGCGTGCCTTTCGGCCAGGACATCATCCAGGGGCTTTCGCAGGGCGTCATCGCGCTGCTCGACTATTCGGTCGTCGGGATCGAGAGCGTGTTCGGGCCGATGGATTCCAATCCCTTCGCCACCGCCTTCGTCATCGCCGCGCTGCCGGTGATCGTCTTCTTCGCCGCAATCGTCGCGATCCTCTACCATCTCGGCATCATGCAGCGGCTGGTGCGCTGGGTCGGCGGCGCGATCGGCTGGATCACCGGGGTCAGCCGGGTCGAGGCGCTGGGAAGCGCGGCCAATATCTTCGTCGGCCAGTCGGAAAGCCCGCTGGTCGTGCGGCCCTATCTCGCCTCGCTTCCGCCTTCGCAGCTTTTCACGCTCATGGCGGTCGGCATGGCCGGGGTCGCGGGAACCATCCTTGCCGCCTATGCCAGTTTCATCGGGGACGAGGCGGTGCCCTTCCTGCTCGCCGCCGCTTTCATGTCGGCCCCCGGGGGCATCCTGATGGCCAAGATCATCATGCCCGATGAGCCTGTCCGGATCGAAGCGGGCGCTGCCGATGTCGCGGCGATGGCGGGGGCCCGCCTGCGCCGCAAGTCCGGCCCGCCGAGCGAAGGGACGCGCGTGGTGATGGTCGGCGCGAACGGCGAGGAAATCGAGCTTCCGCAAGGTGGCGGCAGCAGCAGCGGGGGCGGTCCGATGGGACCAGCGGTTTACGAGGCGGACGAGGCGGTCGAACTGGCCGAAACCTTCGAGGAAGGCCAGCGTCCCGCCAACATCATCGAGGCTGCGGCGCAGGGAACCCAGACCGGGGTCAAACTGGCGGTCGCGGTCGGGGCCATGGTGATGGTCTTCGTGGCGCTGGTCGCGCTCGCCAACGGGCTGTTGGGCGGGATCGGGTCGGGCCTGGTCGCGCTCGCGGCCGGGCTTGGCGTGCCGTTCGGAGCGGACACCGCGGCCTGGCTCGAGAACCTAAGCTTCCAGGGACTGCTCGGCACGATCTTCGCGCCGGTCATGTTTCTGATCGGCATTTCCGACTGGGAGCAGGCGCGGCTTGCGGGCGGGCTGTTCGGGACCAAGATCGTGCTCAACGAATTCGTCGCCTTCATCGACCTCGGCGCGATGACCGGCGACCAGCTGACTGAGCGCAGCCGGGCGATCGTCACCTTCGCGCTGTGCGGCTTCGCCAATTTCTCCTCGATCGCGATCCAGATGGCGGTGACCGGCAGCCTCGCCCCCAACCAGCGCCCGGTAATTGCGCGGCTGGGGCTCAAGGCGCTTGCCGCCGGCAGTCTCGCCAACCTGATGAGCGCGGCGCTGGCGAGCCTGTTCCTTCCCCTTTGACCGCGATCAAGGGCGGCGCGCGGCACTGGCTTCAAGGGCCCAAGCTGGCACAGCGCCGCTGCATCCCCTAGATAGGCATACCATGACCGAAACAGTTTCCGACACGCAGGCCGACATCGCCGTCGTCTCGATCGCCCAGCCGCTCGAGATGATCGCCGACGAACTCGGCCGCAGCTTTGCCGAATACGGCTTCGCCGTGATTCGCGACCACGGCATCCCGCAAGACCTGATCGAGCGGGCCGAGGCTAAGAGCCGCGAATTCTTCGCTCTGCCCGAAGCCGTCAAGCGCGCCTACAAGCTCGAAGGCGGGGGCGGCGCGCGCGGCTACACGCCGTTCGGGACGGAAAAGGCGAAGGACGCGGAAATCTTCGACCTCAAGGAGTTCTGGCACGTCGGGCGCACCCTGCCCGAAGGCCACCAGCTCTCCGAGTTCATGGCCCCGAACATCTGGCCGGACGAGGTCGAGGGGTTCGAGGCGGTGTTCTCCGACCTCTTTGCCGCTTTCGAGACGGCCGGGCTGCGCGTGCTGGAGGCGATCGCACTGCACCTTGGGCTGGAACGCGATTTCTTCGCGCCCACGGTCGAGGACGGCAATTCGGTCATGCGCCTGCTGCATTATCCGCCGCTCGGCCCCGACGCGCCCGAAGGCGCGATCCGCGCGGCGGCGCATGGCGATATCAACACGATCACCCTGCTGCTCGGCGCCGAGGAAGCGGGGCTCGAACTGCTCACGAAACAGGGCGAATGGCGCGCGGTGGACGTGCCCGAAGGCGCGCTCGTCATCAATGTCGGCGATATGCTGGAGAGGCTCACCAATGGCCGCCTGCGCTCGACCACGCACCGGGTCGTCAACCCGCGCGGGGAAGCGGCGCGGCGCTCGCGCTATTCGATGCCGTTCTTCCTCCATTTCCGGCCCGATTACGTGATCGAGCCGCTGGCGAGCTGCGTCGGAGACGACGAGGATGCGCCCGAGCCGATCAGCAGCCACGATTTCCTGATGCAGCGCCTGCGCGAGATCAATCTCGCCTGACCCGCGGCGACTGCGCGAAATCGCGCATTACCGAAATGTTACACTGCCGGGCTCCGGCGCACCCGCCGGGGCCCCGGATTCGCGCGCCCGGACAAAAAGGCGGGCTCGTTGCGCGGCTGCAACACTGGTTCCTGAAAACCCTGTGAATCCCGTATTTTAAGGCCGACCAGATAGATAGCTGGAGAGGGTCGAAAAGCACCCTGATGCTCGTTTCATCAAACTGTCACAAAAACGTCAATTTTGTGCAGCGCAACGCACCTAGGAGCGGCTTCGGCTTTCCTCCAACCTTCTCCAGGGGCTATTCCATGAAGATCAAATATCTCCTTGCAGCGAGCGTCGTCAGTCTCTCTGCAGCCACCGCGATGGTCGCCGCTCCGGCAGCCGCGCAGCAGATCACCTCGGGCGTCGAGGGTCAGGTCACCGACGAATCGGGCAATGCTCTTCCCGGGGCGACGATCACCGTCACCGACGAGCGTACCGGCAGCTCGCGCACCTCGACTTCGGGTTCGGGCGGCCAGTTCCGCGTCGTCAACCTGCAGCCGGGCGGCCCCTACAGCGTGACCGTCACCGCGCCGGGTTACGAAGGCCAGACCGTCGAGGATGTCTTCACCAGCATCGGCGGTCGCCAGAGCTTCACCTTCCAGCTCGCTTCGGGTGCGGCCGAGACGATCATCGTCACCGGCGCGCGCGCCGGCGCGACCCAGCTTGCGGTCGGCCCGGGCACGGCCTTCGACACGCAGACGCTCGAAGCCTTCCCGTCGATCACCCGCGATATCCGCGACATCATCCGCATCGACCCGCGTGTCGCGCTCGACAACCAGAACGACGTCGATCGCATCTCCTGCCTCGGTGGCAATGACCGTTCGAACACCTTCACTGTCGACGGCATCGTCCAGGCCGACGTCTTCGGTCTCAACGGCACGCCGTTCGCTGCGCGTAACGCGCTGCCGCTGCCGTTCGACGTGGTCGACCAGGTCTCCGTCGAATTCGCGCCGTTCGACGTCGAGTATTCCGAATTCACCGGCTGTCTCGTCAACGTCGTGACCAAGGCGGGCTCGAACGAATTCCACGGTTCGGCCTTCATCACCTATTTCGACGACGGGATGCTCGCCAACGAAGTCGATGGTCGCCCGCTCCAGGCCGGCAGCGAAAAGCGCTGGGGTGCCACGATCAACGGCCCGATCATCAAGGATCGCCTGTTCTTCTCCTTCGGCTATGAAGAAACCGACCTCGGCGACGGCAACGATTTCGGTCCTGCCGGCGGCGGTTTCGCCAACGAGGCGATCTTCGTCACCCAGAACCAGTTCGACGAATTCGCGCAGATCGCGCGCGACGTCTATGGCCAGGACGTGGGCGGCTATCCGACCACGCTGCCTGAAAGCTCGGTGCGCTATTTCGGTCGTATCGACGCCGTCATCGCCGATGGTCACCGTCTCGAGGCGACCTACCAGCGGCTCGAGGAAACCAACATCGAATCCGACACCGGCGGCCAGAACCTGACCGGCTTCAACTCGTTCGAGGACGAGGGCACGGTCTCGGACTACTACTCGCTGCGTCTCTACTCCGAATGGAGCGACACGATCTCGACCGAGCTGCGTGTCAGCCGCGCCGAAGTCGGCGACGTGCAGGGCCCGGTCGGCTTCGGTGAAGCCCAGTCGGACAACCCGACCGTGCGTCTCGCCGTCGGCGTGCAGCCGGTCCCGGGCGTCACCAGCGAAAACGGCCTGCTGACCACGGGCCCGGGCATCTTCCGTTCGGCCAACCAGCTCGACACCAAGATCGACCAGGCCCGCTTCCAGATGAACGTGGATGCCGGCGACGGCCACTTCCTGAAGTTCGGCGCCGAAATCAACGATCTGGAAGTGTTCAACCTGTTCGCGATCAACGCGACCGGCACGCTGTTCTTCCGCAACCTCGACGATTTCCGCAACGGCGTCGTCGCGGGCGGCAACTTCGCCAGCGTGTTCGGCGACCTTGCCGACGAACTCGCCGCAGGCAACCTCGGCGGCGGCACGATCAACGCCTCGCCTTCGGGTGACATCAACGAGGCCGCCGCGCTGTTCAGCCGCCGGATCTACTCGGTCTATGCGCAGGACGAATGGCAGGCGACCGACCAGCTGTCGATCAACGCCGGCATCCGTGTGCAGATGTACGACGGCGACGCCCCGCCCGCGAACCCGAACTTCCTCGATCGCTATGGCTTCACCAACGCGACTTCGTTCGGCCGTCTCGACACGCTGCTTCTGCCGCGTCTCTCGGCGACCTACGAATTCGACAATGACGGCTTCTTCTACAACAGCCGTCTGACCGGCGGCGTCGGCATCTTCTCCGGCGGCGACCCGGTGGTGTGGTTCTCCAACGCCTTCTCGAACAACGGCTTCAACGTCGGCGAGGGTTCGACCTTCGATGCGACCTGCGCCGGGTTTACCAACCCCGACGGTTCGTTCAACGTGCTGAACAACGGGAACTTCCAGGGCTTCCCGCAGTGCGCGATCAACGCCGGTTCGGCGCAGGCCGCGCAGGGTCTTGCCGACACCCAGTCGATCGACCCCGAAATCGACGTGCCGAGCGTGGTGCGTGCGAACATCGGTTTCGTCACCGACTTCGGCACGGAAACCGGCTTCTTCAGCAACTGGCGCCTGAACCTCGACTACATCTACTCGCGGTTCAACGACACGCTGAACTGGGTCGACCTGTCGCAGACGCCGAACCCGTCGCAGGGGCTCAACGGCTTCACCGTCGACGGTCGCCCGATCTACGACGCGATCGACCCGAGCAATGCCGGCTGCACCGCGCAGCTGCAGGGCACGGGCGGCACCCCGCCGGTCTACACGAACGTCAACGCGCCGTGCTTCAGCACCCGCCGCGACGACGAGATCCAGCTGACCAACGGGCCGAGCTTCGAAAGCCACGTGTTCTCGGCGATCCTGTCGAAGACCTTCGAAAGCGGCCTGTTCACCGATGGCGGCAGCACGCGGGTCAATTTCGGCTATGCCTTCACCGACTCGAACAACAACCGGAACGCCGGTTCGTCGACCGCAACCTCGTCCTATGACGTGACCGCAGCCTTCGACCGTCAGAACCCGGCGGTGTCGACCTCGAACTTCGAGACCCGTCACAACATCACCGCCACGGTGAACTTCCGGGAGGAATTCTTCGACGGGTACGACACCAATATCGGGATCTTCTTCCGGGCGCGTTCGGGCCTGCCTTACAGCCTGACCTTCGACGGCGGCGGCGTCTTCAACGACTCCTCGTCGGGTTCGGACAACGCGCTGCTCTACATCCCGACCGGCGTGAACGATCCGAACATCTCGCCGTCCTCGGACCCGGCTGCTGTGACCGCGCTGCTCGACTATCTCGGCACGAGCGAAGTCGGTGGGCAGTGCAGCTTCGATCTCGGCGAGTCGATTGCGCGCAACACCTGCAACAACGACTGGCACTTCGACATGGACCTGCGCTTCAGTCAGGAACTGCCCTTCATCGGCAGCCTGACCGGCATCGCCAATGACCGGGTCGAGGTGTTCGCGGACTTCGCCAACTTCCTCAACCTGCTCGACGGCAGCTGGAACGTCCTGCGTGCCCGCGGCCAGTTCGTCGACCTCGTCGACGGCGGCGTGGACGACGAGGGTCGTTACATCATCCGCGGCTTCAACCCGGACGACCAGAACAACCTCGCCATCGGCCCGTCGGCCTGGCGGATCCAGATCGGTGCGCGCTACGAATTCTAACCCGTAGCCGTCCGGTCATCCGGAACATGAGAGCGGCGGGGCCCGATGGGCTCCGCCGTTTTCGTTCGCGCTGCCGGTAGCGGGGCGTGAGGCAGGCAGCTCCGCGCCGATACGGCGCTTGCCTATCCCCCGCCTGGCTTGGCCTGGCCGGCGCTTTCGGCAACGGCCAGCAATTCGCGCGCCAGCGCTTCTCGCAACGCTCCGGAATGCTCCATCGCCAGGGCCCGTTCGAGCGCCGCGGCCTGGTCGCCGAGGCGGGCTTCGGAGAACATCGCGGCCGTGCCGGCGAGCCGGTGCAGCTTGCGAACCAGCGTCTCCACGTCCGTCTTGCTGTCTGGCTGTTCGCCTTGCACGAGGTCTGAATCGCTCCCGAGCAGCCCCTGGTCGAGCGCTTCGCGCACGGCCGCCAACGCTTCCGCCCGACGCGCGTGCCAGCGGCGCCGCAGCGCAGCCGAGCGTCGAGCGGCGGGCCCTGTGCAGCCGGAGGTGTCAAGCGCTTCGCTGCCATGCTCCCACGAGGCGTTGTCGAGCGCGCTTGGCGCGGCCTCGACGATCCGGGTCGGCAGCCAGCGTTGCAGCGCCCGCGCGAGCGATGCGAATTCCACCGGCTTGGCGAGGTGACCCTGCATTCCCGCCGCACGGGCATCGGCCACATCCTCGGCGAAGGCATTCGCGGTGAGCGCGATGATCGGCAGGCGGTCCGGTCCGATCCCCTCCGCCCGGATCGCCCGTGTCGCCGCATATCCATCGCAGCCCGGCATCTGGACGTCCATCAGCACCAGATCGAAGGGCTTCGAACGCATGACCGAATCGATCACCATCGAGATCGCCTCGTTCCCGTCGTGCGCCAACAGCACGTCCTGGCCGCATCGCTCGAGCATTTCGGCGACCAGTTGGCGGTTGATGTCGTGATCTTCCGCAAGCAGGACGCGCGCGGATTGAGGCAGGGTTTCTGGTTCGATCGCCTCGGGCGATGGCGCCGGCTTTGATGCCGGGTCGGCAAGCGGCGCAGGCAGGATTAGCGTGAAGCACGAACCTTTCCCGGGGGCGCTCTCGACCTCGATCCGGCCGCCCAGCAGTTCGGCCAGCTGGCGGCTGATCGACAGGCCCAGCCCGGTCCCGCCATAGCGCCTCGAGACGTCGCCCGAACCCTGCGCAAAGGGCCGGAAGATCTCCTCGATCCGCGCTTCGCCTATCCCGATCCCGCTGTCCTCGACCCGCACCCGGGCCATGCCCCGGTCGACCGTGTAGCTGACATCGATCCGCCCGCTTTCAGTGAATTTGACCGCATTGCCGATCAGGTTGAGCGCGATCTGACGCAGCCGCAGGCCGTCGGTCAGGATCCAGGGCCGCGCTTTTTCGTCGAAGCGGCATTCGCTCTCGCCGCCGCAGCCGCATTGAAAGGTGAGCTCAAGCCCCTTTTCTTCCGCGCTCGGCCGGTGCAGCGCGGCGCAATCGGACAGGGTGGCGTGGAGATCGACCGGCGCATGATCGATCGCGACTTCGCCGGCCTCAATTCTGGAAAGGTCGAGGATGTCGTTGAGCAGCAGCATCATCGACCGTCCGGATTCGACGATCAGGCCCGCCTGGCGGCGCTGTTCGGGGGCGAGATCCCCCTGCAGCATCAGTTCCGCAAAACCGAGCACACCGTTCATGGGCGTACGGATTTCGTGGCTCATGTTGGCGAGAAATTCCGATTTCGCCTGCGCCGCGTCCTCCGCCTTGCGGCGAGCGGTCCTCAGCAGGTCTTCGAGTTCGACTCGCCCGGTCACATCGCGGGTGGCGACGACGACACCGCAGCGCTCCCCGCTCACCGGGTCGGTCGCGATCGCGCAATCGGCCTCGAGAAAGATCGGGGAACCATCCGCCGCGTCGCGCAGTCGGCGATATGTGATCCGCTCCCGCTCGGACTCGCCGTGCATCAGCCGCTCGAGCGCGCGCGTCACCGGTTGGCGCGCATCCTCGTGCAACCGCGCCTCGACCGGCTGGCCGAGCAGTTCTTCCGGTTCGCTATCGAGCACCTCGCGCACCGAGGGCGAGGCGTAGGTGCACACTCCCCGAAGATCGTATCGCAGCACCGCATCGGCGATGTTCCGGGCAAGCAGGTCGAGCTCTTCTTTCCCCGCTTCGAGTTCCTGCATCATCCTGTTGTGCCCGGCGAGGATCGCGGCGACCGGCAGGCCGGTAAGGAAATTCGCCGCGACGAAAGCCTGGACGAGATGGACCTGCGCCAGCACCGAAGGGTTCGCCGCAGCGATCGGACCCTTGCCGGCCAGCGTCATCCCGCAGGCGACCCCCGCGACCGCCAACACGTGCAGCGCGGTCCCGAGGCTGCCGAGCCGGAAGGCATGGAACAGGGTGATCGGCGGGATCAGGAAGAGGAGCGGATAGAGCGGCTGGTCGAACACCAACAACGTGCAGGTCATTCCCGCCGCCAGCACGCCGACGGTCTGCACCAGCTGTTGCGACTTCAGCGCGATCCCGCGATCCAGCGCGTCATGCGCAAGCAGCGCCGTCGGGACCAGCGCCACCATGCCCATCGCATCGGTCATGAACCATGCCAGCGGGCCGCTCGGGAAGGGTACGCCCCCCGCCGGTAGCGCCAGCGATGCGAGCGCCGCCGAGGCGGCGGGGCCGACCAGCCCACCAGCCCAGACGAAGCGGGCAAGATGGGATACCCTCGTCATGTCGGCGAATGCGCCGCAGCCACGCCGCGTCAGCCATGTCACCAACGCGACGTCGACAAGGTTGGCGAGCGTGAAGGTCAGCGCCGTCGCCGCATCCGCCCCGAACAGCATATTGGCGGACAAGCTTGCTACCGCGAAAGCGAGCAAGAAGGGCAGTTCGTTGGAGAGGCGGGCGCGCAGAAGGAATGCGACACCGAGCGCATTGGGCAACCACACGCTCGCCGCGACCTGGCCGTAGCTCGCGGTCGCGAGGCTCGCCGCGGCCAGCGCGAAGAAGGCCGCCGCGCCGAGCAATGCGCCGAGCAGGCTCTTGCGGTCGAGCCTGCCTGCGGCGAGGAAACGCCCTCGCGCCCCGGCAAGGGCGTGTTTCATGGCTCCCGCCCGCGGGTTAGATCGCAATCCATCGCGCAATGCTATAGGAAACGGCGCCGACAAGCGGGTTCAACTCGCTCCGAAGCGGAGGCAATCGGGAGACACGAGGCCATCATGGCCGATTTTTTGCACCGGGACGGACCGCGAAAGAGGCGGCTGCGCTGGCCGCTCCTGCTTGCCATCGCGCTCGTTCATCTCGGCGGGCTTTACCTGCTCGGCAAGCTGCTCGCCCCGGACTTCACCGGCGGGATCGAGCGCAATGTGGTGGCGGCCTTCTCGCTCGAGGCACCGCCCGAGCCGCCGCCGCCGCCCGAGAACGAACCCGAACCCGACGAGGGGGCGCAAGGGGATGTGGGTAAGCAAGCGGTTCCCGACCCCGTCACCGCCCCCGAACCCGAAATAGACCTGCCCCGGCCAAGCCCCGCGCCGCAAGCGTCCTCGACCGGGACGGCGGACCGGTCAGGCGCGCGCGCATCGGGCGAGGGGACTGGCGCGGCCGGCAGCGGGCCGGGGACGGGCTCGGGCAATCGCGGCGGCGGGCGCGGCGGGGTCGCGGTGACCCGGCCGGTCCACATCTCCGGGCGGATCGACGATGCGCGCGACTACCCGGTCCCCCCGGGAGGGCGCGAGGTTCGGCGCGGGAGCGAGGTGATTGTCCGCGTCATCGTCGGCACGGACGGGCGCGCGCGCGACTGCACGATCTACCGCGCGAGCCCTGATCCGCAGGCTGATGCGATCACCTGCAACCTCGTCGAGGAGAGGCTCCGTTTCCGCCCCGCGATGGACGCGAACGGCAATCCCGTCCCGGCGCCGTTCTACTGGCGGCAACGCTGGTTCTGAGGATTCTGGTTGTGAGGATTACGCGAGCTGGCCGGACATCGGGAACCGGGCTCCCCCGATCCAGCCCGCATCGACGCTTTTCACCGCAGCAGGCGCGTGCCTTCCTTCTTCATCGCCCGTTCGATCGTGCCGCGCAGAAAGGACAGGGCGAGCGGCAGTTCCATCTCGATCGTCACGCTCTCGTCATGGATGTCGATCGCGCCTTTCAACTGCTTGCCGACGATCGTGATTACCATGTCCATGTGATCCTCGTCCCGCCAGTTCGTGTCGAGCTGTGCCATGCCGGGCGGGAAGAAATGGGCGATCTCGTGGTGCCGTTCGTGCAGTCGGCGGCGGACTTCCTCGCGGCCGAGGCTGTGGGGGAGCGAGACGCGCATATCAGGATTTCGATTTCTCGCGGGTTTCGATCGAGGGCGCTGGCAGCGGCGTGCCGCTCGTCTCCGGGTCGCCGCGCATATCGGCGAGCAGTTCGTCCCCGCCATAGCGATAGTCGAGATAGCGCGATTTCACCGCGAGATCGTCCAGCGCGCCTTCGGCCAGCCGCCGCGTCACCCGGTCCACCTCGCCCGACAGGCGCGTGAGGCTTTCGCTCAGGCGTTCGTCGGCGGTCTTCCCGGCGTGTTCCTCGCCGCGCAGGTGTTCGGGGATCCTGCGATAGTTCTCGATGGTCTCGGGGATATACTCTCCGACCAGTTCGCGCACTTCGCCCATCGCCGGATGCGCCGCGTCGATCGTCTCGAGCTGGAGCCCGAGCGCGTCGAGCTGTACGCCGAGCTGGTCGACCAGCCGCGCGGCGGGCGGTGGCAGCGCGGCGCGCTGGTTTTCGAGCCACAACTCGGTGCGCGCGACCATCTGCTGCGGGTTGCCCTGCTTGAGATCGGCACGCTTCGGCACTTTCACCTTGGGAAAATTCGTGAACACGAAACTCGCCGCCATGACGGCGAGCGCGACCATCATCACCCCGGTGAAGCCGATGCCGTCGAGCACCAGCCCCGCGATCGAGGCGCTGACGAGGATCGTGAGGACCGCGCCCGCGAAATACATCGCGCGCTTCATCCAGACCTTGCGCTTGGCCGCCGCCGATCCCTTGCCGATGCTTTTCGCCGGGCGATGCGTCCCGCCCTCGCGCTGCACCGCGAGCGATGTCTTCGCCTCTTTCAGTATGCGTTCGGATTCGCCGGTCGTGTCGGGCATCGCGGCTGCGCTCAGTTATCCAGCGCGAGCAGCGACGGGTCGCTCGAAACCTTGGCCTGCGCCTGTGCCTGTCCCTCGGAGCGGGCGATATAGCCCTTCGACTTCTCGACTTCTTCGGACAGGACCGTGACCGTCTGCTTCATCGAGGACAGGGCGCGGACCTTGAACTCGTCGACTTCGTCCATCGTGTCGTAGATGTTCTGGAAGGCGCGCTGGAGCGTTTCGAGCGGGATCGTGCTCGAGGCGGCCTGTTCGTGGATCTGCCCGGTCTGTTCGCGCAGGAGGGTGCTGGTCGAATCGATGATGTCGCTGGTCGTCTGGTTCAGCGAAGTGATCTGCTGCAGGACGAGCTTCTGGTTGGTCATCGCCTGCGCCACCGTGACTGCCGTGCGCAGCGCGCTGACCGTGGTGGTGCTGGCGCGGTCTACGCCCTTGACCAGTTCGACGTTGTTCTTCTTGACGAGGTCGAGCGCGAGATAGCCCTGCACGCTCACCGCCATCTGCGTCAGCAGGTCCTGTGTGCGCTGGCGGACATAGAAAAGCGCGCTTTCGCGCAGCGCCTTGGCCTTTTCGGGATCGCTTGCGTCGAGCTCGTTCGCCTTCGCCTCGAGCCGTGCATCGAGAGTCTTGGCGATGTGGATCATCTGCTCGAGCTCGCCCATCGCCTCCCACAGCTTCTGCCTCTCGGTGTCGATCGCGGCGTTGTCGAGGTGGAGCTCCTTCTTGCCCGATTCGAGACGTTCGAGGATCGCCTGAATGTGGCCCTGCGCGCTCGTGTAGCTGTCGAAATAGTTCTTGAGCCGGTTGCCGAAGGGGATGATGCCGAACAGCTTGCGCGGGGCGAGCAGCTTCTGCTTGCGGCCGGGATCGAGGTCCTCGACCGTGCGGCGCAGTTCGGCAAGGTCCTTGCCCACGGTGCTGTCCTCGTCCATCGCCCGCACCGGCCGGTCGAGAAAGCGGTTGGAATGGGATGCGGCGGCGCGGATCTGTTCCTGCCCCATGCGCGTGATCTGGTCGACCTTCTCGCCGAATTCGGGCGAGTTCGCATCGGCCGAAACGAGGTCCGCCACGAAGGCGTCGACCTTGCTGTCGAGCTTCGACTTCTGCTCGGACGTGACCGGCACGAGCCCGGCGGCCTTTTCCGGCGTCACCTGAGGGACCGGATCGGGCGGGGTGAGTTCGAAATCGGTCGCGGTCGCGATCTTGGTTTCGGGCGTATCCTGCGTGCTCATGCGGCGTATCGTGCTCCCTTGAGGGCCGCTCTTGGCGCGGCGCTCGCCTTCCTTAGTGTATTAGTGATCTAAAACACGGTGTTCAAGGCCGCGCCAGACTAGCGGCAAGCCGGGGGGCGCGTCCATCGCTTTGACTCCGGGGCAGGCTGGCGCGGGTTTGAAAATGCGCTAGAGACAGCGACCGGAGGGACCTACGAAATGACCGATAACGCCGCCTCGGCCGAGCCGCGCGAGACGCAAGAGTCGCCCCTGTCGGGCGAGGCGGAAGCGACCGCGTCGTCCCGCTCCGCCCGGGGCGAAAGCGGCCTTGCCGGGATCGCGGCGAGCGTCCGCCGCTGGTGGCTGACCGAGGTTACGGGCGCGGTCGACCAGGTCCAGGTGATCGCCGACCGGCGCGAGGAATGCCTCTTGTCGGAACGCTACCTCTTCATGGTCGCGATGAGCGCCGGGATCGCGGTGGTCGGCCTGCTGCAGTCCTCGACCGCGGTGGTCATCGGCGCGATGCTGCTTTCGCCGCTGATGGGCCCGATCATGGGGCTGGGATTCGCGCTGGCGATAGGGGATTACCACTGGCTCAAGCAGAGCGCGCGCAGCCTTGCCTGGGGGAGCGTTATCGCGATCCTGCTGTGCGCGCTGATCGTCTATGTCTCGCCGATCAAGACGATCACGCCCGAAATCGCCGCGCGCACCGAGCCCACATTGTTCGACCTGATGGTCGCGCTGTTTTCCGGCATGGCGGGGGCTTATGCGATGATCCGCGGGCGGGCGGGGACGATCGTCGGCGTTGCCATCGCCACCGCCCTTATGCCGCCGCTGGCGACGGTCGGTTTCGGCCTCGCGACGCTCAACGGGACGGTGTTCTGGGGCGCCTCGCTGCTGTTCGTCACCAACCTCATCACCATCGCGCTCACCGCCTGGGCGATGGCGCGGCTCTACGGTTTCCGCTCGCGCCTGTCCGAACGCCAGACGCAGGCGCAGAACTTCGCCGTGGTGCTGGTCTTCATCCTGCTCGCGATCCCGCTGGGCTATTCGCTCCAGCAGATCGCGTGGGAGGCGAACGCGACCCGGATCGTGCGCTCCGAGATTGATGAGACCTTCGATCCGCGTTCCGAGGTCTTCGCACTCGAGACGGATTTCAAGCGCGAGCCGATCGCGGTCGCCGCCACGGTCTTCACCCCGGCATTGAGGCCGGATGCCGAGCTCGACATCGAGCGCGCGCTGGAGAAGCGGCTCGGCAGGCCGGTTGAACTGACGCTGGTGCAGGACGAGGTCGGCAGGAGCGCGGGCGCTGCCGAGGCGGCGCAGCTTTCCGCCGCCCGCGACCGCGAAGAAGCGGCGGCGCGCGCCCGCGCCGATGCGCTGGCGCTGCGGCTTGCGCTGGTCGCGGGGGTGGGTGATGAGGACGTGACGATAGACCGCACCCGCCGCCGCGCTGTCGTGCGGGCACGCCCGCTCGAAGGGGCGAATGTCGCGACCTACAGAATGCTCGAGGAGCGCATCCGCGCGACCGAACAGGACTGGACCATCGAGATCATCCCGCCCGCCGCGGCGCTCCCTGCGGGCTATGCCTTCAACGAGGAGGGCCTGCCCACGGCCCCGGCGCGGCGCGCGCTCGAGACGGTTGCCTGGGCCGCAGGCCGGGTCGACCTGCCTGTGGTGGTGGTCGGCAACGGCGAAGACGCCGAGCGCGCCGTTGCATTCCTCGAGGAACGCGGCGTCACGGTCGAACTGCGTCGGGAGCGCGGCGAGCTTCGCGCCGAATGGGGCGCATACCCGGCACAGGAGTGAAGCCGATCAGGCCGCGAGCTTGAGCGGGACGATCTCGCCCGAAAGGTAGAGCTTCTTCGCCTTGGCGCGCGACAGCTTGCCCGAGGAGGTGCGCGGCAGGGTGCGCGGCGGGACCAGTTCGACGACGCAGCTCATGCCCGTGACCGAGCGCACCTTGTCCGCGATCAGCTCGCGCAGGCGGATGCGTTCGGCCGGGTCGGAGACGCGGCAATGGACGAGCACGGCAGGCGCTTCCTCGCCGCTTTCGGTCTCGATCGCGAAGGCGGCGATGTCCCCGTGGTTGAAACCGGGCAATTGTTCCACCGCCCACTCGATGTCCTGCGGCCAGTGGTTCTTGCCGTTGATGATGATCATGTCCTTGGCCCGGCCGACGATGAACAGGTAGCCGTCGGCCATGTAGCCCATGTCGCCGGTGTCGAGCCATGCATTGCCGTCCGCATCGCGGACGAGGCAGGCTTCGGTCGCTTCCTCGTTGCGGAAATAGGAATGCATGACGCTGGGCCCGCGGCACCAGACCTTGCCGATATGGTGGTCGGCCCGGGCCTCGCCGTCCTCGCCCCGGATTTCGACTTCCATGTCGGGCAGAGCCTTGCCGCAATTGACGATCGCCCGATACCGGGCCGGGCGCGAGATGTCGCGCGGCGCGCCCGACAGGCGCTCTTCCTCGACGAGTTCGACCCGGATGCCTTCGCCCGGCGGCATGACGGTGACCGCGAGCACCGCTTCGGCAAGGCCATAGGAAGGGGTGAAGGCTGACGCCTTGAACCCCGCATCGGCAAAGGCGTTGACGAAATTCTGCATCACGTCGGGCCGGATCATGTCAGCGCCATTGCCTGCGACCCGCCAGCGCGACAGGTCGAAGCGCTCGGCGACGTTCGACTGGCTCGAAATGCGCCGCGCGCAGATGTCGTACCCGAAGGTCGGCGAATAGGAGAGCGTGTAGCCCGGATTGCGGCTGATCATGTCGAGCCATGCCAGAGGGCGCCGGGCGAAGGCGTCGGGTTTGAGGAAATCGCCCGAGACCTGGTTCGCGATCAGCGAGAGGAAGCAGCCGACAAGACCCATGTCGTGATACCACGGCAGCCAGCTGATGCAGCGATCGTTTTCGCCCAGGTGCATGGTCGTGGAATGGCCGTAGAGATTGTGCAGCAGCGCCTTGTGCGTCACCGCCACCCCGGTCGGGAAACGGGTCGAACCGGAGGAATATTGCAGGTAGCAGATGTCCTCGGGATCGGCGGTCGGCAGGTCGCAGTCGGGCGCTTCGGTGGCGGCGAATTCCTGCCAGCTCGTCGCCTCGCATCCTTGCCGTGCCGCAGCGGCGCCCGCCATCTCCGCGATTTCCTCAGGGAAGAGCAGCAGTTTGGGATCGGCGCTCGACAGCTGCACAGCAAGCTGGTCGATGTAATTCTCCTTGCCCCCGAAGGTCGTGGGCAGGGGGAGCGGCACGGGCCAGGCACCGGCGTAGACGCAGGCGCAGAACAGGGCTGCGAAATCTGGGCCGGTTTCCGCGATCAGCGCGACCCGGTCGGCCTTGCCGATTCCCGCCGCGACAAGGCGGCGCGCCATGACAAGCGCGTCCTCACGCATTTCGCGATAAGGATAGACCCGCGCGAGCATCCCGCGCATATCGTGGAAATTGAGCCCTTTTTCGCTTTTCGCGGCGTAATCGATCGCCTCGCTGAAGGTTGCGAAATCCGCGCGGCGGCGCGGCAAGTCGCAATCGTTCGGCGTCGGCTTCAAGGCGGCGTCGGTCATTGTCCCTCGCGATACCCGTTATCTGCAGCGCGGCTCTTGCGCGCGATATCGTGCCCGTTCATGGTCCGGGCGTACTACCCCGGCATACGATCCAATACGCCCCATTTGATAAGGACTGTGGCACGAATAAGGCGAAATGGTTTCACCCCCCGATCAATCGTCACAGCGCCGTAGCGCGAAATCCGCCGAGCGCAAGGGGCGAGCGGTCCCGGACAAGCCAGCGCGCAGGGCTCCGCTCGATGCCGACAGCCTGCGCGACCTCGCCCTGTCCTATGCCGCGCGCTACGCGACCACGGCAGCGAAGCTGGAGGCCTATCTCGCCCGCAAGATCCGCGAGCGCGGCGTTGCCGAGGACGGCGACGGGCGCTCGGTCGAACTTGATGTGGGTGGGTTGATCGCGCGGCTGGTGGAACTCGGCTATGTCGACGACGATGCTTTCGCACGGGCACGCTCGCGCGATCTCACGGCGCGCGGCTACGGCGCGCGGCGGGTCGAGCAGGCGCTGTGGGCGGCCGGCGTCGACGAGCAGGCGCGCGAGGACCACGCCCCCGGCGAGGCGCAGCGCCGCCGCGCGGCGATGCTGCTGGCGAAGAAGCGTCGCTTTGGCCCCTATGCGCTGAGCGAGGCGGCCGAAGCTGCAGGTGAGGCCGCCCCCTCGATCGAGCCCGCAAGACGCGAAAAGCAGATTGCGGCGATGCTGCGCGCGGGCCATGATTACGAACACGTCCGCAAGGTCATCGAGGCGCCTTCGCGCGTCGAGCTCGAAGACTGGCTGGCCGAGGCCCAAGCCGAAGAGGAAGAGAATTCGAGATGAAAACGCCCCTCGCCGCCCTTGGAGTGATGCTTGTCCTTGCGGGCGCGGGCTGTTCGCCCGTGCAGAGCGCCGAACAGCCAGCGCCCGCCGCGACGGCTCAAGCGCAAGGGGCGGCCCCGGCGCGCCATCCGGCGTCCGGCCTGCCGCTGATCGAGGTCGCGGTGGTTCGCGGAGACACGCGCATCACTTTCACGACCGAAGTCGCGAACACCCCGCAGGCGCAGGCGCGCGGTATGATGTTCCGCACCGAAATGGGCGATGACGAAGCGATGCTGTTTCCCTCCGAGCGGCCGATGCAGCGCAATTTCTGGATGAAGAACACGCCCCTGCCGCTCGACATCATCTTCATCGGGACGGACGGGCGGATCAGCAATATCGAGAAGGGCGTGCCCTACGAACTCGAATCGGTCGGCTCCGATGGCCTTGCAAGCGCGGTGCTGGAAATTCGCGGCGGACTTGCGGCGGAACTCGGGATCGTTCCGGGCGACCGGGTCGAATACGACTGGCCGCAATGAGGGCAGGCAATCGCGCGCCCGATGACACTCGCGCTTGAAGGGCGGGCGGTTTCGCAGTAACCGCGCGGCCCATGGGAATCCTCTCGAAAATCTTCACCTGGTGGGACGGCGCGACGATCGGCACCCACTTCTGGGCAAGCCGCGTCGGCGCGGAGCACGTCGGCACCGATGCGCAGGGCAACAAGTATTACCGCGCCAAGCCCAGGCACCTGAAGGGCCGCGTCGACGGTTCCTATACCAGCCGCGAGAAACGCTGGGTGATCTATGCGGGCAACAACGATGCGAGCCGCGTGCCGAGCGAGTGGCACGGCTGGCTCCACGGGGCCTTCGACGACGTGCCCGAAAGCCACCTGCCCCCGCCCAAGATCTGGGAGGCGGACTACACTCCCAATCTTACCGGAACCCCGGCAGCCTACCGCCCGCAGGGCGCGCTAGAGCGGGGCGGACGCCGCGCGCCTGCGGACGGGGACTACGAAGCGTGGAGCCCGGAGGGCTGAGGGCCGCGGCGATGCGCGCCTTCCTTCCCGCCGCACTCGCCTGCGCCGCGTTGCTTCCCGCCGGCTGTTCCGACAGCGCGGATGAGGACACTCCGGCGACCGACGCCTTATCCGATCGCGCCGCCGCCGGCCCGGCATCGACCATGCCCGAGGACGCGTCCGAGGCGCTCGCCGGGGCCACTCCCAATGAAGAGCGGGTCGCAACGCTCGGCCTGCTCAACAAGCGCAACAACCTGTCCGAGAACATCACGCTCAAGCCCGGCGAATCGGTCGAGGTCGGCCCGGTCATCCTCACACTCGCCACCTGTGAGCGCACCCCGCCGTGGGAAATGCCGCAGGAAACGGGCGCCTTCGTCCAGGTCGACGTGCTGGACCGCGGGCAGAGCGAACACACGCGCGTCTTCTCGGGCTGGCTGTTCAAGAATTCGCCCAGCCTCAACGTGGTCGAGCACCCGATCTACGATGTCTGGGTCAAGGATTGCGCGATGCGCTTTCCGGGCGAGGCCGAACCGGCGCCTTCGTCGGACGACTGAGCGGAAGAAGCGAATCGTCTCCAGGCTGCACCGAGGCTTGCTCTCGGCTCTCCGCGTGCGGCGGCGACCCGCTTCATGTATTCGGCCTGCGTGATCTCGAGCGCGCCCATGCTCGCGAGGTGATCGGTCATGAACTGGCAGTCGAGCAGCACGAAGCCCGCCTCGCGCATCAGCGCGACAAGCCAGCACAGCGCGACCTTGCTGGCGTTGTCGGCGCGCGAGAACATACTCTCGCCGCAGAACACCCGGTCGAAGGAAACGCCGTAAAGCCCGCCGACCAGCGCGCGTTCCGCACCTTGACCCGTCCAGCACTCGATCGAGTGGGCATGGCCCGCACGGTGAAGCCCGCAATAGGATTGCACGATCCGTTCGCTTATCCATGTCTCGGGATGGCCCGGTCGCGGCTCGGCGCAGGCGCGCACGACCTCCTCGAAGCACTGATTGACCGTCACCGAAAAGGTGTCGCGGCGCAGCACCTTTCGCAGGCTTTTCGAGACATGGAGCCCGTCGAGCGGCAGGATCGCGCGGTCGCGCGGTTCGACCCAGAAGATGTCCTGGTCGTCGCGCCGGTCGGCCATGGGGAAGATCCCGCTGCGATAGGCCAGCAGGAGCGTCTCGACCGGGATGGGGGCGCGAAGGGGGGAGTGCATGATCCTCTTACCAGTCTAGCACCACGTAGGCGTCCTGCCAGCAACGTTTCCGCGCCCCGGCCTGTTCCTTGCGCCATAAGTGTTGCCTATCGCCCGGGGCTGGGATAGAGCGCGCATCCGCCTGCAGGGGTGTAGCTCAGTTGGTAGAGCATCGGTCTCCAAAACCGAGGGCCACGGGTTCGAATCCTGTCACCCCTGCCATTTCCCACATCGTCGTCCGTCCCGCGTCCCGCCCATCCGGGCGCCGGGCCGAAGTGTGGGAACGATAGTCGGCGCGCCCTGTTGGTGATGCAACGCAATGCAAACCGAATGAAAACAGGGAGATGGACGCAATGACCGCTGTTCGAATCCACACCAGCGCACCCGATCGCTGGACCAGTCCGCGCCCGCATACCGACGCGGCGCTCCGGCGCGCAAAGCACGGCCCGATCCGACCGATGCATGAGCCGAGCTGGCTCGAAAAGCTGTTCGGGACGGCCTGACGGCGAACCTGCAGAAGATGCTCGAAGCGCCCGGCCGCCCGACAGGCGACCGGGCGCTTTCTCGTTCAGTATTCTTCCGGTTCCTCGGGCGTGTCGGCGGTATGCGTGCGCCCGGCGTCCTTGATGCCCTTGGCGAGCTTGAACACCACGCCCGAAAGCAGGAGCAGCGCGAGCAGGTTCGGCAGGGCCATCAAGGCGTTGGAGATGCCGCCCAGCCGCCAGATCGTGTCGAGCGGTGCGAAAGCGCCGTAATAGATCGCGATGCACCAGATCACGCGCCAGATCATGTGCAGCACCTTTTCACCGCCCCGGTTCGTACCGGGGATACGATCGTAGATGAAGGTGATCGCCCGCTCGCCGTAATAGGACCAGGTCAGCAGGGTGGTGAACACGAACAGGATCAGCACCACGCTCGCGACCAGCGTGCCGAGCGGAACGCCGATGATCTCGGTCGGGAACACCGCCGCGAAGGCGGCCGATGTGCTGGCGAACCCGGCTTCGCTTTCGGGACCGAGATCGGAGGTCCACACGCGCTCGACATAGCCGACGCTGCCTGCGGCGTCGGTGAGCGCGAACTGGCCCTGCACCGTCAGGATGACGAGCGCGGTCATGGTGCACACGATGACCGTGTCGATGAAGGTCCCGAGCATGGCCATGCGGCCCTGGCTCGCCGGGTCGTCGGTCTGCGCGACGGCGTGGGCGATCGGGGTCGAACCCTGTCCCGCCTCGTTCGAAAACAGGCCGCGTTCGACGCCCGCACGGATCGCGACGATCATCGAGGCACCGATGAAGCCCCCGCTCGCTGCGCTTCCGGTAAAGGCGCTTTCGAAGATCAGCGCGAAGGTGCCGGGGATCGCCGCGGCGTTGAGCGCCAGCGCGATCACCGCCATGATGATGTAGGCGAACGCCATGAACGGGATCACGCTCTCGGCGACCCGACCGATCGACTTGATCCCGCCGATGATGACGATGAAGACGGCGATGGCGACGATAACGCCTGCCATTTTCTCGCTTATCCCGAACAGCTCGTTCATGCTGTCCGCAACGCTGTTGGCCTGGATGCCGTTGCCCGTGATCAGGGCCGAGAACAGCGTGGCGAGACAGAAGATAACCGCGAGCCAGCCCCATCTCGGGCCAAGGCCCATCATGATGTAGCTCATCGGTCCGCCGCGCAACGTCCCGTCGCTGGTCGTCTCGCGATAGCGGATCGCGAGCGAACCCTCGGCAAAGGCGAGCGCCATGCCGATCAGCGCGGTGATCCACATCCAGAAGATCGCGCCCGGACCGCCCAGCGCGATCGCGGTCGCCACTCCGGCGAGATTGCCGGTGCCGACCTGTCCGGAAAGCGCCGTCGAGAGTGCCGCGAAAGGCGAGATCTCGCCCGAGCCGGAGCCCTTGCGGCCCTTGAACAGCCCGGCAAAGGCGCTGCCGAGCTGGAGGATCGGATAGAATCGCAACCCGAACATGATGTAGAGCCCCGCGCCCAGCAGGATCACGACCATCGGCGGCACGGGAATGATCGTCGCCCCCTCCCAGGTCCCTGCCCAGATCACGTTCGAAACGTTTTCGATGAAATCGATGATGCCCGTCGAGCCTGCTTGCGCGGTATCGGCGGCGTCTGCTGCAGCCATTGGCGGCTATCCCCTGAAAGCTGGTATCCCCGTGCACGCCCGGCCGTCTCTCCCCGGACGCATGAAGCGCGCACGCTAGGGCCGCGCGCGGGCCGTGGCTAGAGGAAATGTTGCAGTGCGATGTCGGCCGGGCCGCAGGCCACGCAGCCGCTTGCCTTTGTCGGCGCGGGCGCGTATGCGCTCGGATGAATTTCCGACATTGGTAGTTTCAAAAGCCCCTCCGGCGACCTTGTCCCGGGCGGCGCGGAGACCTACCTGAAAAGACTTTCGGCAAAGCGGGCCGTTCCGCTTGCCCAGCACCCACAGATCGAGGCGCCGTTTCATGGCCGAACAGAAAACCGAACCGAAGAAGCGCAAGACCAGCGTCGCGGAATTCGTGAACCAGGTCCGCACGGAGACCTCCAAGGTCGTCTGGCCGACTCGCGAGGAGACGATCCGCACCGCGATCTTCGTCTTCATCATGACGCTGATTCTCTCGCTTTTCTTCCTCGGCATCGACAGCGCGTTCAACGCTGTCGTCAATTTCCTCCTGACGCTCGCCTGATCGCGCGGCGGACCCAGGCACAACGCATAGACAGGGACACGAACCGACCAATGGCTCGCTGGTACATCATTCACGCTTATTCGGGCTTCGAGAACAAGGTGAAGGAAGCGATCCTCGCCGAAGCGGATCGGCTCGGCCTGTCCGAGGGTGTCGAGGAGATCGAGGTCCCGACTGAAACCGTGACCGAGGTCAAGCGCGGCAAGAAGGTCCAGGTCGAACGCAAGTTCATGCCGGGCTACGTGCTGGCCAAGCTGAACATGACCGACGACATCTACCACCTCGTCAAGAACACGCCGAAGGTGACGGGATTCCTCGGGTCGGGCAACAAGCCGCAGCCGATCTCGGAAAAAGAGGCCGCGCGCTATTTCGGCGGGGTCGAGGAGGCCAAGGCCGCACCCAAGAAGGACGTCAATGTCGAGTACGAGATCGGCGACCAGGTCAAGGTGCTCGACGGCCCCTTCGCCAGCTTCAACGGCGTCGTCGAGGAACTCGATTTCGACAAGGCCAAGGTCAAGGTCTCGGTCTCGATCTTCGGCCGTGCGACCCCGGTGGAACTCGATTTCGAACAGGTCGAACTGGTCAAGTAAGGCCGCTCCCCACCGGAACCGCTGTCCGGGCAACCCATTGATTCGGTATGACGATGCCGAATGCCGCAGCCGCTTCCGACCACACCATGCCGACCAGGCGCGAGCGCCTGCGCGTGCTGATGCGCCTCAAGTCGCAGCGCCAGCTGATGCTGCTGGGGCTCGCCGCGCTCGCGCTGCTGGCGCTCGGGCTGACCGCCGCCCTGTGGTCGCGCGAGGAGCCGCGCGACATGATCCGGCTCGGCAAGGGCGGGGCGAGCGTCGAGGCGATGGCGCCCGGCGTTCTGCCCGATCCGGGCGAAGCCGCCCCGGCCTCCAAAGACATCGGCGGCGGCGCGGCGAGCTATTACGGCGACGAGCTTGCCGGGAACCCGACCGCGAGCGGCGAGAGCTTCGATCCGAACAAGCTGACCGCCGCGCACCGCACCCTGCCATTGGGCAGCCGCGTGCGTGTCACGAACCCCGCCAATGGCGAGAGCGTGGTCGTCAGGATCAACGATCGCGGACCCTTCCACGGCAACCGCGTGATCGACCTCTCGCTTGCCGCCGCGCGCCAGATCGGCCTGCTGAAAAGCGGCGTGGGCCAGGTCCGCATGGCGCTGCTGCTCGACTGACCCTCTCCAATTGGTGAGGCCGAGGAGTGCGCGTGGCGCGTTACCCTTGAGCCCATGAGCCGCACCACCCGCCAGATCGTCCTCGCCGCGCGTCCCCAGGGCGTACCGCAGACCGCCGACTTTCGCATCGAGGACGCGCCGCTCGCGGAGCCGGGCGAGGGCGAGGTGCTGGTGCGCAACCTCTGGCTCTCGGTCGATCCCTATATGCGCATCGCGATGGGCGAGGAAGGCTCGCTCCACGGCACTGTCCCGCTGGGCGACCCGATCTCCGGAGGAGCGGTAGGCGAAGTGATTGCCAGCCGCGCCGAGGCGCTTCCCAAGGGCAGTTTCGTGATGAGCCGCGCCCATGGCTGGCGCGAAGCCTATGTCGTCCCTGCCGCCGACCTGGTTCCGGTCGATCCTGCAACAGGCCCCGTGCAGCGTCATCTCGGGCTTTACGGCCTAACCGGTATCACCGCATGGGGCGGGGTGCGCGGCGTGCTCGATCCGCAGCCGGGCGAGACGGTCTTCGTCAACGCGGCAGCGGGCGCGGTCGGCTCGGTCGCGGTGCAGCTGGCGAAGGCGGCGGGTGCGCGGGTGATCGCGAGTGCGGGCTCGGCGGAGAAAGGCGCATGGCTGACCGGCGCGCTCGGCGCGGACCAGTTCATCGATTACCGCGAGGAGGATGTCGCCGCCCGGCTTGCCGAAATTGCGCCAAGCGGGCTCGATGCGGCGTTCGACAATGTCGGGGGCAACCAGCTCGAGATCCTGCTAGATGCCATGGCCCCGCGCGGCCGGATCGCCCTTTGCGGCGCGATCGCGCGCTATGACGGGGCCTACCGCGCCGGACCCGCCAACCTGTTCGCCGCGATCGAGAAGCACGTCTCGCTCACCGGCTTCAACGCGGGCTTCTATTTCGATCGGGCAGGTGAAATCATTTCCGAGTTTGCGGCGCTCGAACGCGCCGGCAAGCTGGTGGTCGCAGAAACGGTCGCCCATGGGCTCGATGCGATGCCGGGCGCCTTCATCGATCTGCTGGCGGGGCGCAGCCGGGGCAAGATGCTGGTGAAGCTCTAGGGCCGGCTGAGCCCCCGCCACAGGGCCGCCGAGCCCATCGCGCCGGCCAGCACGCCGCGCCGCGCGGGCGAGCCGATCGCCACGACGCAGTCGATTACCTGTCGCCGGTCGGGCCAGAACGGGTCGGCCGGCGCGCCTTCGCCCGCGCAAGTGTCGAAGGCGAGCGCGGGGTCGGCAAGCTCCTCGGCCACCGCGCGCATCAACAGGCGGCCCGGCGCATGGCGGCGGGCGCTTTCCTCATGCGCCATCTTGAAGCCGAAGGCACGCCCGCCGCATTCGAACCAGCTCGTCATCGCCAGCACCCGTCCTCCGGCGGCAAGGCTCGCAAGCCGGGCGTGGCCCCGGCGATGGCCTTCGCGGATGGTCTTGCGGAACAGCGCGGCATTGCACGGTTCGCAGGCGAGCGCACTCCCGCCGCGCCCCTTCCAGCCGGCCCGTTCGAGATCGAGGAAGCGGGCGATCCAGTCCTCCGGGTCGCGGTCGAGCGGGTGCAGCTCGACACGCACCTCGCCCAAGTCGCGCGCCAGCCGCCGCTCGAGCGAGGAAAGCCGGGCGCGGGCCTTCCTGAGCGCAGGCGAAGCGGCTCCGTCGGCGGTCCCGGTGTCGCCCCGCCCGAGGCGCGCTGGCCGATCGGTGCGTCGGGGAATCCATGATCGCCGCCCGTCCTCGGCCACCGTGGAAAGCAGGGCGAGAGTGGCCGTCTCGTCCGCCGCCAGGCCCTCGCACATAAGCGCAAGCCCCGCTCCGGGACGCGTGTCGAGCGCGCCAAGCAAGGCCCGCCAGAACGCTTCCTCGCCGCCGCTCGCGACGAGCGGGCCGCCCAGGAACTGGTTGGTGGCGCGCCAGCTCAGCCAGTGGGGGACCGGGGTCCGCCCGATCCGCACCGCCAGCGCGAGCGGCAGCGCGCCGAGCCATTCGCCGTCCGCCTGTCGCACCACGGCAAGGCGCACGCGCTGCTTCCCGGTGCAATGATGCAGCGCTGCCCCCATGAACCAGTCGAGCGCGAAAACATTGCTCTCCGGCGAACGCTCCGACAGCCGGGCCCAGCGTGCCTGCTCGCCGGGAGCGAGCGCCCCGGGTGTGAGCCATTCGACCGCCAGTCCTGTGCCGGAGGCGGGCGAGGGGGCCCGGCGCGCGGGGCGCGCCGGGCCGGGCATGGGAGCGGGGGCGAAGGAGGGTTCTGGCCGCATCACGCCGCGCTCCCGCGGCTCTGTAAGGCGCGTTCGAAGCGCTGCAGCATCCGGCTGACGAACGCGGCAAGGCGCGGTCGGCGGGCGGAGAGCACGGGGTCGCGCGGGGTCAGGCCGAACCGCCGCAATCGCGCCCCCAGGCGGACCGCCTCGGCGACATCGCGGCTCCAGCTGTTCTGCCAGGTCAGCGACAGCGAGATCGACGGCGTCGGTCCGCACCGCACCGCGTGGGGCGCGCACCAGGGCACGAACAGCGCATCGTCCGGGCCAAGCTCGTGGCGTGTCCCGCCGACAGCGTGCGCGTCGTTCGGCTCGAGCAGGTTGTCGCCGGTTTCGTGATAGGCTTCGCGCGCGGCAAGACTGACAAAAGGCTCGCCGGGCGGGAAGGTGGTGAAGGTCTTTGTGCCCTCGAGGTGGAAGAGCACGTTGTATTCGGCATCGAAATGGAGCGGCGTGCGGGTATGTGGGGCCGACAGGAAGACGAAGGCCCTAACGTCGCGCACCGGCCCGGCCGCGGAGAGGATTGCAGGAGGAAGGACGGCAAGGCAGCGCGCGAACAGGGAAGCGTATTCGGGCAGGCTTTCCAGCCCCTTCAGCATCACCCAGGCGCGGTGCGGGCCGCCTTCGCCAAGGCATTGCGCAAGATCCGCGAGCGGGGGGAGCACGCGGAAGCCCGCGCCATCGGCGGCATCATGGACGCGCCGCTCGATCATGCTTTCGGGCAGGCGCGCCGCCGCCTCGGCCAGCGCGGCGCGGGTCAGCAGCGGCTCCGCACCGAGAGCATGGACGAGCCGCTCCGGGTCCCGCGCGCCGAGAGGCGCTGCGGGATGCGGCGGGGCGATGTCGATGAACGACATGGAAACGCGACCCTCCCTGCTTCCATCAAGGCGATACAACATATCGCATGGCGAGCGTGAAAGCCTCGTTAACTCCGGCCCGCTCTGCGCCCGTCACCCCGGATCGCAGCGGCGTGCGGCTTGCAATCCGCGGCGAAGCGGCTATGTGGCGCGCTCCGTCCCCTTCGGGGGCGAATCCGTGCGGGAGCCGCCATGCACTTGGGCGGCGCCGGACCGCTTAACATGAGAGCGCATGACCGTCCCTTTCGCGGGGGCGCGCGCTCGACAGTGCGAAAGGAGTGGCCTCATGGCCAAGAAGATCGAAGGCTATATCAAGCTGCAGGTGCCCGCGGGCACCGCCAACCCCTCGCCGCCCATCGGCCCGGCCCTGGGTCAGCGCGGCGTAAACATCATGGAATTCTGCAAGGCGTTCAACGCCGCGACGCAGGACCTTGAAAAGAACGCGCCGATCCCGACGGTCATCACCGTCTATGCCGACCGTTCGTTCACCTTCACGACCAAGACCCCGCCGGCGAGCTTCTATCTCAAGAAGGCGGCCAAGCTGAAGTCGGGTTCCAAGGAGCCGGGCAAGGTCAGCGCGGGCACGATCAAGGCGAGCCAGATCAAGGAAATCGCCGAGGCCAAGATGGCCGATCTCAACGCGAACGACATCGACCAGGCCATGAAGATCATCGAGGGCTCCGCGCGCTCGATGGGCCTCGACGTGGTGGAGGGCTGAACCAATGGCGACGATGACGAAAAAGCAGAAGACCCTCGCTGAAATCGACCGCGAGAAGCTCTACACCTTCGAGGAAGCCCTGGGCGTCCTGCGCGAACACAAGGCTAAGTTCGACGAGACGGTCGAGGTTTCGATGAACCTCGGCGTCGACCCGCGCCACGCCGACCAGATGGTGCGCGGCATGGTCTCGCTGCCCTCGGGCACGGGCAAGACCGCCCGCGTCGCGGTCTTCGCGCGCGGCGACAACGCCGAAAAGGCGCTCGCCGCCGGGGCCGACAAGGTGGGGGCGGAAGACCTCATGGAAGATATGCAGAACGGCAATGTCGACTATGACCGCGTCATCGCCACGCCCGACATGATGGGCGTGGTCGGCCGGCTCGGCAAGCTGCTCGGCCCCAAGGGCCTGATGCCGAACCCGAAGCTCGGCACGGTCACCCCGAACGTCGAGCAGGCGGTCAAGGACGCCAAGGGCGGCCAGGTCGAATTCCGCGTCGAGAAGCAGGGCATCATCCATTCCGGGATCGGCAAGCTCTCCTTCGACGATGCCGACCTCAAGGCGAACTTCAAGGCGCTGACCGATGCCGTGGTCAAGGCCAAGCCGTCGGGCGCCAAGGGCAAGTATGTCAAGAAGGTCTCGGTCACCTCGACCATGGGCCCGGGCCTCAAGCTCGACCTCGCCGAGGTCGAAGGGGCGTAATCTGATGGGTGGGCGGGCGCATCGGCGCCCGCCCCTCCTCGCTCACGCGGTGTATTCTTGTCGGCCTGCCGCTTCGCTGCGGGCGGCCTTTCCCTCATCCTGATGGACGGCTCTGCACGCTTTCGGGCGGCGGCATAGTTCGCGTCGGTCATACCCCCTGGCGATTTTGCGAAAATCCTGTTGGATCCGGCGCGATTTCCCACTTGCGACCGGATATTTCCAACACCCGCAGCCGCGGCTTGTCCTGCGCGCGGTGCGGCTTGCGGGGTCTGCATCCGCTCCTTCGGAAATATTGCGCGTCCAACGCATTGATTCATCGAAGGAGTTTTCGATGAAGATCTTTGCATGGATTGTCGCCGCGCTGGCCGCGATCGGTTTTGCGCTCAGTTTCCTGCTCGACACGCGTCTCGCGCCGGTGATCGGTGCGGTGTGTCTGTTCCTGGCTATGGCGTGGGCAACCGTGCGCACCGAGACCGCAAGCCGCGCCAACTACGACCGGGCCGAACGCGCCGCCCGCGAGAACCGCCGCGAGCGCGAACGCGAAACCGCGCGCCACGCCGCGCAGGAAGAGCGCATGAAGCGCCGCGAAGCCTGATCCTGGACTGCCGGCGCGAATCGCGCCCCCATTAGAGCCGCCGCGGGCCCCGATGCGCGCCTTTCACGGCACGGCGCAAGACAGGGCCTGCAAGGCTTTCCCGTAAATGCGCGGCGGCGCACGATTCCTCCGCGATTACCCCGCGGCGTGCCATTTACCGTCTTGCAACCCGCTCGAATAAGCCCACATATATCAAGGACGCACACGGACACGCCGCAAAGGCGGCCGCGCGCGTTTCCTGTCCCCTCTCCAAAGGACACCCCTGCCTTATGCCCTTGCCGTCTTCGACGTCGGACTTCGCGTTCGACCCCAAATGGCTGGTAATCGGCTTCGCGCTTGGCGCTCTGGCGATGGTGCTGGCGTTCGACCTGAAAATCGGGGCTGCTGTCGCCTCGGCCTTTGCGCTGATCGGCCTGTTCTATCTCTGGGTCCGCCTGCGCTTCGCCCCTCCGCCGGGCGAGCCCGCGTCCGAACGCGACGCGATGATCCAGCGATTCGACCGCCTGCGCGAACAGCGCCGGCTTGCCGCCGAGCGAGAAAGCGATTCAGCCGCGCAGCCCGGCCCGCGCGCGGGCGAGTAGGCCCGAGCGCGCGGCAAGCGCCTTCGCGCCCGCCACCCCGGCATCGAACCCGCCGCGCGCCGCCAGCAGCGCGCGGTTCGCCATGCCCGGCGCCAGCAGCACGAAGCTCGCGCACGGCGCCGAGTGCGTGGCGAACATCGCCTTGTGCGCCCCGTCGCCTTCGGTGAAATCGAAATGGGTGAAGCGCTCTTCGGCATAGAGCCGCTCGAGCGCCTCCATCTGCAGCACCGTGCCCGGCGACAGCCGCGCGAAGTCGGGGTCGTAGCCGAGATGGGCATAGACCAGCACGCGCCCCTCGACCGGCAGCGACAGGTAGGCGACCGGCGCGCGGCTCTCGCCCGCATGGAGCAGGAAGCCGCGCATCCGCCCGTCCTCCGCCGCCTCCAGCATTGCGCGCCGCGCCTCGGGCGTATCGGGCAGCCCGGCATCGAGCAGCCGCGCCTGATAGGTCCGCGCCGAGAGCGGCAGGGCGAGGTCGAGGAAGCGCTCGACCTCGGCCGGGCTGCGGTGTTCGCTGACCTCGTATCCGCCCGGCTCGGCGGCGAGCTTCTTCGCCTTGCGCCGCAGCGTCGAGCGGGTCTTACCCGAAAAGCGCGCCATGTAGGCGGCGAAGTCGGGCGCGCCTTCTTCCCCCATGTCGATGTAATGGCGCGGATAATCCTGCCGCGAACCGACGAGATGGTCTGCGAAGTGCGCGAGGATGGCGGGAACCGCGTCGCTCGGGGCCGAGAGCACGCGCAATCCGTCGGGGCCGGGAGCGGGCGGAGAGAGCCTCGCGGATGGCCCCGCCAGCACGTCGCCAAGGGCGAAGCGCCAGGTCGAAAGCGCGCGCGGGACCGAGACGAGGCGGCGCGCGCCGATGGTGAAGTCGATCCCGACGCGTGTCACCTGCGGGGCCGGCGATTGCTCGGGGAAGCGGGCGGGCGCGTTCATCTTCGCGCCCCCTCAGAGCGCGCCGTAAAGCGTGTTCGAGACGAATTGCTCGGCGACGCGCAGCCCCGTGCGCAGCGGGTCGGCCGGCAGCGGCTCGCTCGGCGCGGCGTGCGGGGCGATGTCGGGCGGATTGTCCGCATAGGTGGCGGTCTCGACCCCGCGCATCGCGGCAAGTTCGCGGCACAGGGCGTTGAAGCGGCGCCGGACGATGTGGTTCACCGCGAGGCGGCGGCGATTGATCAGCTCGAAGGAGTGGGTGACGAGGGTGAAGGAGCTACGCCCGCACCCGCGCGCGTGGCGGATCGCGCTGGTCATCTCGTCCAGCGACAGCGCGGTGATCTGGGCATGGCGCTGGCCGCCGCTATGCGTGCCGATGCTGCCGACGGGCACTTCGATCACGCCGTGGTGCATGACCGGGTCGCGGTCCTCGGGGCCGAGCGAAATGCCGCTTGCGCCGGGCAGGGCGGGGCAATGGCTGGTGTCGTAGGCAAGGCCGATCTGGCGAAGCGCGCGCAAGGTGTCGTCGTTCGCGCCGTAATTGCCCGCGCGAAAGGCGATGGGCGGCGGCGCTCCGGCGGCGACCAGGGTATCGCGCGCCCAGGCGAGGATCGCGCATTGCTCCTCGAAGGCGAAATCCATGATGTTGCGGCCCGTCCCGACGCGTGCGAGCGGGTGTCCCGCGCCTGCGCCCGCAATCGCGAGCCATTCGGTGTGGCAGTGCAATTGCACGTCCTGCCCGGCTTCGAGGATCGGCGCGAGGATGTCCTCGATCGCCGCGACGCCCCATTGCAGCGCGGGCATGGGATCGACGAAGAACACCGCGCGCACGCCGTATTGTTCGAACAGTTTGAGCTTGTGGGTGATGCCCGCCGGGCCTTCGGGCGTGAGGCAGGCGATCGAGCGCGCGTAGTTCTCCGCCCGGTCGGCCGGGCAGGGTCCAGTCATGAGCCCCGAGGAATACTCGGTGTCGATGGTGATGTATACGCGCGTCATCGCGCGGGGGGATAGCGCGGCGAAGGTTAAGGGCGCGTTTGGAAAAGATGGTGGGAGGGTGTGGTTACGCTCCACTCCCCCTCGCGGGGATCGGATTTACAGTCCGATTGCCAGAACTACTGGCTTTACCCTCCCGGTGGAAAGGCAAGCCGTGGACCAGATCGAAGGCTGATCGCACGCCATGCAGGCGCGCGGGAAGGCGCGCCGTCAGCGGGCGCTGCGATATCGGTGGAGGTTGGTCACGATCCGATGCATGGCGGGCGTGGTAGCCATCACCATCCTCTGCGTCAATCCGTCCGCCGTCAGATTCCGCCCGGCGTGAAATCGTAGCCCGAGGTGGCGAGCCCGTCGCACAGGGTGTCGACGCAGGAGGCGAGGTCTTCCGCATCGGTCGATCGGATCACGAAATTGGCCCCCACGCGCCCTTCGCGGAAGAAGGGGTAGGAGCCGATCTGGCAATTCTCGTGCGCGCTTTCGACTTCGCGCAGGAGGCCCGCGATCTCGCTTTCGGCGACCCAGCAGCCGATGGTTTCGGACAGAAGCGGCGCGCCGCCTTCGAGTTCACCAGTGAGCGCGTCGAGCATTCCCGCGGTGATATGGGGCACGCCCGCCATCAGGATGACGTTCCCCCGGCGGATGCCGGGCGCGCCCGACATCCGGTTGGGGATGAGGTCGGAGCCTTCGGGAACGCGCGCCATGCGCAGGCGCCCTTCGTTGAGCCCGCCCTTGTCGGCGTAGTAGCGTTCGAGCAGCGCGCGCGCGTCGGGATGGATGATGACCGGTACGCCCAGCGCCTCGGCCACGGCATCGACCGTGATGTCATCATGGGTCGGCCCGATCCCGCCGGTGGTGAAGAGGTAGTCGTAGGCCTCGCGCAGCGCGTTCACCGCCTCGACTATGCGCTCCTGCACGTCGGGCACGACGCGGACCTCGGCAAGGCGGATGCCCTGCACCTGAAGCCAGCTTGCGACCTGGGCGATGTTCTTGTCGTGGGTGCGGCCGGAGAGGATTTCGTCACCGATGACGACGAGCCCTGCGGTCCAGATCTTCTCGGGGGAGTTCATGGGGGGATGGTTAGGCGAGTTTCGGGCCGAGCAAAAGGGTCTGATGGCCCCGACCCGCCTCGTCAGCGCGACTTGACGAACCAACGGTCCTCCGCAAAGCCGCTCGTATGGATCTGGACCGCCGGAGCACCGTCGATCCGGCTCACGGTGTTGAACCAGCCGCCCGATACGCGCTCCAACGAGCACCCCGAGGGCGTTTCCCGGAAACGCAGCGCGCCCTCGGTGACGAGCAGGTTCTCGCCCTTCACATAGTCCAGTTCGCCCTGCACGGCGAACCCACCCCCGCGCATGAGGCCGTTCGTGATCGTGATGGAGGGGCAGTCGGCGGAGACATAGGTGCCATCGAGGTCTGCGAGCGCAAGGCGGGGCGATGGGTAGCGATCGAGCGGCTCAGCGAGGATGATGCCCGTGACGATAGCCCCGGTGAACAGCACCAGAAACACGGCCAGCGCTGCCCGCGGCCATAGCGACGGCCTGTATCCCGAGCTCACTCCGCCGCTTCGAGCTGCTCTTCGGCGCTGCGCGCGTTTGAACCGGCGCGGGTGAAGGTGAGCAGGCCGTCCTCGACCGGGCTTTCCTTCAATTGCTTGCGGTCGGCGAGGTAATCCTGGTTGAGCCGCCAGGGATAGCGCACCGCGTTCCGCGGCATGATGTGCTTGGAGCGCTGGATGTAGCCGCTCGAGAAGTCGAACACGTCGTCTTCCTCGATTTGCGCCTCGGCCTCGGGGGTGAGGACGGGAGTGACTATTTCCGCGCCCTTCTCGCGCTGCGTGTTGAGGACGCGGCAGATGTAATCCGAATTGATGTCGGCGCGCAGGGTCCAGCTTGCGTTGAGGTATCCGAACACCACCGCGAGGTTGGGCAGGTTCGAGAACATACAGCCCTTGTAATAGAACCGCTCGTTGAACTGGACGGGTTCGCCGTCGTGGCTGACCGCGATCTTGCCCGCGACGGCGAGGCGCAGGCCGGTGGCGGTGATGATGATGTCGGCCTCGATCAGCGTGCCGTCGGTGAGCCGCGCGCCCTTCGCCTCGAAGCGGTCGATATGGCCGGTGACGATTTCGGCCTTGCCCGCCTTCATCGCCTTGAACAGGTCGTTGTCGGGCACGAGGCAGACGCGCTGTTCCCACGGGTTGTAGGGCGGGGTGAAGTCCTCGGGATTGTAGTCCTCGCCCAGCGCCTTCTCGATCCGCTTGTGCAGGTTCTCGCTGACCTTTTCGGGCTTGTCGCGCGCGGTCTTGAAGCTGAGATCCTGCATATGGATGTTCTTGAACCGGGTGATCTTGTAGGCGATCTCCTCGGGAAGCACCTTGCGCAACAGGTTCGCGATCCGGTCCTTGGCGGGGCGCGCGAACATCCAGGTCGGCGTGCGCTGGAGCATCGTGACCTTGGCCGCGGTGTCCGCCATCGAGGGCACGATCGTGACCGCGGTCGCGCCCGATCCGACCACCAGCACCTTCTTGCCCGCATAGTCGAGATCCTCGGGCCAGAACTGCGGGTGGACCACCTCGCCTTCGTATTCCGAAAAATCGAAGCCCGCGTCATAGGGATCGTCGTAGTCGTAATAACCCGCGCCGAGGTAGAGCCAGTTCGCGGTCATCTGCACCCGGCTGCCGTCCTCGCGCTCCATCTCGACGTGCCAGCGCGCCTCGTCGGAGCGGAAATCGGCCGAGATCACTTTGAGCCCGAAACGGATGTGCTGGCGGATGCCGCGTTCATCGACGATCTTGTTCAGGTAATCGAGGATCGCGGGCGCATCGGCGATCGACTTTTCGTGCTTCCACGGTTCGAAATCGAAGCCGAGGGTGTGCATATCGCTGTCCGAACGGATGCCGGGATAGCGGAACAGGTCCCACGTCCCGCCGAGATTCTCGCGCCGCTCGACGATGGCGTAGGAGTGATGCTTCGCCTTCATTTCCATGTGCGCGGCCATGCCGATGCCGGAAATGCCGGCGCCTACGATCAGCACGTCTACGTCTGGGGGGCTGGCTGGCATTGGGTGATCCTCTCTCTTCTCTCTTGCCTGCGATAAAACCACAGGCGGGCGGCAAATGCGAGTCCTTGATTGCAAAACGAAACTGATTGTCGGGTGACGCGGGTGACGCGAGCCGCTAGGCGGCGCGCCATGAAAACCAGCCCGCTTGCCGTATCCCTTCCCGCCCTCGCCTTCGCGCTCGCCGCGCCGCTCGCCGCGCAGGAGCAGGAGGCCGCCCGCCCCGACCCCGAACGCATCATCGTCACCGGCGAGGGGCTGGACGAGGCCCCGTCGCAGGGCGCCTATGCCGTCACCGAAATCGAGCGCGAACGGATCGTCTCCACCGCCTCGGGCCGGATCGAGGACGTGCTGCGCGATGTCGCGGGCTTCCAGCAGTTCCGCCGTTCGGACAGCCGCTCGGCCAATCCGACCGCGCAGGGCGCGACCTTGCGCGCATTGGGCGGCAACGCGACGAGCCGCGCGCTGGTGCTCTTGGACGGCGTGCCGATCGCCGATCCCTTTTTCGGCTACATCCCCTTCAACGCGATCCAGCCCGAAACGCTTGCGCAAATCCGCGTGACGCGCGGCGGCGGGGCGGGGCCGTTCGGGGCGGGCGCGCTCGCGGGCACGATCGAACTCGAAAGCGCGGGGCCGGCGACGCTCGACCCGCTGCTCGCCAGCGGCGCTGTCAACGACCGGGCGGAGACCGAGGCGAGCGCGGTGCTGACCCGCAAACTCGGCGCGGGCTTCGCCGTGGCGAGCGGGCGCTGGGACCGGGGCAAGGGCTTTTTCACGACCCCCGAAGACCAGCGCGTTCCCGCCAGCGCGCGCGCCGCCTTCGACAACTGGCAGGCGGGCCTGCGCGGGGTTGCGCCGCTGGGCGACAGGATCGAGCTGCAGGCCCGCGTCAACGTCTTCGAGGACCGCCGCACGCTGCGCTTCGACGGCGCGGATTCGACCAATGAGGGCCAGGATGCGAGCCTGCGCGTGGTCGGGCGGGGCGAGTGGGCCTTCGATGCGCTCGCCTATGTCCAGGCGCGCAATTTCTCCAATATCATCATTTCCTCCAGCCGCTTCACCCGCGTGCTCGACCAGAGGAACACGCCTTCGACCGGGCTCGGCGGCAAGTTCGAGCTGCGCCCGCCCGTGGGCGAGGACCACACCCTGCGGCTCGGGGTGGATTACCGCCGCGCCGACGGGGAATTGCAGGAGGAAGCCTACAGCGCCTTCACCGGCGCGCTGCGCGAGCGGCGGCGCGCGGGCGGGGTCAATTCCAATCTCGGCCTGTTCGTCGAGGACGACTGGAGCCTCGGCCCCCTGCTGCTGACCGGCGGCCTGCGCGCCGACCGGACGGTGATTTCGGACGGTTTCTTCCGCGCGGTCGATGCCTCGGGCGCGGTGGTCGAGGAAACGCGCGCCCCGGACCGCTCCGACTGGACGCTGAGCTGGCGCGCGGGCGCGGCCTATGCGGCATCGGATAGCCTGCGCCTGCGCGCGGCGGCCTATACCGGGCTGCGCCTGCCCACCTTGAACGAGCTTTACCGCCCCTTCGTCGTCTTCCCCGTGGTGACGCAGGCCAATGCCGCGCTGGAGAACGAGCGGCTCGAAGGCTTCGAGGTCGGCCTCGACTGGCAGGCGGGCGAGGCGTTGCAAGTCTCGCTCACCGCGTTCGACAACCGGGTCGAGAACGCCATCGCCAATGTCACGCTGGAGGCGAACTTGCGCCAGCGCCGCAACCTGCCCGCGATCGAGGCGCAGGGGATCGAGGGCAATCTCGCGCTCGCGCTGGGGCAGGTGAGCCTGAACGCCAGCCTCGCCTACACCGATGCCGTTATCGCGGGCGAGGGACCGTCGCTCCCGCTGGACGGCAACCGCCCGCCCCAGACGCCCGATTTCGCGGCCTCCGCGACGCTTGCGTGGGAGCCCGCGGCGGGCTGGCGGCTCGCCGCGACGCTGCGCCATACGGCGCGGCAATTCGAGGACGACCAGGAAAGCGACGTGCTTCCTGCCGCCACGACTCTCGATGCATTCGCGCAGATTCCGCTCTGGCGCGCATTTTCCCTCGTGCTGCGCGGAGAGAACCTGACCGACGAGGAGATCGTCACCCGCAATGCGGGCGGAGCGATCGATCTCGGCGTGCCGCGCACGCTGTGGGCGGGTTTACGCTACGGCTTCTAGGCTTTTTGCAGTGTCCTCGATGCAACACTTGATCATGTTGCAAGATTCCTAGGCTTTTGCGGGCTTTGCCGACGCATTGCTGCGCCGCAGCGCGATTTGTTGTATTTTTGCACCGTTTCCGCGAAAAGCCGCGCGCGGACTCTTGGCAGCGGCAAAAGCGCTGATAGTCTCCCCTTCCGCGAAAGCCGATGAAAAGGTCAAAAGGCCCGGCTGGGATCTGTGGAGAGGAAATCTATGACACGTAAGCTTGCAGCTTTTGCTGCCGGTCTCATGGCCAGCAGTGCGTTCGCCGTACCCGCCTTTGCGCAGGACGCCGAAATGCCCGAGATGCCCGAAACGCCCGAGGCGGATGACGGCGTCATCATCGTGACCGCCACCCGCCGCGCGCAGGACGTGCAGGACATTCCGCTCGCCGTGACCGCGGTTTCGCCGCAGCAGCTCGACAACCAGGGCGTCGACAACATCCAGGAAGTCGTCGCGGTCGCCCCCAGCCTTACCGTTTCCAACGCGCAGGTCGCATCGGGATCGGTCGTGCTGCGTATCCGCGGCATCGGCACGACCTCGAACAATATCGGCTTCGAAAGCGCGGTCGGCATCTTCATCGACGGCACTTACCAGTCGCGCCCGGGCGTGGCGCTGGCCGAACTGGTCGACCTCGAACGGGTGGAGGTGCTGCGCGGGCCGCAGGGCACGACCTTCGGCCGCAACACCTCGGCGGGTGCGCTCAACATCACAACCAAGCGTCCCGACCTTTACGAGTTCGGCGGCTTCGTGAATGCGGGCTACGGCAATTACGACGAGGTCAGCCTGCAGGGCGCGGTCAACGTGCCGATCGTGCAGGATTCGCTCGCGCTGCGCGTGACCGGCGCCTATCGCGAACGCGACGGCTTCCTGACGCTCGTGGACGAGACCGGCACGCCGTTCGACGATTCCAACGACCAGGACCAGTGGCTGGTCCGCGCGCAGCTGGGCTTCGAGACCGAAGGCGGCGTGCGCGGCCGCATCGTCGGCGACTATTCCAAGAGCAATTCGAGCTGCTGCAGCCCGATCGAGCTCTACCAGTCGCCGCTGGTCACGGGCGGCGCCTATGCCGCGGTCGGGCTCGGCGCGAACGGCGGCAACGGCCAGCCGACCGTCGCCACCAACCCGTTCGATGCCGGGACTTTCCGCGAGGCGCTGAGCGACCAGGTCGCCTCGGCCAATTTCGCCCCGATCGTCGACATCGACAACTGGGGCATCATGGGTGAGGTCGAAATGCCGGTCGGCGACAGCGCGGACCTCATCTTCATCGGGTCCTACCGCAAGTTCGATTCCAACGAGACCTACGATTCCGACTTCACCGCGGCCGACATCTTCAATGTCGATCTCGTCGACCTCGAGCTCGAGACGATCACCGCGGAACTGCGCCTGCAGGGCGAGGCTTTCGAGGGCAAGCTCAACTACATCATCGGCGGCTTCTATTCGGACGAGCAGATCGACCAGTCGGTGAGCTTCAGCCTCGGGCAGGACTACGACGCCAATGTCGGCGCGCTGCTGTTCGTGCCGACCGGCGGCGCGTTCGGCGCCGCTCCGCTGCAGACGCTGAGCGGCGGGGTCAACCCGGCGGGGACCAATAACACCAACCGCTTCCAGCAGAGCGCGCAGAGCTATTCGCTCTTCACCCACAACACCTTCGAGGTGTTCGACGGCTTCGAGCTGACGCTGGGCGCGCGCTATTCGTGGGAGGAGAAGGAAGGCGGTTTCACCCAGACCGCAGTCGACAACCAGATCTGCCCGGCCATTCTCGGCTCGGTCGGGGCCGGGGCCGTTCCGGCGCCGCTGCAGGGCGCGGCCGTGCAGCTCGGCTGCTTCGGCTTCACCGCGCCCGCGGACCTGCCGCAGGCGACCCAGCCGGGCCTGCCCGCGCTGTTCCTGCCGCGCACCTTCCAGGCCGATTTCAGCGACGAGGAGCTGATCTACACGATCCGCGCCGCCTATGAATTCAGCCCCGAGGTGAACGTCTACGGCAGCTTCACCCACGGCTACAAGGCTGGCGGGATCAACCTCGACACGACCGCCGCGGTGAACGGGGCGGACCCCACCTTCCTGTCGGAAGAGGTCGATGCGATCGAATTCGGCCTGAAGACGCGGTTCCTCGACAACGCGGTGACGTTCAACCTCGCCGCCTTCTACGAGGAATTCACGAACTTCCAGGTGCTCGAATTCACCGGCACCGCGTTCCAGACCTTCAACGTGCCGATCGCGGAGACGCAGGGGATCGAGATCGAAAGCCTCATCCGCCCGAACCGCGAGCTGACCTTCAACATCGCGGCGACCGTGCTCGAGGCAAGCTATCCCGAGGATTGCGCGGGCGACCAGACGGCGCCGCAGGTGGTGTCGCTGTGCGGCTACGATCTCACCAACGCGCCGCAGGTCGTCGGCCTGTTCGGGGCGCTGTGGGAGAAGCCGATCAGCGACAGCGCGGAATTCTTCCTGTCGGGCCAGATCCGGCTGGAAAGCGACCAGCGCACCTCGACGCAGGCGATCGTCCCGCCCAGCTTCCCGCCGGGCTCGAACCCGACCCAGCAGCAGGTCCAGGCCGCCGCGGCCAACCAGCCGCTGATCGTCGCCGACGTGCAGGACGGGAACGAGTTCATCAACCTGCGCGCGGGGCTTCGCTTCAACGACGGGGCCTATGCGATCGAGGGCTTCGTCAACAACCTCACCGACAACGTGACGCGGGGCGTGACCTTCAACACCACCCTGCGCGGAAGCGGCGCGGCGAACTCGCGCTCGGCCTTCCCGCTGCAGCCGCGCACCTACGGCGTGGTCTTCCGCGCGAAGTTCTGATCGGCGCAAGCCAAACGAAAAACGCCTCGGGAAACCGGGGCGTTTTTTGTTTGCGCACCCGCATCCGTGGGTGCGTCCTCGCTATGCGTCCTCCGCTTCGCTACGGACCCGCTGCGGCGCGGCCGCGTGGCCTTGCGACGCCTCTCGGCGTCGGGTCGGCGCTCCCAGCTTAAGTCCCCGAGAATGAGGTGACCTCCCTCAGGTGGAGCGCAAGGCCGAATGAGCTCCTGCCCGCGCGGAACTCGCGCGAAGCCCAGCGCACCCCACCCGGCTGCGCAGCAGCCGCAAGGCCACGCGGCCGCCCCGCAGGTGCCCGGGGCGAAAGCCCCGGAACAGCACCGAGGACGAAGGCCCGGATGGGCCTTCGAAACTACATAGAACGCGCGATCAGCATCTTCATGATCTCGTTCGAGCCGCCGTAGATCCGCGCGATGCGGGTGTCGCGGTACATCCGGGCGATGGCGTAGTCGTTGATGTAGCCCGCCCCGCCGTGGAACTGGAGGCACTTGTCGACGACCTCCGATTGCAGCTCGGTCACCCAGTATTTCGCCATGCTCGCGGTCGGCACGTCGAGCTCGCCCTTCAAAAGCTTGGCGATACAGTCGTTGACGAACACCCGCGCCGCCGTGCCGCGGGCCTTGAGGTCGGCGAGGGTGAACTGGGTGTTCTGGAAATCCCAGATCGTCTTGCCGAAAGCCTTGCGGTTCTTGACGTATTCGACCGTCACCTCGAGCGCCTTCTCGATGCCCGTCATCGCGCCCATCGCGATCACGAGGCGTTCCTGCGGAAGCTCGCCCATCAGCTGGTAGAAGCCGCGCCCCTCGACCCCGCCGAGCACGTTGTCGGAGGGAATGAAGACATCGTCGAAGAACAGCTCGGAGGTGTCCTGCGCATCCAGCCCGATCTTGTCGAGCTTCTTGCCCCGCTGGAAGCCTTCGGCCCCTTCGGTCTCGAGCAGCATCAGCGAAATGCCCTTCGCGCCTTCACTCGGGTCGGTCTTGGCGACGACGATGATGAAATCGGCGGTCTGGCCGTTCGAGATCCAGGTCTTCGACCCGTTGAGGCGATAGCCGTTGCCGTCCTTCAGCGCCGTCGTCTTGATGTTCTGAAGGTCGCTGCCCGCATCGGGTTCGCTCATCGCGATCGCGCTGACGAGGTCGCCGGTGACGAGACGGGGGAGGTATTTCTTCTTCTGCTCCTCGGTCCCGTGGCGCACGAGATAGGGCAGGATGATCGTGTTGTGGAGCGAGGCGGCGAAGCCTTCGACCCCGTGCTTGGCCTGCTGGTCGATCACCACCATGTCATGCCGGAAATCGCCGCCGTGGCCGCCGTATTCTTCCGGAACGGAAACGCCGAGCAGGCCGGCCGCGCCCGCCTCGCGCCAGAATTCGCGTTCGACCTGGCCGTCCTCGCGCCATTTCTCGATGCGCTTCATGGGCGCGTGCTGTTCGTAGAACTTGCCCACGGCGTCGGCGAAGATCGAGATTTCCTCGTCTTCCATGAATTCGGGCTGCGGTACGTCGATGACGGGCATTGTCTCTCTCCTCTTGATCCCAGTGCCACCCGCTTCCTCCACCCTTTCACCTGGTTCCCACCGGGCACAATCCGGGTGGAAGGGTGGAGGGAGCGGGCGGCTCGGCGCGCGCCGCATGGCGCGCACCGAAATACAAAACTTTCTTACTTACCCTTCCAGTTGGGCTTGCGCTTCTCGGCGAAGGCGGCGGCGCCTTCGCGCGCGTCTTCGGAGACGAAGACCGGCGCGATCAGCTCGCCCTGCTTCTTGTAGCGTTCGTCCATCGCCCAGCCGCGCGATTCCTTCATCACCTGCTTCGACACCTTGACGGCAAGCGGCCCGTTGGCGGCGATCCGCGCGGCGAGCGCCTTGGCCGCGTTGAGCGCGGAGCCGTCGGTCACCTCGTTGATGAGGCCGAGCTCGTAGGCTCGGCTAGCATCGATGAAATCGCCCGTCAGCGCGAGTTCCATCGCGATCCGTTCGGGGATCTGGTCGGGCAGCATCATCACGCCGCCCGCCGCCGCGACGAGGCCGCGCTTGACTTCGGGAATGCCGAATTTCGCGCCAGAATTGGCGACGACGAGGTCGCAGGCGATCATCAGTTCGAGCCCGCCTGCGAGCGCATAGCCCTCGACCGCCGCGATCAGCGGCTTGGCCGGCGGGGCCTGCACCACGCCGCCGAAACCGCGGCCTTCGACCGTGGGGGATTCGCCGCGCAGGAAGCCTTTCAGGTCCATCCCCGAACAGAAGGTCCCGCCCGCGCCCGTCAGGATGCCGACGCGCAGGTCGTCCTCGTTGTCGAGCCGGTCCATCGCGGCCGCGATGCCTTCGGCCGCGGCCTTGGACATGGCGTTTTTCGCCTCGGGTCGGTTGATCGTGACGATCAGGACTCCGTCGTCGACTTGCGTGAGGACTTCGGGGGTTTCGGTATCGCTCAATTTGCTCTCCTATCAAATTTCGGCGTTTCGAATTGCAACTGAATTCTTGTGCGAGTGGTGCAGGGGCCTTACGGAAACGTCAACCGCGATTTCGATAAACCGCAATCCGCAAAAGCAGAGGATACCAGAGACATGGGCGAAGCCTACATCATCGACGCAGTGCGCACCCCGCGCGGGATCGGCAAGCAGGGCAAGGGCGCGCTCGCCGAGCAGCACCCGCAGCACCTCGCCGCGACCGTGCTCAAGGCGATTGCCGAGCGCAACAAGCTCGACACGAGCACGGTCGACGACGTGATCTGGTCGGTCTCGACGCAGGACGGGATGCAGGCGGGCGACCTCGGGCGCATGGCGGCGCTCGATGCGGGCTATGACATCACCTCGTCCGGCACGACGCTCGACCGGTTCTGCGGGGGCGGGATCACATCCGTGAACCTCGCCGCGGCGCAGGTGATGAGCGGGATGGAGGACTGCATCGTCGCGGGCGGAACCGAGATGATGAGCCTCACCGCTGCCATGTCGAAGGAGAAGATGCAGGCGGGGCTCAAGCCGCCGATGATGGGCAGCTACAACGAGCGGCTGCAGAAGGTGCACCCGCAGTCGCACCAGGGCATCTGCGGCGACGCGATCGCCTCGATGGAGGGCTTCACCCGCGAGGAGCTGGACGAGGTCGGCTACCGCTCGCAGCAGCGCGCCGCCGAGGCGATTTCGGAAGGCCGCTTTGCCAAGTCCGTCGTGCCGGTGGTGGACGATGACGGCAACGTGGTCCTCGACAAGGAGGAATATCCGCGCCCGCAGACGACGATGGAGGATCTCGCCAAGCTCGAGCCCGCCTTCACCAAGATCGCCGACGTGCCGCTCGACAAGAACGGCACGACCTTCCGCAGCCTCATCAACCAGAAATATCCGGACCTCAAGATCGAGCATTTCCACCATGCCGGCAATTCTTCGGGCGTGGTCGACGGCGCGGCCGCCGTGCTGGTCTGCTCCAAGGAATACGCCCAGAAGCATGGCCTGAAGCCGCGCGCCCGGATCGTCGCCACGGCGAACATGGGCGATGACCCGACGCTGATGCTCAACGCGCCGGTCCCGGCGGCGAAGAAGGTGCTCAAGAAGGCGGGCATGACCCTCGAGGACATCGACCTGTTCGAGATCAACGAGGCTTTCGCGGTCGTCGCCGCCAAGTTCGTGCGCGACCTCGGGCTCGACTGGGACAAGGTCAACGTCAACGGCGGCTCGATCGCATTGGGCCACCCGATCGGGGCGACGGGCTCGATCCTGATCGGCACGATCATCGACGAGCTCGAACGCCGCGATCTCAAGACCGGCCTCGTCACCATGTGCGCGGCGGGCGGCATGGCTCCGGCCATCATCGTCGAGCGCGTCGACGACTTCATGAACTGAGGACAGCCGCATGATCGCCGACAGCACGCCCGTCGTCATCGGGGTCGGGCAATTCTCCGAACGTGTCGGAGAGCCCGGCTACGAGGGTCTCAACTACATGGACCTCGCCGGACGGGCGCTGTCGGCGGCGATTGCGGACAGCGGGGCGAGCGGCAAGGTGGCAGACGCCATCGACACGCTCGCCGCGATCCGCGCCTTCGAAATGTCGCGCCCGGGCAAGGAGCCGCCTTTCGGCGCGCCCGACAACATTCCGGGCGCGATAGCCAAGCGCGTCGGCGCGGACCCGGCGCGCAAGATCCTCACAACGACGGGCGGGCAGACCAACCAGCAGCTCGTCGGCGAATTCGCCAGCGCCATCGCGGCGGGCGATTCGCGCTGCGCCGTGGTGGTGGGCTCGGAAGCGATCTCGACCGTGCTTGCGCTCGCGGCCAAGGGCGAAAAGCCCGACTGGTCCGAGGACATCGGCGGCGACTACGAGGACCAGGGCTTCGGCATCGAGGAACTGATGGAGCCCGCGCTCTTCGCCCACGGCGCGAGCGGGGCGATCCCGCTCTATGCGCTGGCCGAAAACGCACGGCGGGCGAAGCTCGGCAAGAGCCTCGAGGAATACCGGCTCGACATCGGCAAGCTGTTCGAGCCCTTCACCCGCATCGCCGCCGCCAATCCTCACGCCGCCGCGCCCGTCCACCGCAGCGCCGAGGAACTGGCGACCGTGACGGAGCGCAACCGCATCGTCGCCGAGCCCTATCCGCGCATGACCGTGGCGCGCGACCAGGTGAACCAGGCCGCCGCGATCATCGTCGCGAGCGCCGGGCTGGCGCGCGAACTCGGCGTGCCTGAGGACAAGTGGGTCCATATCCACGCCGTTTCCGCATCGACCGAACTCAAGCTCTCGCAGCGCCCCGACCTGTCCGCCGCCCCCGCCTCCATCGCCAGCGTCGAAGCGGCGCTCGCGCGTGCGGGGAAGGGGATCGAGGACATGGGCTACATCGATTTCTATTCGTGCTTCGCCATCCCCGTGTTCAACCAGGTCGACCATTTCGGCCTCGGCATCGACGATCCGCGCGGTCTGACGCTGACGGGCGGCCTGCCCTTCTTCGGCGGGGCGGGGAACAATTATTCCGCCCATGCCATCGCGGAAGCCGTGGAGCGCGCGCGGCGCGATCCGGGCGCCTTCGCGCTGGTCGGCGCGAACGGCGGCTGGATGAGCAAGTATGCGACGGGCATCTATTCGACCGCTCCGGCCGACTGGTCGGCGGGCGACCGCTTCGAGAAATTGCCGCTGGCGCAGGACGCCGTCCCGCTGGCGAAGGAGCCGGGCGAGCGGGCGACGGTCGAGACCTACACGATCAACCATGGGAAGTCGGGCAGCGACGCGATCTTCATCGGGCGCAACGCGGCGGGTGAGCGGGTCGTCGGCAATGCCGACATGACGGACGAGGCCACCCGCGAGCTGTTCGAAAGCGGCGAGCCTTTCGGCGACACGCTCGCGCTCGAAACCGACGAGCGCGGGCGCACCATCGGCCGCCTCGCGCCGATGCCCGGCCTGTAGCGGGGGGCTTCTAGCGCCGTTCGCCGCCGAGGAAATCCAGCGCGTCGAAGCCTTCGGGCGCGGGAACTTCGGTGATCGGATCGTCGCGGTCGTCGAATTCGGTCCGCAGCGCGCGGCTCATCACCGCGTGCATCTGGTAGAGGCAGGTGATGTAGGTCAGCTCGAGGATTTCCTCGTCGCTGAACTCGGCTTTCACCTGCGCGAACAAGTCGTCGGGCACGCGCCCCGCATGGCACACCAGCCGGTCGGCATAGGCGAGCACCAGCCGCTCCTTCGCCGAGAACACGTCCGATGTCTGCCATGTCGGGATCGCCTCGATCTTCTCCTCCGGCACGGCGAGGCCGCGCAGGGACTTGCAATGCTGCGAGAAGACGAATTGCGAACCCGTCGCCCAGCCCGCCCAGGTCTGGCCGAGTTCACGCAACACGGGGTCGAGTTTGCGCTCGGGCGAGCGGTAATAGGCGAAGCCCTGTGCCGCGTGTTTCAGCGTTGCTGGCGAATTGGCGAACACGGTCCACCAGTCGCCCGGCGTGCCGGTCGCCGTGCCCGGTTCGGCCACCGGATCCCGCTCCCCGAACAGCATGGCGTAAAGCGGCAGGACGGTCTTTTCCTCGGCCTCGGCCTTGGGAACCTCGCGCAGCCGGGGCATCAGGCGTCCTCCCGCGCGTCGGCTGCGCCCGCCGGTTCATGGGCCACGTCCTCGGGCCCGAACTTTTTCGTCGTCGCCGCGAATTCGAGCAATATGCCGTCCGGATCGGTGAAATAGACCGAGCGCACGAAGACGCCCTCGTGCATTTCCCTGGCATAGCCCGACGGGCTGTCGTCGTGGTTGAAGACCATGTGGGTGTGTTCGACCCCCGCCTCTTCGAGCCTTTCGAGCGCGGCTTCGAGTTCGTCCTCTTCCATGTGAAAAGCGAGGTGGTTCATCGAGCCGTGCGCGGTTTTCGCGTCGAAAGGAAACTTCCTGACCGACGCGATGCCGGGCGCGGCTGGCGGCGCGTCCTTCCACCAGAAGAAGGCGACCGATGCCCCGCCGCCGCAATCGAAAAAGAAATGCTGGCCGCCGTCGGGCAATTGCACGGTCTTGAACAGCGGCATCTTCAGCACCTCGGTGTAGAAGCGGACCGTCTCCTTCATGTCGCGGCAGACGAGCGCGACGTGGTTGATGCCTTTCGTGCGGATCATGGGGCTCCTCCTTTGCGCGCCAGACTGCACCGGGAACGCGCCGCTTTCAATCGCCGGAGGTTCGATGGCTTTGACAATGCCGCGGCGATCGCGTAGATAGTTACAACTGTAACCATATTGTCACACCCCGCAAGAAGGCCCCGCCCATGACCAAGCACGCCCCCGTCCACGAAGGCGACCTGTTCGAAAACCCCGCCGGTCTCGACGGCTTCGAATTCGTCGAGTTCTGCGCGCCCGAGAAAGGCGTGCTCGAACCCGTGTTCGAGGCGATGGGCTTCACGCGCGTCGCCAAGCACCGTTCGAAGGACGTGCACCTGTGGCGGCAGGGCGGCATCAACCTCATCGCCAATTACGAGCCGCGCAGCGCGGCGTGGTATTTCGCGCGCGAGCACGGCCCGTCGGCCTGCGGCATGGCTTTCCGCGTGCGCGATGCGGCGGCGGCCTATGACCACCTGATCGAAAAGGGCGCCGAACCCGTCCATGTCGAAACCGGCGTGATGGAGCTGCGCATCCCCGCAATCCGCGGGATCGGCGGCGCGATCCTCTACCTCGTCGATCGCTATGCCGGGGCCGAGGGCAAGAGCCTGACGATCTACGACATCGATTTCGATTACCTGCCCGGTGTCGATCCCTATCCCGAAGGCGCGGGCTTCCACACGATCGATCACCTCACGCACAACGTCTACACCGGCCGCATGAAGTACTGGGCCGATTATTACGAAAGCCTGTTCAACTTCCGCGAGATCCGCTTCTTCGACATCAAGGGCGAATATACCGGCCTCACGTCGAAGGCGCTGACCGCGCCCGACGGCAAGATCCGCATCCCGCTCAACGAAGAGGGCGAGGGCGGCAAGGGCCAGATCGAGGAATTCCTGCGCGAATTCAACGGCGAGGGCATCCAGCACATCGCGCTGATCTGCGACGATCTCGTGGCCTGCTGGGACCGGCTGAAAGAATACGGCGTGCCCTTCATGACGGCGCCGCCCGAAACCTATTACGAGATGCTCGACGAACGCCTGCCGGGGCACGGCGAGGATGTCGAGGCGCTGAAGGCGCGCGGCATCCTGCTCGACGGCACCACCGAGGGCGGCTCGCCCCGCCTCCTGCTCCAGATCTTCGCCGAGGCGCAGGTCGGGCCGGTGTTCTTCGAATTCATCCAGCGCAAGGGCGACGAAGGCTTCGGCGAGGGCAATTTCAAGGCCCTGTTCGAAAGCATGGAACGCGACCAGATCCGCCGCGGCGCGCTCGACGTGGGGGCGAAGGAGCCCGCCGAATGAGCGAGCATCCCGTGAAATTGGGCGGCATCCACCACGCGGCCTATCGCTGCAGGGACGCCAAGGAAACGGTCGAATGGTACGGTCGCGTGCTCGGCATGGGCTACACCACCGCCTTCGCCGAGGATCACGTGCCTTCGACCGGCGAATATGATCCCTATATGCACGTCTTCCTCGATGCAGGCGGCGGCAACGTGCTGGCCTTCTTCGAACTGCCCAACCAGAAGGACATGGGCCGCGACGAGAATACGCCCGCCTGGGTGCAGCACCTCGCCTTCAAGGTGCCGGACGAGGACGCGCTGCTCGCGGCCAAGGCCCATGTCGAGGCCGAGGGCATCGAGGTGCTCGGCCCCACGCATCACGGCATCTTCAAGTCGATCTACTTCTTCGACCCCAACGGCCACCGCGTCGAACTCGCCGCCGACATCGGGACGGACGAACAATACGCCGAACTCGCCCGCGTCGCGCCGCTGATGCTGGAAGAGTGGTCGCAGACCAAGAAGGCCCCCCGCCACGCCGACTGGCTGCACGAAATCGCGCGGGCCGAGCACGCGGCGAAGGGCTGATCGGCCCTTTTTGATCTCGAACAAAGCGCGCGCGCGGCGACTCCCCCACCTTGGCGACATCCAAGAAGGGGGAGTCGGCTCATGCGTATTCTGTTCGTCCATCCAAACTACCGCTCGGGCGGGGCCGAGATCGCCGGGACATGGCCGCCCGCATGGGTCGCCTACCTGACGGGTCCGCTCAAGCGCGCGGGCTTCACCGACATTCACTTCATCGACGCGATGACCGAAGGGGTCAGCGACGAGGAATTGCGCGAGAGGATGCTCGCGCTCCAGCCCGACGTCGTCGGCACGACCGCGATCACCCCCTCGATCTACGCCGCCGAACGCGTTCTCGAAATCGCGGCATTGAACGTGCCCAAAGCCGTGCGGGTGCTGGGCGGGGTCCACGCGACCTTCATGTACAAGCAGGTGCTTTCCGAAGCGCCGCATATCGATGTCATCGTGCGCGGCGAGGGCGAGGAGATTGCGGTCGAGCTGTTCTCCGCGATCGAGCGGGGCAACTGGAAGGACGAGCGCAGCGGTATCAAGGGCCTCGCCTACCGCGACGGCGACAAGATCGTCGCCACGCCCGCCGCCGACACGGTCAAGGACATGAGCACCCTGAAGCCCGACTGGACCATCCTCGACTGGGACCAGTACATCTACCTGCCGCTGGGCACCAAGGTCGCGATCCCCAACCTTGCGCGCGGCTGCCCCTTCACCTGTTCGTTCTGCTCGCAATGGAAGTTCTGGCGCGACTACCGCATCCGCGGTCCCAAGGACGTGGTCGACGAGATCGAGGACCTGCACGAGAACCACGGCGTCGGCTTCTTCATCCTCGCGGACGAGGAGCCGACCATCAACCGCAAGAAATTCATCGAGTTCTGCCAGGAACTGATCGACCGCGGCCTGCCCGACAAGGTGAAGTGGGGGATCAACACCCGCGTCACCGACATCTACCGCGACAAGGAACTCCTGCCCTTCTACCGCAAGGCCGGCCTCGTCCATGTCAGCCTCGGCACCGAAGCTGCCGCGCAGATGAAGCTCGACCGTTTCAACAAGGAAACCAAGGTCGAGGAGAACAAGCAGGCGATCAAGCTGCTGCGCGATGCCGACATCTTCGTGGAAGCCCAGTTCATCGTCGGGCTGGACAACGAAACGCCCGAGACGCTGGAAGAGACGTATCGCATGGCGTGGGACTGGCAGCCGGACCTCGCGAACTGGGCGATGTACACGCCCTGGCCCTTCACCCCGCTGTTCGAGGAGATCAAGGACCAGGTCGAGATTCACGATTTCAGCAAGTACAATTTCGTCACGCCGATCATGAAACCCGCAGCGATGGAACGCGGCGAGCTGCTCAACGGCGTGATGAAGAACTACCGCCGCTTTTATATGCAGAAGGCGCTGTTCCACTATCCCTGGCGCGGGACGGGCTTCCGCCGGCGTTACCTGCTCGGCTGCCTCTACGCCTTCCTGCGCGCCGGCTTCAAACGGACCTTCTACGACCTCGGCAAGGCGGGCTACTGGGGGCCGCAGACGCAGAAGAAGGTCGATTTCCAGTTCGACAAAAGCCGCGCGGCGGCCGAGGATGCGGCGACCGACTGGCAGACCAATGCCGACAAGGCCGCGCAGGCCGCCGCCCGGCGAGAGGCGGTGCGCAAGCAGATGAAAGAACGCGCCGAAGAGCGCAAACGCGACCGGCTCGATGTCGGGGCGGGAAATGACGCCTGAGGCGCGCGCTCCTTCCCCCGGCGAGGCGGAGATCGGTCCCAACGCCGTGCTCCAGACGGTGCGGGTGATCGAGGAGCGATTGGGCGCGAAGGTAGGCGCGGCGATCCTCGCCGAGGCGGGGATTGCGCGCCTGCCGAGCGGCGAAAGGATGATCCGCGAGGCCGAAGCGATCGCGCTGCACCGGGCGATCGCGCGCTGCCGGCCCGGCGATGCCGACGCAATTGCGCGAGCCTCGGGCGAGGCGACAGCCGACTACATCATCGCCAACCGCATCCCGGCCCCGGCGAAGGCGCTGCTGCGCCTGCTCCCCGCCGCGCTCGCCGCGCCGCTCCTCATGGCGGCGATCCGCAAGCACGCGTGGACCTTCGTCGGGGCGGGGCGGTTCACGCCGGAAGGCGGCTGGCGCTTCACCATCGACCGCAAGGATGCGGGCGACGACCCCGCGCCCCCCGCCAGCCTCTTCACATGGTATGGCGCGGTCTTCACCCGCCTGTTCCGCGAGCTGGTCGCACCGCGCGCCGAATGCGCCATGCTCGCCGCCGACAAGGGCGAGCCCCTGCTGGGCCGCTATCGCATCGCTTGCAGCGGCCGCCGTGCCGACGATCCGCGCCCCACCCCTCGCGAGGCTCCTGCCTAACCGGATTGGTCATCCCCGTGACGCGGCTTGTCACGGACAGATGAAAATGCCCGAGCCATGCCTGCCCGAGGTTCCTGCAAGACCCCTGGGGCCGGCACAGCGTGACGAACAAGACGATCGGGCCGGCACGCAGCGGCGCGCGGCGCGCGGCGCAGGGGCCCGGCGCAATCCTGCCGGACGGCGCGATGCGATTCGCGAGGTGGAGCGGGTGATGGGCGGGTTCGTCACCTTCCCCGGCGCCGCCACAGCCGAGCCGCGCCGAAACGATGGGATGACAGGTCTTGTCATGAAGATGGCTGGCCATGTGTGTGGGGGCGCGCGCGGGCCCGCTTCATCCTTGGCCCACCCAAGCACAAGGGAGGGACATTCCATGACGCACACCTTCACCCGCACTTTCCCCCGCACCTTCATCGCCGCGCTCGCCGCTTCCGCAGCGCTTGTCGCGCCGCCCGCCCAGGCCAAGGACGACGATGTCGAACTCGTCACCTGCAGCGAAAGCCTCGGCACGATCGCTGTGGTCGACGGCGACACCCAGGGCTGGTCGGAATTCGGCCTCGGCTCCCCGCGCGCGCTCGTCAATGCGCTCGCCAGCGAAAGCGGCTGCTTCACGCCGCACAGCGCAGCGGGCGGCGAGCCGGCGGACTTCCTGATGAACATCGTCGCCGGGACCAGTGAGGAGGTCGACCAGTCGATCGAGCTCGCCAAAAGCGCGGCGATGGAAGGGCTCGTGCGCTCGGGCGCGGCGAGTTCGGTGCTCTCCAGCGTGCCCGGCGCGGGTGCCGTGCTGGGGATGTTCGGCGGCTTCGGCGGCAAGAAGAAGCGCTATGCCGCGGGCATCAAGCTGCTCAGCCCGGCCAACGGGCTCACCATCGTCACCGGTTCGGGCGAGGTCAGGAAATCGACCATCGACTTCGGCGGCGGGGCGGCGTGGGATGCGGGCGCGGACGCTGCCGGATATGCCCGCGACAAGAAGGGGCGGATGCTGGTCGAAGCCTTCGTCATCGCTTTCAACAATGTCGTCGCCCAGCGCGATACGATCGCTTCGGTCCCGCGCATGGCCGCTGCGAGCGCCGAGCCCGAATACGCCACCGTCCGCGTCGCCACCAGCCTGTTCGAAATGCCCTCCGCCGAAGCGAAGGCGCTGCGCAGCCTCGGCGTGGGCACGACGCTGACCCCGACCGGGCGGCGCGAGGGCCTGTTCATCGAGGCCGAGGACAATTTCGGCACCAAGGGCTGGGTCTCGATCGAGAGCCTCGACTGACGCGCGCGCTGCCGCCCGGCGCGCCCCGCCGCCGCTTGCGCCCCCGCGCGAGTGGTGGCAGCACGCCGGGGGCGGGACGCTTTCGCAAAGCGGGGAGGCGGGATGGAACGACAGGCTCTTAGGATCCTCCACGTCGAGGACGACCCCAAGAGCGCCGCGGCGGTGGCGGAAATCCTCGCCGCGTCGGGCGACGTGCTGGTGTGGGAGGACAATGGCAGCGCGGCCCTGTTGCGCGCCGGGATGGAAGCCTTCGACGTCATCATTCTCGACCGGATGCTGGGCGACATCGACGGGCTCACCATCACGAAGCGCCTGCGCGAAAGCGGCATCGGCACGCCGATCCTGATCCTCTCCGCTCTCGGCCGCACCAGCGACCGCGCCGACGGGCTCGACACCGGCGCGGACGATTACCTCGCCAAGCCCTTCGAGCCGGAGGAACTGGTCGCCCGCCTGCGCGCGCTGCATCGCCGCTCGACCGGGCGCGAGCATTCGGCGGTGATCCTCTATGGCGCGTTCGAATGCCATGTGAAGGCGCGCACCGCGTTCCGCGACAACCGCCACATCGCCTTGAGCCCCAAGGAATTCGAATTGTTCCGCTATTTCATGGAGAACGCGGGCGAGATCGTGACTCGCGAAATGCTGCTGCGCGATGTCTGGAACATGGATTTCGACCCGCAGACCAATGTCGTCGACGTCAATATCGGCCGGCTGCGGCGCAAGCTCGAGGACGGTTTCGACCGCCCCGCGCTCGAGACGATCTGGGGTTCGGGCTACCGCCTGCTCGACGGGCGCGCGAAGCCGCAGAGCGGCGAACGCCGCCCATGAGCGAAGCGCGCCGGTCGATCTTCACCCGGCTGGTGGTCGCGGCGATGGCGCTGTCTCTGGCGCTGCTCGCTGCCCTATGGTGGTTTACCCACCAGACCGTCGCGGCAACGCTCGAAGCCGCCGCCGAGGCCGAAGTCGATGTCGATCTCGCCGGCCTCGTCGACATCTACGCGAGCGGCGGGCGCGAGGAACTGGCCGCGCGCATCGCCGATCGCATCGCGCTCACCCCGGCCGAAGGCAGCGCGCCGCATTACCTGCTCGCCGATGACAGCGGGCGCCGGATAGCGGGCGATCTTGCCGCCTGGCCCGACCTCGACGCTCGCGTTTCGGAAAGCGGGGTGATCGCGATCGGAGCCGGCTCGAAGGGCTATGCGCGCGCGGTTCAGCTTGGCCCCGACCTTCGCCTCGTCGTCGCGCGCACGGCCGACATCGACGCGCCGGTGCTTTCGGGCATCGCCTTTTCCTTTGCCGCCGGGGGCGCGGTTTTCGTGCTGCTGGTGGCGCTCGTCGGCCGCTTCGCCGCTGCCGGGCTGCAACGCCGGATCGGGCGGATCAACCGCGCCTTCCGCGAGCCGCATGGTGACCGGGACCTGCTCGCCGCGCGGCCCGGCGGGGGCGACGAGATCGACGAACTCGCCGCCCACAGCGCCGCCGCGCTGGCGCGGGTGGGGGACCTGATGGAAGCCTATCGCGACACTTCCGAACAGCTCGCGCACGAAATCCGCACGCCGCTCTCGCACCTCGACAACCGGCTGGTGAAAGCGCTCGAGGCACAGCCCGAACCGATCGTCGCCGAACGGCTGGTCGAGGCTCGGGGCGAGATCAGGAGGCTGGTGCAGACGCTCGAATCCCTGCTCGACATCGCCGCGAGCAAGGCCCGGCGGGGCGATCGCACCGGGCTTGGCCCGGTCGATCTCGGCGATATGGTCGGCGCGATCTGCGAGCTCTATGCCGGCAGCGCCGAGGAGGCGGGCATCGCACTCGAATGGCGGCTGGAACCGGGCGTCGTGATCGAGGGGGACGAACGGCAATTGAGCAGGCTGGTGACGAATATGCTCGACAACGCGCTCAAATACGTGCCCGAGGGGGGACGGATCGAAGTGACGCTCGATCCCGGGCCGGTGCTAGTGGTGGCCGATGACGGCCCGGGCATCGACCCTGCGGAAGCGGAGCGCATCTTCGAACGCTTCTATCGCGGCAAGCGGCGCGTGGGCGAGGCGCCGGGCAGCGGGCTCGGCCTTGCGCTCGCCCGCGCGATCGCGGAACGGCACGAACTCGACCTGACGCTGGATCCGCCGCGCGAGGGCGGGCCGACGGGTGCGGTTTTCCGCGTGGCGGAGCGGGCATGATCGGGGCGCGCCTCATCGCGGCGGGGCTGGCCGGGCTGGCGCTGGCGTCCTGCGCAACCGCGCCGGCAGACGTCGCGCCTCCGCCCGGTTCGCCCACCGCCGCGAGCGAGAGCCGCGCCGCGCGCCTCGCCCGCACGCTGCTGGCGGCCGAGCGCGCCGAGGCGGCGGACGACGGGCCCGCGCTGGCCGAGGCGGCCGAGCGGCTCGCGCGGATCGCTCCCGAAGCCGCGAGCGAGGCCGACGAGGCACGGCTCGCCCGCTGGCTCGAAGCGCTTCCCGAAGACGCCCCGCCGATGCGCGGGCGCGCGCTCGGTCCCGCCTACCGCTCGGGCACGCTGGACCCGGGGGCAAGTGCGACGCTCGAACAGACCTTCCTCGGCGGGCGCGCGGCGCAGATCGTCCTAAGGGTCGCAAAGGGGCCGGACCTGCGCCTCACCGTGCGCGACCAGGCCGACCGACAAGTGTGCGACGGGCGCGCGGATCCGGTCGAATGCCGCTGGACCCCGCTCTACACCCAGCGCCACCGGATCGAGATCGCCAATGATGGCCCCCGAGTGTCGAAATTTTACATCGTGTTCGACTGACGGGATCCTATCATCGCGGAAAACCCGCGGGAGTTTGCGAGGATGGACGGGGATGGAGCGAAGCGCGCAGGGCGGCGCGGCATGGGGCCGGCGTTGGCGCTCGCGCTGGCGTTAGCGTTGGCGGGGCCGCTGGCGGGGGCTGCGCCGCTCGCTGCGCTCGCGGCGCAGGAGAATGGGCGAGCAGCCTCCGAGGTGCCCGATCCCGAAGCAGAGGTCGCTCGCCTGATCGACCGGGCGACGCAGGTCTTCAACGCCACCACCCCCGATGCCGAAGGCGCGGCCGCGATCATCGCCGCGTGGGAGGACGTGCAACGGGCCGCGCGGCGGATCGACCCCGACCATCCCGCGATCGCGCGCGCCGCGATTCCCATCGCATCCCAGCTCTACAATCTCGGCCGCAACGATGCGGCGCGCGAGGCGGTCGAAGCCGGGCTTGCCGGGCTCGCGGCGGACGATCCCGATACGCTCGCGGTGCGCGCCGAGGGCGTGGCGCTGCTCGGCACGCTGCTCGCGCAGGCGGGCGAGGCGGATGCGGCGGTCGCGGCGCTGGAGGAGGGCTATCGCGACTACACGGCGAGTTTCAATGCGCTCGGCCCGGAGGAAATCGGGCGCAGCGAGGCGGTCTCCAAGAGCAATCTCGAATTCTCGCTCTCGCAGGTCATGCTGCAATTGAGCCGGATCGAGGAAGCGCTCGACTACCAGCGCGCGAGCCTCGCCACGCGCGAGCAATACCTCGGGCCGAACGATCCGGACACGATCGCTTCGGTCTATGGGCTAGCAGGCACCTTGCGCCGCGCTGGCAGGATGGAGGAGGCCGAGGCCGAGGCCCGCGTCGCGGTCGAGCGCGCGGTGGCCCATGTCGATCCTTCGCATCCGAGCTATGCCCGCGCGCTGGAAATGCTCGCGATCATCCTGTCGCGCAGCGGGCGCCCGATCGAGGCGACCGATTACCTTGTCCGATCGCTCGAGCTGAAGCGCGAGCACGAGGGCGCGGACAGCCTCTTCTTCGGCTACGGCATCCACCTGCTCGCCACGATCCTGCACCAGCGCGAACGCTATGCCGAGGCGGTCCCGCTGTTCGACGAGGCCGCGCCGATCTTTGCGAAATACCAGGGTGAGGGCAGCCCCTTCGGCCTCGGTTCGCAGGGCTATGCCGCGCAAGGGGCCTTCGCGCTCGGGCGGGGGGCGGAGGCGCTCGAACGGCTGCGCGCTCTCGATGCGCGAATGGCGGCGAGCGATGTCGACACCGAGATCGCCAAGCGCATCGGCCCCGACCTCGTGCGCGCGCTGGTGCGGGCGGGTGAGGTGGAGGAGGCCGCGCGGATCGCGGCGCGCGACCGGGCGCGGCTGATCGAGACCGAGGACACAGGCGCCTTCGCACTGCGCCACGCCGTGCTGGTCGATGCCTATGCGAAGGCCGCGCTGGCGGGTGATCCGGGCGGCGCGGCGGCGGATGCGCGCGCCATGCTCTATTTCCTCGAAGCCGGACGGGTGCGCGCTTCGGGCGCGTGGCAGGCCGAAGAGCGCGCGGCGCTCGATCTCATCATGGAGATCGCGCTCGCCGCGAACGAGCCCGACATCTTGGCGCAGGCAATCGCGCTCGCGACCGGCTCGGGCATCGCGCAGGCGAGCGCCCTGCGGGCCGAGCGGCTGGCGGCGCGCGACGGCGACATCGCAGCCGCGCTCAAGGCGCTGCAGGAGGCCGAGGCCGCGCTCGAAGCGGCCGACCGTGCCCTGCTGCGGGCATTGGCGGCGGGGAGCGGGATCGCGGCGGCGCGCGCGCGGCTGGGCGAGGCGGTGCGGGTGCGGGACGAGGCTTTCGCGGCGCTCAAGGGGCGGGACGCGGCGCTCGGCCGACTGCTCGAAGCGGATCGCGTGACTATCCCTGCGATCCGGGCGCGGCTGGGCGAGGGCGAAGCGCTGCTCGCGATCGCGCCGGCCTATGACGGGGCCTATTCGCTGCTGGTGACGCCCGGCGAGGTGCTGATGAACCGCATCGCCCTGCCGCGCGCCGAGCTGGTCGCGGTCGCGGCGGCGGTGCGCGACGGGGCAGCCGCAGGGCAATTCGACGCGGCCGTGTCCGCGCGTCTGGCCGAGGCGCTTCTGCCTGCCGGCGAGCGCGCGGCTCTGGCCGAGGCCGATACGCTGCGCATCCTTGCCGGAGGTCCGCTCGCATCGTTGCCTTTCGGTGTGCTGGTGCTGGACAACGGGCCCGCGCCCGCCTTCCTCGCCGACCGCTTCGCGCTTGCGAACGTGGCTTCGTTCGACCGGCCAGCGGCGGTTCCCGAGCGCCGCGCGAGCGGCTTCGTCGCCTTCGCCGCGCCGACTCCGTTCGGACGCTTGGAGGATGGACAGGGCAGGCAGGACGCGGTGCTTGCCCCGGCCGCCTATTTCGCCCGCTCGGGCGCGGATTTCGCGCGGCTCGCCGCGCTCCCGCCGCTGCCCGGCTCGGAACGCGAGGCGCGCATGATCGCGCGCGAATACGAGGGCGGGGAAACGCGCCTGTTCCTGGGCAATGAAGCGAGCGAGGCACGCCTCGCCGATCCGGCGGTGTCGCAGGCGCGGATCCTGCTATTCGCGACCCACGGGCTCGTCGGCGGCGAGCTCGAAGGTATCGCCGAGCCGGCCCTGGTCCTCGCGCGTGGCGGCGGCGGCGGCGGCGAGAGCGGCGCGGCGCGCGACGGCCTGCTGACTGCGAGCGAGATCGCCCGGCTCGATCTTGCCGCAGACTGGGTTCTGCTGACCGCCTGCGACAGTGCGGCCGGGTTCGAGGGCGGGGCGACGGCCTTCTCCGGCCTCGTCGCCGCGTTCCGCTTCGCCGGCGGGGGAAGCCTGCTTGCGACCCACTGGAAGGTGCGCGACGATGTCGCCGCTTATGTCGCGGTCCACACCCTGCGGCGCTACCGCGAACACGGCGACAAGCCGCGAGCCCTTGCCGAAGCGATCGCCAGCCTGCGCGGCGAAAGCGGCCTTCCCGGCGCCGACCGTCCCGAGGCGTGGGGCCCCTTCGTGCTGATCGACTGACGCGGGCAAACCCAAGGTCTCGATGATCCGGACCGAATAGCCGAAGCAAGGCCGCTCATGGTCGCAACACCTGCCCAGAACAGCGCCACGAGGCCCGAACCCGAAAGGCCGAGCAAGGATGCGGCGAGCGCGAGCGCGAGCATTGCGGGCGTTCCCCAAACGGCGCCCTGCCAGGCATCGGCCATGCGCGGTGCCGGCTTCCCGTTCGCTTTGCGCCTTGCGAAATAGATGCTCAGCCCCGAGGCCACGACGAGGCACAGGGAAAGCCTGAAGACCAGATAGGCGAATTTCAACGGAAGGCCGCCCCAATTGCCGAAATGCAGGACGCCGTCGCCCTCGCGAGAGAGGAGATTACCGCTTTCCTCGGGCCGGAAGGCGCCGTTGTGACCTGCGGCGCGACCGCAATGGGCGAGGCCGTGGAGAAGACCCTGGCCAAGGCCCCCTGCTCGCAATGGGTCGAAGAGGCTCGCTCGTCGCAGCGCTGGCGGGCTGCCCTCTCCTGATTGCGGCTTGGCCGAAGGTTCCGATCATGGCAGCGCCATTGCGAGCCGCAGCATCGGACCCGCCGCGCAGGTGCGGTCAATTCGCCAGGGCAATCCGCGCGCTATGGGGCGAGCGTGTGTTGCGCACCGGCAGGGCTTCGCATTAGGCTGTCCGGCAAGGGCCAGATGGCTTCCGGTTGGACCTCCGCAAGGCAAGGCCAGAGCGAAGAGATGTCGAAAACGCATTCCAATGCCATCGTCCTGCTGCTGGCAATCGCGACCGCCATTCTTGCATTCATCGCCTGGGAGCCCGGCGGCGAGCCTCCGGAACGTGGCTTGTCCGAAGGCGACGCGCAGCACGTCTCGAACGATCCGCGCGAGGCCGTGCCCTTGAATGCCGAACAGATGCAATTCGCCCTTGGACAGATGCGCGGTTTTCTGGAAACGATCGAAACTCTCGATGAGGCCGAGTTGCGAGGAGATATCGGTGCGATGGCCCGCGCGGCAGGGGCGCATGGGCCGGGTAAAAGCCAACCTCCGGAAGGGTTTCGGGACCGATTGCCCGGAACTTTTCGCGCGATGAGCCGGACGACACGAACATCTTTCGCGGCGATGGAGGAGCACCTGTCCGAAGGCGATCTCGACCAGTACAGGGCGGAACGGCTGAAAGCCTTGGGAACCTGCAATACCTGCCACGCTTCCTTTCGGTTCGTTGTCGTCCCTGATTGAACGATAGGGCAGCCCGGAAGGATGCCTCTCGTGACGAGCATCGAGGCGCCCCGACGGCTGAAGGCGATGAACCAGAAGAAATGCCGGTATCACACGACAGGATGCGTTGGCGGAGACGGAGGGATTCGAACCCTCGATACCGCTATAAACGGTATGGTCCCTTAGCAGGGGACTGGTTTCAGCCACTCACCCACGTCTCCGCGACGCAATCTCGGCTGCGAGCCGCGCGCTATAGTCGGGCTGGCGTTCCGCTTCAAGGTCGCATCTGCGCTTCGCTCGGTTCGCTGTCGCAGGAGGGCGGGAGCGCAGCAGACGCGCGGCGCAGCGTCGGGAAATCGGCGCGCGCGGTTCGCCGGGCGTTCAGGCGCGATGCGATAGCCGATTCGCCTCGTCGCGTTTTCGATTCGCTTGACCGCCCTTCGATTGCCGCCTCGCGAGGGAATGGCGGACAAGCCGCGGTCGGGAAGGGCGCGCGGCGTCACGCAAAGCAAGGCTCAAGATGGAGGGCTGCACCATGACTGGACCCATTGTGACCGCTCGTCGAGCATTCGCCCCGGCGCTGCATTACCCCTCCGCATTGCGTGCCCGGTTCGCCCTGCTCTGTGCCCTGCTGTCTGCCCTTGTCCTTGCCGGGCTCGCGGCTCCGCTCGCGGCGCAGGACACGCTCGAAAGCTTCGATCCCGACGATGCCTATTCCGCCCCGGCCGAGCCTGCGGGAAGCGGGGCGATCGACGCCGATCTTGCCCAACCCCCATCCGAGCCTCGACCGGTGCCCGATGGGCCGACCGAGGTGGAGACATCGCGCGCGCCCGGTTTCGACGACGAATTCGCCGAATACGCCGACGAAGGCACCGCGCAGGGCGTGCCGGCCGAGGATCTGCCCGACTGGGTCCGCGATCCCGTCCCGGCCGAGACAGGCGATGTCGCCGCGGCCGAGCCCGGCGCAGCGGCCGCCACCAGCGACACTTACGGCGAGGACGACCTTATCGGCGCGGCCGAGGGTGTCTTCGGCAAGGGCGCGGAAGGGCTCGCCGGGCTGATCGAGGATCTGCTCAGGAAACAGGGCGAGCCCAACGGCTATATCGTCGGGCGCGAAGCGGGCGGCGCCTTCATCGTCGGCGCGCGCTACGGATCGGGCACGCTGCATCACAAGGTCGAAGGCACGCGCAAGGTCTACTGGACCGGCCCCTCGATCGGGTTCGACGCGGGCGCCAATGCGGGCAACACCTTCGTCCTCGTCTACAACCTGTTCGACACCGAAGACCTTTTCGAACGCTTCCCCGCGGGCGAGGGGCAAGCCTATTTCGTCGGCGGTCTGACCGCGAGTTACCTGCGCAAGGGCGACATCGTGCTGATCCCGATCCGGGTCGGTGCGGGGCTCAGGCTCGGCGTCAATGCGGGCTACATGAAGTTCTCCAAGAAGCAGCGCTGGCTGCCCTTCTGAACGGAGCGAAACCGCGCGAAACACGCGATTCGCGGTTGCAGCGCGCCGCTGCGCGCGGCAGGACAGCCGCGCCATGCTCGACCGACTCGAACCCCAATCGCCCGACGCGCTGCTCGCGCTGATCAAGCTCCATGCCGCAGACCCGCGCGGCGACAAGATCGACCTCGGCGTCGGCGTCTATCGCACAGAGGACGGCGCGACCCCGGTCTTCGCCGCGATCAAGGCGGCCGAACGGCAACTGGTCGAGGAGCAGGACAGCAAGTCCTATCTCGGGCCTGAAGGCGACATGGGCTTCGTCAACGCCCTGATGCCGTGGATCTTCGGCGAAGACGCCACGATGGGCGGGCGGATCGCCGGGATGCAGACGCCAGGCGGGACGGGCGCGGTGCGCCTCGCCGCGGCGCTCGCACAAAAGGCCGGGATGACGCGGCTCCACATGGGCGTGCCGAGCTGGCCCAACCACGCTCAGATCCTCGGCGATCTCGGCCTCGAACTCGCCCCCTTCGATCATGCCCGCGAAGAGGGGACCGCCGATCTCGACGCCGTGCTGGGCGCGATCCGGGGTGCGGGCGCGGACGAAGGCGTGCTGCTGCACGGCTGCTGCCACAATCCGACGGGCATCGACTACTCGCGCGAGGAGTGGGAAGCGATTGCCGAGGCGTTCGAGAGTTCAGGTGCCTTCCCGATCATCGACACGGCCTACCAGGGGCTCGGACGCGGGCTGGACGAGGACGCGGCGGGCCTGCGCACGGTTCTTGCGCGCGTGCCGGAGGCGTTTATCGCCTATAGCTGCGACAAGAACTTCGGGATGTATCGCGACCGGGTCGGGGCGTTCTACATCCTTTCGGACGGCAAGGGGACGCTCGATACCGCCTTCTCCAATGCCAATGCGCTTGCACGGGCGAGCTGGTCCATGCCGCCCGATCACGGCGCGGCGGCGGTGCGGCTGATCCTGCGCGACACCGAACTCACGCAGATGTGGCAGGACGAACTCGATGCGATGCGCGCGCGGATGCGGCAGGTGCGCGACCGGCTTGCCGCGGCCGGCATGGCGGGCAGCGTCGACCTTGCCCCGCTGGGCGCGCAGAACGGGCTGTTCTCGATGCTGCCGGTGACGAAGGAACAGGTCGCCCGCCTGCGGGAGGATCACGCGATCTACATGGCGGGGTCGGGCCGCATCAACGTCGCCGGGCTGACCATGGGCAATATCGACCGCTTCGTCGAGGCAATCGCCGCCGTCACCGGCTAGGGACGGCGGTTTCGCAATCCTTTTCAGTCATATTTGCCGGCGACCGCTGCGGCCGCCGGTCCCATTCCACAACGGTGGGAGCGTTCCCCGCCGAGCGGCTTGGCGCATTTATACAAGCCTTTGATTTCCCATCGTAAACACGGAATTAACGGCTTGTGAACGTTCTCAAGCCTAGGTTTGGGACAGGAAGAATACCGGCCGGGTCGCACCGCAAATGTTCACGGGGAGAGACGACATGGCCACCAATCCGACCGATTGCGACGAGCCCGACAGCGACCGCCGCAAGGGCGACCGCCGCAAGGCCCAATTACCCTTCGATGGCCCCGATCGCCGCAAGGGCGAACGCCGCTCGGGCACCGACCGCCGCAAGTACGAACGTCGCTCGGGCTTCGAACGCCGCGCGGATCGGGATTGAGAAGGCATCGAGCGCAGATGGGCATCAACGAAGACCTGACGCAGGCCGAGCGGCGCGCCGCGCGCCGGCGTCACATCAACATGGCCGCCGTGCTGAAAGGGACCGACGGGAGCGAGTATCACGGGACCTTGTGCAATATTTCCGAAACCGGCTGCCTGTTCCGCTGCGACGGCGCGGGGCGGCTGACGCCGGGAAGGCATTACAGCCTGCGGATCGAAGGGATCGAGATGCAGGTCGTGTGCGCGGCATGGTCGGAGGACGGTCTTGCCGGGCTCGAACTGGCCGAACCGCTCCATGCGACGGTGGTCGAAAAGCTCGTGCGCGCCTCGCTGCTGGCCCTCGCGGCGAATGCCCGCGCCGACCGGCAAGGCAGGCGCGAGAGGCTCGACGATCTCCCGCCGCTCTCGCGCGGGCGGCGCGGGACGCTGCTTTAGGCGCAACGCACTGCGCTAGCCGTGGGCCTGTGCCCACGCGCCCATCGAGCCGAGATAGATGTCGAGCCTGGCGAACCCGCGAGAGGCGAGCCAGCCGGCCGCCACCGTCGCGCGCATCCCGCTCGCGCACATCAGCGTGTAGTGGCGATCGGGATCGAGGTCGCGCCAGCCCTCGTTGAGCTGGCCGACATAGAGGTGCTCCGATCCCGAGATCGCCCCGCTCGCCCGTTCGTCCGCGTCGCGCACGTCGAGCAGGGTCCAGTCGTCGCGGGCCTCGCCCAGCCGATGCTCGACCGTTTCGGTCTGGACCATCGGGATGGTGCGCATATCCGCGCCGCTCGCAGCGGCAGGGACCACGCCGACATGGCCGCCCGCGATCCGGTCGAACCCGATCCGCACGAGATGCTCCATCGCCGCGGCCAGCTGCGCTGCGTCCGAGGCGACGAGGCCGATATGCTCCTCTTCGCCCATGAACCAGCCGGCGAAGGCGCTGATCATGCCGGTCGGAAGGCTCATCGCCCCGGCGAGATGACCCGAGGCGAAGGCGAGCGGGTCGCGCACGTCGACAATGTGGTCGCACCCCGCTTCGCGCAGTTCGCCGAGCGAGAGGACTTTCGGCCGCAGCACGCGCGGCGGCGCCTCGGCCCCGTCCATGTTGAGCCGCTCCATCGTGCGGAAATAGGGCGGCTGGTAATGGTGCTCCTCGATCTTGAAGGCGATGAAATCGTCGCGGCTTTCGAACTGCAGGCGCGGGTTGTTGCGGCGTTCGTGGCCGATGGTCGAGAATTCGCGCTCGGCCATGCCCGAACCGCAGACCGAGCCTGCGCCGTGTGCCGGATAGACGATTGCCTGGTCGCCCAGGGCGAGCAGCTTCTGCAGCGAATCGTAAAGCAGCCCCGCGACCTCGCGCTTGCGGTCGGGATAGAAGTCGGTCCGCCCGACATCGCCGATGAACAGCGCGTCACCCGTGAAGACGCCGACCGCGCCATCGGGATAGGCGCTGTCGTGGAGGGCATAGGCGAGATGGTCGTCGGTGTGGCCCGGCGTTTCGATCACCTCGATCCGCAGCTGGCCGATCTCGACGATCTCGCCCTCTCGCGCGGTCTCGGCGAAGACCACGGGCCGTTCGGGATTGGGGCCGTGAAGCACTTTCGCCCCGGTCATGGCGGCAAGGATCGGCGAGCCCGAGACGAGATCCTCGTTGCGATGGGTTTCGAGGATATGGGTGATCTCCAGCCCGGCCGCGCGCGCCTTTTCGAGATAGATTTCGCAATCGCGGCGCGGGTCGATCACCGCCGCCTTCCCGCCCGCGCCGACGAGATAGGACAGGTGCGACAGGCCCGGTGTCTTGATGGTTTCGAGGATCATGGCGGCTCTCCCGTTTCGTTGCTTGTTCCCGCAACGGGAGCTGCCCGCCTCGTGTTCCTGAGTGCCGCGGGTTCGGGCCGTTTTACCGCGAGCTGGCGGCGAGCCCCTGCATCCGTTTGAGGTAGCGCGCCAGCACGTCGATCTCGAGATTGACGCGCGCGCCTTCCTCGAGGCTGCCGAGCGTCGTCACCTCGGCGGTGTGGGGGATGATGTTGAGCGCGAAATCGCAGGTTCCGTCGGACAGGTCGCGGACATCGTTCACGGTCAGCGAGACGCCGTCGACCGTGATCGAGCCCTTGGCCGCGATGAAGGGCGCCATCTCGGCCCGCGCGCGGATCGCGACCAGCCACGAATCGCCCTTCTTCTGGAAAGTCCGCACCTCGCCCACCGAATCGACATGGCCGGTCACGATATGCCCGCCCAGTTCGTCGCCCAGCCGCAGCGAAGGTTCGAGATTGAGCCGGCGGCCCGTTTCCCACATCCCCGGCACGGTCCGCGAGACGGTTTCGCCCGAAACATCGACATCGAACCACGCATCGCCTTTCGCCCCGCCGCGCGCGACGACGGTGAGGCACACGCCCGAACAGGCGATCGAAGCGCCGATGTCGATCCGTTCGGGATCGAGCGGGGCGGCGATGCGCACGCGCAGGTCGCCGCGCTGCTCGCTGCTTTCGATCGTGCCGATGGCGGTGACGATGCCGGTGAACATGGGGGCGGGGCTCTCCTTGGCTAGCGGATGCGCTGATAGGCGGTGAACCGGTCGCTGCCAAGCTCGCAGGCCGCGACCTGCCGCCAGCGGCCATGAGCCTCGTCCAGACTGCCGAGCCCGATGCCTTCCACCGCGCGCAGCCCGTCGCCGATCACGATGGGCGCGCGGTAGAGGTGGATTTCGTCGACGAGATCGGCGGAGAGGAAGGCCGAAGCCGCCCCCGCGCCGCCTTCGACATAGACCGACAGCACCCCTTCGAGGTCGGTAATGCGGGCGGGTTCGTTGATGACCGTGACGCCGTCGGGCTTTACCCCGCGAGTAAGGACGAGGCGCTGCGGGCTCCTGTCCTCCAGTCCGGGCAGGCGCACGTCGAGGCGCGGGCGGTCGGCCCGCCACGTGCCCCCGCCGACGAGGATCGCGTCGTGCCGCGCGCGCATCGCGTGGACATGGGCGCGCGCCGCTTCGCCGGTGATCCACCGGCTCGTCCCGTCGGCAAGCGCGATGCAGCCGTCGAGCGACATCGCGAGCTTGAGAGTGACGCGCGGTCGGTTTTCGCGGCGAAGGGTGAGGTAGTCGGCAAGGCTTGCGGCCGATGCGGTATCGTCCAGAACGGTGACTGCAATCCCTGCGCGCTCCAGCCGGGCGATGCCTTCGCCCGAGGTGCGCGGGTCGGGGTCGCGCTGGCCGATGACGACGCGCGCCGGGCGGGCATCGGCGACAACGTCGCAGCAGGCAGGGCCGCGCGGCGAGGCATGGGCGCAGGGTTCGAGCGTCACGTAAAGCGCCGCGCCCTCGGCGCCGCCCCCCGCGAAACCGGCGAGCGCGACCGCCTCGGCGTGGGGGCGCCCGCCTTCACGGGTCCATCCGCGGGCGAGGACGCGGGTGTCCTTGCCTTCGCCCGAAACAAGCAGCGAGCCGACGCCCGGATTGGGTCGGCACAGCGGACGGGCGCGCATGGCGAGCCGCGCGGCAGCCGCCATCCACGCGGCATCGTCCGGTGGCTGCGCGCCTATCGTGCGGTTCCTTCGGCTCGTTTCGCTTTGGCGGGCTCGGCGTCCCCGCCCCGCGCATTCTCGGCGGCACGCTCGGCCTCGGCCTGGCGTTCGATCTCGTCGACATCCATGCCCGTCGCCCGCCCCAGCGCCTTGTAGAGTTCGCGCTTGCGCTCGGCGATTTCCTCTTCGCGCGCCGCGCGCAGGTCCTTGATTTCCTGGTTTTCGAGGTTCGAGGCCATGATCTCCTCGTCGCTCCGGTCGGGATCGAGAGTGGTGATGTAGGTGATCGAGGGCCGCGCGGGTTCCTTGTAATGGACCTCGGAAGAAAGCCAGACGAAGATCACGACCAGCGGCAGGCAGGACAGCGCGAGGATCGGCCAGCGATAGGGATTGGGCTTGGTGAATTCGTGCCAGAAATCCACCGCGCCAGCCTTGGGGTTGAAGCGCGAATTGGAGAGCATTCGGGAGAACATGGCCGCAATATAGGGGCTTGTCGCAGGACGCGCCAGTTTCCTTGCGCCCTTGGGCGCGCCAATTCATTCTCGCGCCTAGAGATAGGTGACGCTGATCGGAACCCGCGCGCGCAGGTCGCCGCCGGCGCGTTCCTCCCCGCTGACTACCAGCGTCGCGGAGAAGGAGAACTCGAGCCGCCCGTTCTCGTCGAGCATCGGCATGGCGGGAAGCGAGGTCACGAAATCGCGTAGCCGCGCCCGCCCGCCGAGCAGGCCGCCCATTTCGATCTCGAAGGGCAGTGCGACATTGATCGGCTCCAAGGGAGCGCCGCTGACGATCGCGCGGCCCGTGACGGGCATCCCGCCGAGATCGTCGACATCGCCGAACAGGCGCTTTTCGCCCGTGTCGAGGTCGAGCAAGACGCGGCCCTCGCCCCGGCCGATGATGACGACACGGCCGAAATCAATGTCCGAATCGATCTCGATCGACAGACGCTGGCAATTGCGGTTCCGGTTGCCCCGGCCATTGCCGTTCTGGTTGCCCTTGCCCCGGCAGCCGGGCGGCAGGTCGCACTGCGGGCACGCGCCCTGGGCCAGCACCGGCGGCGCGGTGGCAGGCAGGGCAAGCCCGCAAAGGGCCGCGATGAGCAGGGAAAACCGTGCCAACATGGCCGCTGTCCTAGCGCCCCATGGTTAACGGGTTTCTAAGGGATCGCGCGTGTCAGCCGAAAGCGGCGTAGAGCGAACGGCCGCGCTGCCTGAGCCAGCGGTCGGCCGAGGCGATGTCGTCCTCGTAGATATTCGCCAGCAGCGCGTGGAACGCGGGCGAATGGTCGAAATGGACGAGATGCGCGACCTCGTGCGCGACGACCGAGCGGCGGACGAAATCGGGCGCCTGCACCAGCCGCCAGTTGATGCGGATGCGGCTGCGGTCCGAACAGCTCCCCCAGCGCCGCTGCGCGCGCGACAGGGCGACCGGGACCGGCTCGAGCCCGGCGGCGGCGCAGTAATCGCGCATATCGGCCTCGAACAGCGCAAGCGCCTCGCGTTCGAGCCAGCGCCTCAGCCGTCCTTCGAGGCCGGACAGCGACCCGCCAACGCGCAGGTTTCCGTCCGTGGCGCGCGGGGTGCGGGGCGCGCGCTCGTCCCACTCGACCCGCAGCGGCGCGCCGCGCAGGAGGATCTCCGTGCCGGGACCGGGCGTCATGCGGCGCGGGATCTTCGCGTGCTGCTGGGCAAGCCAGTCGGCGCGGGCATGGGCAAAGGCGATCGCCTGCGCGCGCGGAGCCCAGTGCGGCACGGTAAGCCGCACTTCGCTGCCGTCGGGGGCGAGGCGCAGGGTCAGGCGGCGGGCGCGAGCGTGCTGGCGCAGGACGATCGGCACGCGCTCGCCGTTCAGTTCGATCTCCGGATCGATCGCGGCGCGGCGCAGCCAGTCGATCATCCCCCTTCCCCGCGTCTTTCCGCGCTTGCCGCCAGCACCGGCGGCTCGAGCGCGTCGAGGTCGGGCGCGGGCCATTCGACGATATGGTGTTCGAGCGGCCCTGCCTCGGTCTCGCTCACGACCCGGCCTGCGACCGATACACCGACCCGGTGCACCGCCTCGCGGTCGCCGCAGACGAGATAGTGCCAGCCGGGCAGGGGCCGCCCCGCCGCGCGCAGGCGATAGGCGCAGGTCGACGGCAGCCACGGCACGTCCTCGACGATCGACAGGGTCAGCCGCAGGCAGTCGGGCACGAAAGCCTTGCGGTTGCGATAGTCGCTGCAGCGCGCCGTGCCGGTGTCGAGCAGCTTGCAGGCGACATTCGTGTCGGAAATCTCGCCGGTGTCGGCATCCTCGATCTTGTGCAGGCAGCACTTGCCGCAGCCGTCGCACAGGGCTTCCCATTCGGGCCGCGTGAGCTCGCCCAGCGGCAGCTCCCAGAAACGCTCCCTCAGCTCGCCCATTTCTCGATCTCGGCGGCGAAGGCTGCGGCGCCCTCGCGGCCCGGCTGGTCGGTCGGGAGCGTGGCGAGCGGCTCGCCATCGGGCCCGAACAGGTAGGTGATCGCCGAATGGTCGACGAGGTAGCCGCCATCGGGCGTCGCCTCGCCCTTCTCGGCATATACCTTGAACGCATCGCGCGCGGCGTCGACCTGTTCGGGTGTGCCGGTGAGCCCGATGATGTCGTCCGAGAAGGCGCTGGTGAATTCGCCCACCACTTCGGGCGTGTCGCGTTCCGGATCGACGGTGATGAAGATCGGCTGGACCTTGGCGGCGAGATCGGGCGCTCGCTCTTCCAGCGCCTTCATCCCTTGCGCGATGCGCTGCATATCGGTCGGGCAGATGTCGGGACAATAGGCGAAGCCGAAATAGACCACGCGATACTTGCCCGCGAAATCGTCCCACCGCACCGTCTCGCCGGCGCTGTTCACCAGCTCGAACGGGCCGCCGATGCTCGAGCCCGCGAGCGGCGGGTCGAGCGGCGCGGATGCCTCGGGCGCGCAGGCGACGAGCGCGGCGACGCCGAGCATGGCTGCGAAGGTTCTCGCGATGACGGATCGGGCGGAGGTCTTGGCGTGTGGGTTCATGCTCTGCTAACTGGCGACGATGCACCGGGGCTGATCGCCGGTCCCGTGAAAGGAATGTGGCAGGAAATGCGAAAGGACAAAAGCGTGTTCGCACCCGTTTTGCGCAAGTTAGGAAGCCCTGCGCGGATTGCGAGGGCCGCGCTGGGTTCGCTCGTCGTCGTCGGTGTCGCCGCCGGGCTGGGCCATGGCGCGGCGTTCGCGCCGCCCGTCCAGGCGCAGTTCTATTCGGAAGGCTACAAGTTTCTGAAAGCCGTGCGCGACCGCGACGGCGATGTCGTGACCGAAATGCTCAACGAGCCCGGCACGACCGTGATCAACGCGCGCGACATCACCACGGGCGAGACCGGGCTCCACATCGCGGCGGCGCGCCGCGACGTCTTGTGGGTCAGGTTCCTGCTCCAGCGCGGCGCGGACCCCAATATCCGCGACAACAAGGGACTGACCCCGCTCCAGATCGCCACCACCCTGGGCGAAGTCGAAGCGGTCGAGGAACTGATCTCAAAGGGCGCGCAGGTCGACGTCGCCGACAGCCAGGGCGAAACCCCGCTGATCGCTGCGGTCCACCAGCGTAACGTGCCGTTGGTCCGCCGCCTGCTCGCGCAGGGGGCCGATCCCGATCGCAACGACAATTCGGGCCGCTCGGCGCGCGACTACATGGAACTGCAGCGCGGCAATTCGCTGATGCGGGCCGAGTTCGAGGCCGCCGACAAGGCGCGCGAAGGCGAGGGAACCAAGCAGCAATACGGGCCTTCCTTCTGACATGGACACGATGACCGACCAGCCCGACTTCGCCGACATGACGCTCGACGAGCTTGCCATTGCGCTCGCCCCCGACATCGCCGCCTCCGCGGTGTTCGACGGGTGGAACGACACCGCGCTCGAAGCCGCCGCCGAAATGGCCGGGGCCGATCTCGACGTGGCGAAACTCGCCTTCCCGGCGGACAGCGCGAACGGACGGGCGATGCAGATGATCGAGGCGTGGATCCGCTCTGTCGACAAGGCGATGGAAGCCGAATGGCCTGCCGAACGGCTCGCCGGGCTCAAGATCCGCGAGCGCATCCGCACGCTCGTCGCCTTCCGGCTCGAGGAGGTCGCCGACATCGACGAAGCGGTGCGCCGCGCGCTTGCGATCATGGCGATGCCGCAGAACGCGCCGCGCGCGCTGAGGCTCGGCTGGGAATCGGCCGACCGGATGTGGCGGCTCGCGGGAGACACGGCGACCGATTACAACCACTACACCAAGCGCGCGATCCTCGCCGGGCTCTATTCGGCGACGCTCGCGGTGTTCGTGAACGACGACAGCGAGGGCAAGGAGGACACCTATGCCTTCCTCGACCGGCGGATCGAGGGCGTGATGAAGTTCGAGAAGTTCAAGGCGCAGCTCACCGGCGGCGACCGGGAACTGCCGAGCCTGACGCGCTTTCTCGGCCGCCTGCGCTACCCGTCTAGGTAGAAACCTCCATATCGGAAGTGGAAAACGGCCCCGCGTCCTCGCGTCCCGGGCCGCGCTGGCCTATTAACGCTTGAGAGAATCGCCGGGCTTCGTGCTCCGCGCGGATGAATTGACGGGAAGGACGTTTCGAAATGGCGGGTTCGCTCAACAAGGTCATGCTGATCGGCAATCTCGGGGCGGACCCCGAAGTGCGCACGTTCCAGAACGGCGGCAAGGTCTGCAACCTGCGCGTCGCGACGAGCGAGACGTGGAAGGACCGCAACACGGGTGAGCGGCAGGAACGCACCGAATGGCACTCTGTCGCGATCTTCAACGAAGGCCTCGCCGGGGTGGCGGAACGCTACCTGAAGAAAGGCAGCAAGGTCTATCTCGAGGGCCAGCTCCAGACCCGCAAGTGGCAGGACCAGAACGGCAATGACCGCTATTCGACCGAAGTCGTGCTGCGCGGGCCGGGCTCCGTCATGACCATGCTCGACGGTGCGCCGGGCGGCGGCGGCGGCGGCGGTCGCTCGGGCGGCGGCTTCGGCGGCGGGGCGGGCTACGGCGATCGCGGTGCCGGCGGCCAGCCCGCCGGCGGCGGTGGCGGCTGGAACCAGGGCGGCGGCGGTTCGGGGGGCGGCTCGGGCGGCGGTTCGGGCGGCTACGACGACCTCGACGACGACATTCCATTCTGATCGCGGCATCCTCTTGAGAGGGCGGGGCGCGGCATAGCGCCTGCGGAACGCTCGGGGCGCGCGCCCATTGATGCCGTGACGCCATGGCATCGCCCGAAAACACCTCCGCCTCGCCGCTCACGATCGGCCAGCTTATCGCCGGGATGGGCCTGTTCGGCAGCGCGACGCCGCTCTCCAAGATCATCGGCGAGCATTACCCGGTCTTCACCGCGAGCTGCCTTCGCATGGTGATCGCCAGCATCGTGCTCGCGCCTTTCGTCCTCGCGCTGACCAGCCGTTACCGCGACACCCAGCGTTCCGACTGGGGCGTGATCGCGGCCATTGCCGCTTTCGGCATGGTCGGCTTCACCGCGACCATGCTGTTCGGGATGCGGCTGACGACAGGCGTCATCGGTTCGACCATCATGAGCGCCTCACCCGCGATCACCGCGGCGGCGGCGGTCGTGTTCTTCGGCGCGGCGATGAACTGGCGCAAGGGCGGGGCGCTCGCGCTCGCGGTGGTGGGGGTGGTGGTCATCAACCTCTTCCGCAGCGGCGGGGGCGGCGGCGATGCCATGCTGCTGGGCGGTCTGCTGGTGCTCGTCGCGGTGTGTTTCGAGGCGGCCTACACGCTGCTTTCGCGCAAGCTGTCGGACGGGATCACCTCATTGGAAGCGACGCTCGCCGCCTCGCTGCTGGCCGCGCCGCTGTTCGTCGCGCTCGCCTTCGTCTTCGACCCCGCCCCGTTCGATTTCTCGCGCGGGACCGAGCGTTCGCTTTACGCGCTGCTGTTCTGGGGCGCAGGGACCGGCGGCCTCGCCCCGGTGCTGTGGTACAACGGAGTGAGGAAAGCGCCCGGCGCGCTGACCGCGGGCGCGATGTCGGTCATGCCGCTGACCGCGCTCGGCCTTTCCTATGTCCTGCTCGGCGAAGCCTTCCGCTGGGTCCACCTCGCCGGGTTCGGGCTGGTCTTTGCAGGGCTGGTGCTGATGATCCTCGAACACGCGAAAGGCGGCGAGGAAGAGAAGGGCTAGTCCTTCTTGAGCGCCGCCAGCGCCTCGGCGAGGGGGCCGCTCGGCGTGTCCTCGTCGGTCAACCCGGCTGCGGCCCGCGCGGCCTCGGCGCCCGGACCTTCGGCATAGGGATCGATCGCGAGGCCCAGTGTCTGCGCCACCGCCTCGCCGAGATCGAAGGCATCGCCCGCATATTCGATTTCGTCGAGTTCCTCGCGTTCGAGTTCGATCTCGACCGCGTCCTCCTCACCCGCCGGGCGGGCGGTCTCCGGGACGAAGCTGAGGTCGAAGGACTCGCTGATCGTCACCGGGAAATTCTCGTTCGAAATCGCGCAGACCTGCTGCACGGCGGCGTTCAGCACACCGCTCGCGCGGATCGCTTTCGCCCTTTCTTCCAGCGTGACCTCGGCGCGCAGCGAATCGATCCCGCCTAGGCCGAAGCGTCGCGCCAGCGCTTCGCGCTCGGCCGCGTCGGCCTCGATCACGACGGGGCCGGCGGGCAGCGGGCGCGCCTTGACGAGGCGGGACATTTCGGGGGCGTCGGTCATCCTTGCCGCCTTACCAGATTCCGCTCGCCTTGATCAGTTCCTCGTCGCTGAAGCGCGACAACCGCTCCGACAGGGCGAGCAGCTTGTCCGCGACGCAGGCCGCGCCCGCCTCCTCGTCGGCGTCTTCGGCGAATTGGACATTGCGCCCGACCGCCGCGATCAGCCGTTCGCGGTCCTTGTCGTTCAGAGCGCCGCGATAGGCGCCGAGCCGCCCGCCGAGCAGGCTCATCAGCTTGCCCACCTTCTTGCCCACGACGACGTCGTTGACCCCGAATTCGCGCAATTGGCCGTCCATGTCCTCGACGAACAATTCGGCGAGCAGGGCGCTTTCGGCGCGCATTTCCGAAGCCTCGACGCGCACGATGACGACGCTGAGGACCGCGGTGATGAGGTCGAAGCGGCCCCCGACCGTGTCGGCGACCTTGCAATCGGAGTAGAAGGTCTTTTCGCGCGCCAGTTCGATGACGCGGTGCCACAGCGGGCGGATGCGCTCGCGCGGGTCGGGGGCGGTCCCGAAGACCCTGGCGAGGAAGGCGAGCGGGCGGGGTTTGTCCTCGGTCGGCATGGAGCGGCTTTCTGGCAGGAGCGTGGCGGTGCGCCAAGTGGCAGGCGTTCAGTGCGGATTCAACCTCGCGCAGGCAATGCGGTTCCGGCGCATGGCGGGGTTGCCTCGCCCTGCGGCGTTGCCAGCCGCGCCTGCGGGGCCTAAAGCGCCTTGCGAGATGGAATGAGCGTGCTCATGCGCGCCGCACGAGAACAGACGGGAATCGGTCACCTTGGATATCGAGCGCAGCTTCGCGGGGGCGGACACCAATAATCGGTCGCAGCGGTTCGCACGCATCGCGCTCGTCGCGCTCGCGGCGGGGATGATGCTGGCCGGCTGTTCCTCGATCCGCGAATCGCGCGGCTACATCCGCGACCCGATCCTGACCGAGGTGATCCAGCCCGGCATCGACAACCGGCGCTCGGTCGAAGGCACGCTCGGCCGTCCGACCTTCACCAGCGCCTATGGCGAGCCGACCTGGTATTACGTGTCGAGCACGACGGGGCGCAAACCCTTCGTGCGTCCGCGCATCCGCCAGCACAGCGTGCTCGCCGTGCGCTTCGACGAGGCGGGCAATGTCTCCGAGGTCGATCGCTCCGGCATCGACGAAGTCGTCTATCTGCGGCCCGACGGCGACAAGACCCCGACGCTCGGCCGCGAGCGTGGCTTCCTCGAGGACCTGTTCGGGAATATCGGCCGCGTGGGCGGCGCCGGTATGCCGGGCGGCGGGCCGGGTGGGCCGGGCGGGCCGTAGGCTAGGCTTGACCCCCCTCGTGCAGCGCCCATATCGCGCGGCATGAGCAATTCGAGCGACAGCCACGGCCTCGTCCAGTGGCACGGCACCACCATCGTCGGCGTCAAGCGCGGCGAAAGGACAGTCATCGCGGGCGACGGGCAGGTTTCCATGGGCAACACCGTGATGAAGCCCAATGCCCGCAAGGTCCGCCGGATCGGTGAGGGCGAGAAGGTGATCGCCGGCTTCGCAGGTGCGACCGCCGATGCGTTCACGCTGTTCGAGCGGCTGGAAAAGAAGCTCGAGCAGTATTCCGGCCAGCTGATGCGCGCCGCCGTCGAACTCGCCAAGGACTGGCGCACCGACAAATACCTGCGCAATCTCGAAGCGCTGATGATCGTCGCGGACAAGGACGCGCTGCTGGTGCTGACCGGCAATGGCGACGTGCTCGAACCCGAAGGCGGGATCGCGGCGATCGGGTCGGGCGGCAACTACGCACTCGCCGCCGCGCGGGCCCTGTCCGATTACGAGGACGATCCCGAAGCGATCGCGAGGAAGGCGATGGCGGTTGCAGCCGACATCTGCGTCTTCACCAATGGCAACGTGACCGTCGAGACGGTCTGAGCGGACCCCCGAAAGCACACATGGACAATCTTACTCCCAAGGCGATCGTCGCCGCGCTCGATGAACACATCATCGGCCAGAAGGAAGCCAAGCGCGCAGTCGCGGTCGCACTGCGCAATCGCTGGCGCCGCCAGCGGCTCGGCCCGGACCTGCGCGACGAGGTGACGCCCAAGAACATCCTGATGATCGGCCCCACCGGCTGCGGCAAGACCGAGATCAGCCGGCGGCTGGCGAAGCTCGCCGAAGCGCCCTTCGTCAAGGTCGAGGCGACGAAGTTCACCGAGGTCGGCTATGTCGGGCGCGATGTCGAACAGATCGCGCGCGATCTCGTCGAAGAGGCGATCCGGCTGGAGAAGGAACGCCGCCGCGAAAGCGTGCGCGAAGCCGCATCCGAGGCTGCAATGGAGCGCCTGCTCAACGCGCTCGTCGGTGAGAATGCGTCCGAAGCCACCCGCCAGAGCTTCCGCGAGCGCATCGTGCAGAACGCGATGAACGAAGTCGAGGTCGAGATCGAGGTCGCCGAGACCCCCGGAATGCCTTTCGACATGGGCAACATGGGCGGCTCGATGCAGATGATCGACCTCTCCGACATGATGGGTAAGGCTTTCGGCAAGCGCCCCACCAAGAAGCGCAAGCTGCGCGTGCCCGATGCCTGGGATAAGCTGGTCGACGAGGAAGCGGACAAGCGGCTCGACGACGACGATGTCGCGCGCGTCGCGCTCGAGAATGCACAGACCAACGGGATCGTCTTCCTCGACGAGATCGACAAGATCGCCGTTTCCGACGTGCGCGGCGGCAGCGTCAGCCGCGAAGGCGTGCAGCGCGACCTGCTGCCGCTGATCGAGGGGACGACCGTCTCGACCAAGCACGGGCCGATGAAGACCGACCACGTGCTGTTCATCGCCTCGGGCGCGTTCCACGTCGCCAAGCCTTCCGATATGCTCCCCGAATTGCAGGGCCGCCTGCCGATCCGGGTGAACCTGCGCGCGCTGACCGAAGAGGATTTCGTCCGCATCCTGTCGGAAACCCGCGCCAACCTCGTGCAGCAATACCGCGCCCTGATCGGGACCGAGGACGTCACGCTCGATTTCACCGACGACGCGGTTCGCGAAGTCGCGCGCATTGCCGCCCAGGTCAACGAAAGCGTCGAGAATATCGGCGCGCGGCGGCTCCAGACGGTGATGGAAAAGCTGCTCGAGGAAATCAGCTTCGAAGCCGAGGAGCACGTCGGCGAGACGATCACGGTCGATGCGGGCTACGTGAGGGAGCGCCTCGCCGACCTCGCGGGCAATTCGGACCTGTCGAAATACATCCTGTGAGCGGAGCAGGGCCCGTCAGCGACTGTGCCGATATGCTGGCGGGTATGCGGCCCGAACTGGACGACAAGTCCTTCGTCTTCGTCGTGATCGAGGACGGGGCCTCCGCGCCGGGCAATGCCTTCGCGCTGGTACACGAAGCCGAAGGCACGACCGCTATCGTGCCTACGCAGGATGCCGAGCCGCTCTTCGCCCGCATCACCCTTGCCGTCCATTCCGATCTCGAAGGCGTCGGCCTTACCGCCGCCGTGTCCTCGGCGCTCGCGGCGAAGGGGATCGCCTGCAACGTGATCGCGGGCTTTCATCACGACCACCTCTTCGTGCCTTGGGAACGGGGCGTCGAGGCGCTCGGCATCCTCGAGGCGCTTTCGCATGACGCGCGTCGATGAGAATGGACGGTTGATAGGGCGCACGTCCCTTCGCGGTTGAGCAGCGCGCCGGGGCAGGCTTTACTGGTCCCAACTATTTCACAGGGGAGCTGTCCATGATCCGCACCACAATGCTGGCGAGCGCCGCGCTTGCCGCCTTCGCCGTCGCCGCGCCCGCCTCCGCACAGGACGACGCCGCCGCGCTCAGCGCGCCCGCGATCGAATACGAGATGTGGACGCTGGACAACGGGCTGCGCGTCATCGCCATTCCCGATGCGACGACCAGCACGGTCACCACGTCGCTGTGGTACGACATCGGCTCCAAGCTCGACCCCGAGGGCCGCAGCGGCTTCGCCCACCTGTTCGAGCATATCCTCAGCCGCAAGACCGAGAATATGCCCTACAACATGATCTATTCGCTGACCGCGGATATCGGGGGCACGCGCAACGCGTCGAACTGGATCGACCGGACCAATTACTACGAGCAGGTCCCGGCGGCCTATCTCGAAACCATGCTGTGGACCCACCGCGAACGCATGGCGAAGGTCGTTGTCGATGAAGAAGTGTTCGAAACCGAGCGCGGCGTGGTGAAGGAAGAACTGCGCCAGCGCGTCCTCGCGCCGCCCTATGGCCGCCTCCAGCGCTTCGTCTTTCCCGAAAACGCCTATGACGTGATGCCGCATCGCCGCCCCGGGATCGGCAGCATCGAGGATCTCGACAGCGCCACGCTCGACGATGCGCGCGCCTTTTATGAAGCCTATTACGGGCCGGATACGGCGACGCTGATCGTGGCGGGCAATTTCGAACTGGCTAACCTGAAGGCGCTGGTCGACGAATATTTCGCCGACATCCCGCCGCGCACAAACCCCGTGCCGCTCGCCATCGACACGCGCGAGCCCGAACGCACCTCTCCGCGCACCGTCAATGCCACCGCGCCCAATGTCCCGCTGCCGGTCTATGGCGGGATCTGGAAGGGCGTGCCCGTCACCCATCCCGATGCCGCGCCGCTCGAAGTGCTCGAGGCGATCCTCGTCTCGGGCGACAACAGCCGGCTCGACAAGGCGCTCGTCAATACCGGCGAGGCGGTGCAGGTGATCGCCACCGTCCAGTCCTACCGCGAGGCAGGCGCGCTCGGCGCCTATGCCATCGCCCGGCCCGACCGGATCGAGCAGGCTGGTGCGACGCTCGATGCCGAACTCGAAAAGCTGCGCAGTGAGCCCGTCACCGAGGCCGAACTCGCCGAGGCCAAGAACGAGATCATCGCCTCCACGCTGCGCCGCCGCGAGACTGCCCGCGGCCGGGCCTTCGAACTGGGAGAGGCGTTGGTCTCTTCGGGCGATCCGGGCTTTGCGGACAAGCGGCTCGCCGCGATCGGCGCGGTCAGCGCCGAGGACGTGATGCGCGTCGCAAGGAAATATCTCGACCCGCAGAAGCGCGTGACGGTGACCTATTCCTCCGGCGAGGCCGACCCGGCCTCCTATGCCAACCCGGTCCCGATGCCGACCTTCCGGACCCTGCCGCCCGCGACCGGCGAGATCCGGCAGGTGAAGCCCGAGGGCGAGCGCATGGCGCCTCCCGGCCCCGGCCCTGCGCCCGAAGTGGCCAAGCCCGAGATCGTCGAAGCCGAACTCTCGAACGGCATCCCCGTCGTCGCGGTGCAGACCGGCGAGGTGCCGATCGCGACCATTTCTATGCTGTTCCCGGGCGGCAGCAAGACCGATCCGCGCGAACTGGCCGGCCTTGCCCAGCTCGCCGCGAGCCTCGCCGACAAGGGGACCAATGATTACACCGCCGAGGAAATCGCCGCGCGCTTCGAAAGCCTCGGCGCGGCCTTCGGCGGCGGGGCGGGCTCGGACGGGACAAGCTTCTCGCTCACCGCGCCCACGGCCAATCTCGACGAGGCGGGCGCGCTGGCGGCGCATATCGTGAAGGGCGCGATCTATCCCGAGGACAAGGTCGCGCGCGAACGCGACCGCGCGATCGAGGGGCTCAAGGTCGCGATGAAGGAACCGGGCAGCCTCGCGCGCTATGTCCTGCGCACCGCGATGTATGGCGATGCGCCCTATGGCAGCCAGCCCGACGGGACCGAGGAAAGCCTTGCGAAGATCGACCGCAACGCCCTGCTGCTCCACCGCCAGGTCTATTTCCATCCCGACCGCATGAAGATCGTCGTCAGCGGCGGGATCGACCCGCAGAGTGCGATCGCGCTTGCAGAGGATATGTTCGGAGACTGGCGGCAGGATATGCGCCCCGGCCCGCTGCCCGCAGAAGCCGCAGGCGAAGCGCCCGGCGTGCGCACCATCGTGGTCGACCTGCCGGGCGCGGGGCAGGCCGCGGTGCTTGCCGCGGTGCGCGCTCCGGCGCGGATCGACCCCGACTATTTCCCGCTCGAACTCGCCAATTCCGTTCTCGGCGGCGGGTCGAGCGGGCGCCTGTTCGAGGAAGTGCGGACCAAGCGGTCACTGTCCTACGGCGCCTATTCGGGCTTCGCCGACCGGGCCGACGATTCGATCCTGACCGCGAGCGCGCAGACCAAGAACGAAAGCGCTGCCGAGGTCGCGCAGATCTTCCTCAACGAATTCGAGCGGCTGGGAAGCGAACCGCTTGACGAGGACCTGCTGCAGAAGCGGCGGCTGTTCCTGTCGGGCGGCTATGCTCGCGCGCTCGAAACCAGCGGCGGCTTCAACGCGATCGTCGCCACCCTGCTCCAGCAGGGCCTCCCGGCCGAGGAAGCGAACGCCTATGCCGAGCGCCTTGCCGGGGTCGATCCGGGCGCCGCGAGCCTTGCGGCGAAGACCTATGTCGACCCCGACAAGGCGACCATCGTCATCGTCGGCGATGCCGAGACATTCATCGAGGACGTGCGCGCGCTGCGCGGCGAGGTCGAGGTGATCCGCGCGAGCGAGCTCGACCTTTCCTCGCCGAGCCTGCGCCGCGCGCCCGACATGGCGGGCGGCGTGCCGGGCAGCGACGCGGACTAGGCTACTCCGCCGCCTCGGCGCGCTCGCTGCGCTCGCTCGCCTGCTGCGCCCACATCTCGGCGTAGAGCCCGCCCCTGGCGAGCAGCGAGGCATGGTCGCCTTCCTCGGCAAGCTCGCCCTGGTCGAGCACGAGGATGCGGTCGGCGTCGGCCACGGTCGACAGGCGGTGCGCAATGGCGATGGTGGTCCGCCCGCGCTCGATCCGGTGAAGCGTGTCGAGGATTTCCTGCTCGGTGCGGGTGTCGAGCGCGCTCGTCGCCTCGTCGAGCAGCAGGATCGGCGGGTTCTTGACGAGGGTGCGGGCGATCGCGACGCGCTGCTTCTCGCCGCCTGACAGCTTGAGCCCGCGCTCGCCCACCAGCGTGTCGAACCCGTCGGGCAGGCGCTCGATAAGCCCCGTCAGCGCGGCCCCGCGCGCCGCCTCGCGCACCGCCTCCTCGTCGGCGCCTTGCGCGCCATAGGCGATGTTGTAACCGAGCGTGTCGTTGAACAGCACGCTGTCCTGCGGGACGATCCCGATCGCCGCGCGCACGCTCGCCTGCTGCACCTGCGCGATGTCCTGCCCGTCGATCAGGATGCGGCCCGAGGTGGGGTCGTAAAAGCGGAACAGCAGCCGCCCGATCGTGCTTTTGCCCGCGCCCGAAGGCCCGACGATCGCGGTCGCGGTCCCGGCGGGCACTTCGAAGGAAAGGTCGCGCAGGATCGTGCGGCCCTCGTCATAGCCGAACGTCACGTTCTCGAACCGGATCGAAGGTTCGCGGACGATCAGAGCCGGGGCGCCGGGGACATCCTTCACCTCGATCTCGGTATCGACCAGCCGGAACATCTCGCCCATGTCGACAAGGCCCTGCCGGATCGTGCGATAGACCCAGCCGAGCAGGTCCAATGGGCGGAAGAGCTGCATCAGGTACATATTGACCGCGGTGAGATCGCCGACCGTGAGCGCGCCCTCGCTCCAGCGCCACACCACGAAGGCCATAGCGCCGGCCATCAGCGCATTGGTGATGAAAGCCTGCACGATGTTGAGCATTCCGAGCGAATTCTCGGACTTTTCCGCCGCGCGCGCATAGGCGCGGGCCGAACGGGCGTAGCGTTCCTCTTCGCGCGCCTCGGCGCCGAAATATTTCACGGTTTCATAATTGAGGAGCGAATCGACCGCGCGGTGGAGCGCCTGCCCGTCGAGATCGTTCATCTCGCGCCTGAGCTTGGTGCGCCATTCGGTGATCCAGCGGGTGACCGCGACATAGGTGACGACCGTGATCGCGGTCGCCAGCACCAGTTCCCAGCCGAACAGGGTCCAGAATATCACCGCCACCGCGACCAGTTCGATCGCGGTGGGCGCGATGTTGAACAGCAGGAAATAGAGCATCATGTCGATGCTCTTGGTCCCGCGCTCGATGATCTTGGTGACCTCGCCCGTGCGCCGCCCGAGGTGGAAGCGCAGCGACAGCTGGTGGAGCCGGTGGAACACGTCCTCGGCCAACGTCTGGGTCGCGGTCTGGCCTACGCGCTCGAACACCATCTTGCGCAGGTTGTCGAACAGGACCGACGAAAACCGCCCGAGCCCGTAGGCGAGCACCAGCGCCAGCGCGACGAAGCCCGCGCCTTCCATGCCGCGCGTGCCCTGCGCTTCGCTCAGCGCATCGACTGCGCCCGAAAAGGCGAGCGGCAGGGCGAGCACCACCGCCTTCGCCGCCAGCACGAAGACCATCGCGCCGACGATCCGCCAGCGCAGCCCCGGCTTGTCCTTCGGCCAGAGATAGGGGAGGAACCGCCGCAGCAGGTGCCAGCCGTCGATCTCGCGCGGGTCGGAGGAAGAGGGATGGTCGGGCGGCATCGGCTGGGCGAATGTGGGCGCAGCCGCGCCGCGCCGCAACCCCGCTCGGCCGCGAGCGGGCCTAGCGGCCCATCCGGTAACTCGTCCCCCGCTGCGCCCGCCTGAGCGCGCGCGCGACATCGCGCGGCAGGTCGAACAATACGCGCTGGCTCGCGAAATCGATCGCCACCCGGTCGAAGATCTTGAGATGCTGCATCCCGAGCGAGATCACCGGCTCGTCCTTGAGGCCCAGTTGCTCGAAAGCGGGCGGGTCGGCGAAGGTCAGCGGCACGCCTTTGAGCGACAGCCCCTCGATCTTGAGATCGCGCACGACCGCGAGTTCGCCGACGATGTCGACCCCGTTGACGTCGGTCGCGGTGACTTCCTCGGACCGCTTGGCCCGCAGCCGGTCGCGCAGGGCGGTGTTGGCGAGGCTCATCTGCGCGCCGGTGTCGATGATGACCGTGGCGCGCACGCCTTCGACCTCGGCATCGGTGATGAGCAGCTGGCCGAGCCGCGGCCGCGCGCGCACGACGATCTCGAACCCCCCGCGCGAGGCTTCCTCGTCGCGCGTGTTCTCGAGCGCGATGGTCTCTTCGCGGAAGTCGATCAGGACGCGGAAATCCTGCAGCGTGTCGAGCCCGAGTATGCCGTCCGCCCCGACATGGGCGCGGTGGAGCAGCGGCGAGGTGAGGTCGGTCACCGTGTGGCTGCCGACCGTCAGCGCGCCGACCGCGACGAGATCGACCGCGCGCCGGCTCGCCATGCCGACGAGAATCGCGCTTCCCTGCGGGGGCAGGGCGAGGCCGATATTGATCTCGTGCGTGAGCGCGGTCGCCTCGCTGCCGGTGTCGATCATGAAATCGAACGGGCCCGCCCCGTCGATCAGTACCGGCACGGTGAAGCGGGCGAAGCGTTCTTCCTCGAGCGCGAGGATATCGGTCCCCGGCCCGCCGAAATCGGGCGCGATCGGTCCCTGTTCGAATGGCGGTGGCGGCGGTTCGACCGCATGGCTTTCCGCCGAAGCGGCAGTGAAGGCGAGGCCGAGCGCCGCGACCACGCCCAGCGCTCCCTTGTATAGGTAGTGCATCCTGTCCCATCCTGGGCGCTCGCGCGGTGATCGCTGCGGCGCCTTGGCGAGGAGATTACCATGAGCCGCGCGATCGCCCAAATCCGGCACACCTGCGTGCCTGACGCCCTCCGCGCGATTGGCAAGCCGCGCGCGGCTGCTAGACGGGATATCACGATGCCCGATGCGCAACATTCAAGTGTCCAGGTGACGGTGCTTGCCCATAACGAAGAGGCGCGCATCGCCGCGTGCCTTGCAAGCCTGCCGGTGGGCGAGCCCGGAGTGACCGTGACGGTGGTGGTGAACGGCTCCACCGACCGCACCGCCGACATCGTCCGCGCGCATGAAGGTGTCGAACTGGTCGAATACGAACAGGGCGGCAAGGCGCGGAGCTGGAACCGCTTCGTGCTGGACGGGGCGCGTGAGGCGGACGTGTTCGTCTTCGTAGATGGCGACGCGCAGCTCGTTCCCGGCTCGGTCGATGCGCTCGCCCGCGCGCTCGCTGCCGACCCGCGCGCCAATGCCGCCTCGGGCCTGCCGATGAACGGACGGCGAGTCGAAGCCTATCGCCGCTCCATTGCCGCCGACAGCGGGCTGTTCGGCGATTGCTATGCTCTTGCGGGCGATTTCGTGCGACGGATGCGCGAGCGCGGCATTCGCCTGCCCGACGACATCATCGGCGAGGACGGCCTCGTGCGGGCGCTCGCCTGCACTGATCTCGGCCCGGAAAGCGGCTGGAGCAATGTCCGCGTCGTGCCGGTCGCCGAAGCGGGCTTCTGGTGCGAGCCCAACGCGCTCGACGCGAGGGGACTGCGCCAGCAGGCGGCGCGCATGGTCAATTATTCGGTGCGCCATTTCCAGAACCGGATCGTGAGCGACATCATGCGGGGGGAGGGGCCGGCGGGCCTGCCGCGCGAACTCGCCTCGCTCTATGGCGACTACCTGCCGCGCTTCCGGCCGCGGCTCAGCCCGCTATGGTTTGCGTTCGATCGGAAGGCACTGGCACGGATGCGGGAGCGGATGGAGGCGTTTCGCCCGCTTCCTCCCGCGCGGCCCTGAGCATCGCCCAGGCATCGCGCACGACCTGCGGCCAGGCGAGCAGGAGCGTGGCGAGATAGGTCGCACCGCCCACCGGCACCATGACCGCGAGCCGCCACCAGGGCTCCATCTCCGGTGCAATCCCGGCCAGGACCGCCCCCACGCCCGACACGGCGAGCGCCAACGCCCCGCTCGCGGCGAAAGGCGGCAGCAGCGCACGTGCGAGATCGAGCGGGGCAAGGCCCACTGCAGGCAGGGTCAGAGACAGCGTAGCGGCAAGAAGGGCAGGCGTCGCGACCCACCAGGCGCGGGCCAGTCCTTCCGGCCCCCATTCGACCCCGACGAGGAAGCAGGACGCGAAGAAGGCTGCACCGAGGATCGAGGTGGAGAGATAGATGCGCGGGCGCCCCATCGCATTGGTCGCCGGGCTGCACACGATGTGCAGCGCAAGCAGCGGCATCGCCAGCGCAAGGTCCTGCAGCAACGGCGCCATGCCGAGCCACTTCTCCCCGAACACGGTGGCGACAGCCTCGGGTGCGGTGAGGGCGAGACCGATGTAAAGCGGGAAGACTACCAGCGCGACGGTGCGCTGGACCCGGAGGAAGTAAGGGCCGAGCCGCTTTCCGGCGTGATGCAATTCGGCATAGGCGGGAAAGGCGACTTCGTTGATTGGCGGCAGAAAGCGGCCCGATACGATCAGCGCGACGAACAGCGCCTCGGAATAGAGTCCGAGTTCGTGGGTGTTGAAGATGCGGCCCGCGATGAAGACGTCGCTCTGGCTCTGGATGATCCAGAAGAACTGGCACAGCGTCAGCGCGCCGCCGAAAGTGATGATCGCGCGCGCTCCGCGGAAATCGAAGGTCGGGATGGTGTAGGCGGGCGCAGCGATGCTGAGCGCCAGCGCGCGTGCGGCGAAGGCGAGGATCGGCGCATAGACCAGCGCCCACACGCCCCAGCCCCGCCACGCGAGAAGGAGCGCGACGCTCGCCCCGGTGACCGCGCCCGCCATGCTCGCCAGCGCCTGCGGGCGGAACTTGAGCCGGCGAGCCAGCATCGCTTCGGGCAGGGCGATGAAGGGTACGACGAGGAACAGCGCGATCTGGACGCGCAGGATCTCGGCGACCTGCGGCTCGCGGAAATAGGCTGCGGCGAAAGGCGCGATCAGAAGCAGCGTAGCGGCGAGCGCGCCGTTGAGCAGCAGCAACAGGCCGAAGACCTGCGCGATGTCGCGCCGAGCGACCTCGGCCGCGCGGATCAGCGAGGTCGCGAAACCATAGCCGTTCATAAAGGCGAGTGCTGTCACGAGCACCTGGCTCATCGCGAAGAGGCCGTAGTCGGACGGATCGAGCAGACGCACGACGAGGATGGTCGAGCTCCACGTGATGACCTGGGCTGCCACCTGTCCGCCATAGCGCCATGCGACGGCCGAGCGGACACGGGCGGCGAAACCCGCGGCCCTTTCCGAATCAAGCGCGGGCGACTGGTCGCGCGTCGAATCGCGGGTGCTCGATTCGGGAAGGGGGCGATTCTCGTTCATCGGGCCGAGTTAGCGCGAAAACGTGAAGATTCCGGCCATTTCCGGTGGCTTTCCCGGCGCGGGACGGATGCGATTCACCCCGCGTGAGTCGGCGGGCGGGGCCTATGCGGCTTGAAGAGTCGAGGCGGCAGCCCCATTTCTTACCGAGACCGGGAGGCGCGAAACCCGCGGAAATCTGCGAAAGATGCGCCGGACCGAAATAAAATTGCAAAAAGGCGTTGACCGAATCCGAGACCCCGCCTAGATGGGCTCCACCGACGCGGCGCTGACGGTTTTCAACCGGCCCCGCAGCGATCGGTCGCCAACATAATCGGATAGCCGGTCCCCCGGTGAAAGTCGGGGAAACCATCGCTGTCCGCTTTTAATGTCTTGGCGGCTCTTTGACATCGTTGGTTTTTGATGAAGGGACATGTGGGCGACGGCGCCCAGCCCGCGAAGCTCAAGGTCGCGGTAGCTGGATAACCTAAAGCCGATTGCCACATCCTTCCAGGCTCCACAGTCTGGTCGCGATGATGCATGTCCATTCGTATCCATTACGTTTGACAGTGCAGGTATCGGCTCCTTGAAGCTCATGCCAGTCGGGTCGGCGGGGTTTTCCCCGTGCTTGATTGGTGTGTGACACAAACTTGAGAGTTTGATCCTGGCTCAGAACGAACGCTGGCGGCATGCCTAACACATGCAAGTCGAACGAACCCTTCGGGGTTAGTGGCGCACGGGTGCGTAACGCGTGGGAACCTGCCCTTAGGTTCGGAATAACTCAGAGAAATTTGAGCTAATACCGGATAATGTCTTCGGACCAAAGATTTATCGCCTTTGGATGGGCCCGCGTTGGATTAGATAGTTGGTGGGGTAACGGCCTACCAAGTCGACGATCCATAGCTGGTCTGAGAGGATGATCAGCCACACTGGGACTGAGACACGGCCCAGACTCCTACGGGAGGCAGCAGTGGGGAATATTGGACAATGGGCGAAAGCCTGATCCAGCAATGCCGCGTGAGTGATGAAGGCCTTAGGGTTGTAAAGCTCTTTTACCCGGGATGATAATGACAGTACCGGGAGAATAAGCTCCGGCTAACTCCGTGCCAGCAGCCGCGGTAATACGGAGGGAGCTAGCGTTGTTCGGAATTACTGGGCGTAAAGCGCGCGTAGGCGGCTATTTAAGTCAGGGGTGAAATCCCGGGCTCAACCCCGGAACTGCCCTTGAAACTGGATAGCTAGAATCCTGGAGAGGCGAGTGGAATTCCGAGTGTAGAGGTGAAATTCGTAGATATTCGGAAGAACACCAGTGGCGAAGGCGACTCGCTGGACAGGTATTGACGCTGAGGTGCGAAAGCGTGGGGAGCAAACAGGATTAGATACCCTGGTAGTCCACGCCGTAAACGATGATAACTAGCTGTCCGGGCTCATAGAGCTTGGGTGGCGCAGCTAACGCATTAAGTTATCCGCCTGGGGAGTACGGTCGCAAGATTAAAACTCAAAGGAATTGACGGGGGCCTGCACAAGCGGTGGAGCATGTGGTTTAATTCGAAGCAACGCGCAGAACCTTACCAGCCTTTGACATCCTAGGACGGTTTCTGGAGACAGACTCCTTCCCTTCGGGGACCTAGTGACAGGTGCTGCATGGCTGTCGTGAGCTCGTGTCGTGAGATGTTGGGTTAAGTCCCGCAACGAGCGCAACCCTCGTCCTTAGTTGCCATCATTCAGTTGGGCACTTTAAGGAAACTGCCGGTGATAAGCCGGAGGAAGGTGGGGATGA